>CBHWBD010000124.1:0-14358 GCA_966111775.1 uncultured Comamonadaceae bacterium | reverse complement strand
CGTGAGAACCTCCATCTTCAACGTCCTCGGGTGGACAACCTCCTGGGAAACGACACCTAGGGCGCGAGCCGCTCACGCAGCCAGTTGCTGCCTTCCAGCTTGAAGCGCAGGCGGTCATGCAGCCGCGAGCGGCGCCCCTGCCAGAACTCGAAACTGTCCGGTACCAGGCGGTAACCGCCCCAGTGCGGCGGCCGGTCCGGGTTTAAACCGTGCTGGACCACCGCCTTGGCCGCATTCGCCACCAGCACCGCGCGGGTGCTGATGACGCGGCTCTGCGGCGAGGCCCAGGCGCCCAGGCGCGAATCCAGCGGCCGGGTCTTGTAATAGTCGTCCGATTCCTGGGCCGAGGTCTTCTCGACGCGGCCCTCGATGCGCACGACGCGCTCCATCTCCACCCAATGGAACTGCAGGGCCGCGAAAGGATTGCCTGCTAACTCCTCACCTTTGCGGCTTTCGTAGTTGGTGAACCAGACCATGCCGCGGGCGTCGCTGCCCTTGAGGAGTACCACGCGCGTCGACGGCCGGTGGTCCGCGCCGACGGTGGCCACCGTCATGGCGGTGGGCTCGGACACGTCGTGGGCAATGGCCTCATCCATCCAGCGGTTGAACAGGGCCAGCGGTCCATCGGCCGCCTGCGCCTCGTCCAGCTCCCCTAGTTCATAGCTCTTTCGAAACTCGCTCAGCTTGCTCATGACCCGAAGTATGCAGACCTTCCCTTAAGTGAACGTCCCAGTTTCAAGAGCAAGACCACTCGGCATGCTTGTGGCACTGCAGCAAACGGCGCAGACCGGTGCTCGGCGAGTGGGTTTGGAAGGATCAATTGCACATGACAAAGCGACGCCCCGCCGTCGTGGTGCTGGCCGCAGGTCGCGGCTCGCGCTTCCGCGGCTCGGGTCACAAGCTCGAGCAGCATCTGGGCAGCGTGCCCGGCGGAGACACTTTGCTGGCGCGCAGCCTGCGCCATGCCATCGCGACGCAGCTTCCCGTCGTGGTGGTGACGACGACGGCGCTGGCGCCGGCCGTCCACAAGCTGATCGCAGCCCGTGACGTCGTGACCCTGCCGGATCGCGATGCCCAGGGCCGGCCCCAGCCCATCGGCATGGGGCATTCCATCGTGGCCGGCGTCAGCGCTACGGGCGATGCTGATGGTTGGCTCATCCTGCCTGCCGACATGCCGCTGGTGCAGCCCACCACCATCATGGCCGTCGCCGAGGGACTGGAGCGCTACCCGGTCTGCTATGCCCAGTACCGTGGCATCCAGGGCCATCCCGTCGGCTTCGGCACCGAGCTGTATTCCGAATTGATGGCCCTGCGGGGCGACGAGGGCGCCCGGCGCATCGTCGCGCGCTACGCGGCCCAGCCCATCGCCGTGGACGACCCGGGCGTGCACATCGACGTCGACACCGAGGAAGACCTGGCGCGGCTGCGGGGCTGAATCAGGGCTTCAAAGCGGAGCACACAGCCCGTGCTGAGCCGCCAGATGAGCCTGGCGCTCCAGCTCCATGTCCCGGATGCCGTGCTCGCGCAAACCCTGGACGGTGCGCAGCAGATAGTCCAGCGTCGTGCCGTAGCGGCCGCTGGCGTGCTGGAAGATGTGCAGCAACTCGGGCTCGTGCAGCGGGCCGGTCCAGTTGGGGCTCTGGCGCGACAGCGTGAAGGCCAGGGCGCGCAGCCGGCCGGCCGAGGTGTCGCAGTTCAGCCAGCGCGGCTCGTAGACGCCGTTGGGCATCTCGCGTGCCCACAGCCGCGGCAGCACCTCTTCGCCCACGGCGCGCGGGATGCGGTAGACGAGGCCGCGGCAGCTGCCGCCGGAGATCAGCGCCAGCACCAGCCCTGGCTCCTGGGGCGAGCCCCGGTTCACCCGCGAACGCATGCGCAGCACGCGGTGAAAGCCCAGCACCCGGGCCGGCAGGGCCTGGGCATACTCGAACTCCGGGCGCCAGATCAGCGAGCCATAGGCAAACAGCAGCAGGTCATCGCCGCTGGCCCGCCATTCGGACGCCGTCCGCTGCAACAGGTGGGCGCTGCGCTCCGGGCCGTGGGGAATGTGAATTGCCTGTGACGCCATTGCCTCCATCGTACCCAGCACGTAACCCGGGCGACCCTGGAGACAAGTAATATGGTTACCTAAATTCTCAACGGCCGGTTACGAGAGCCGCAGGAGACCCGAATGCACGACACACTGACCCAAGTTACAGAACGCATCCGCGAACGCAGCGCCAAGCTGCGGGCCGACTACCTGGCCCGCATTGCCAAGATGAGCGGTCGCCAGCGCGGTTTCGAGCGCATGGGCTGCGCCAACGTCGCCCACGCGGTCGCGGCCCTGCCGTCCAACGACAAGCTGCGCATCGTGGCCGAGAAGGCGCCCCATCTGGGCGTCGTCACGGCCTACAACGACATGCTGTCGGCCCACCAGCCCTACGAGGGCTACCCCGAGCAGATCCGCGCCGAAGCCCACCGCCTGGGCGCCACGGTGCAGGTCGCCGGCGGCGTGCCGGCCATGTGCGATGGCGTGACCCAGGGCCTGCCTGGCATGGAGCTCAGCCTGTTCTCGCGCGACACCATCGCGATGAGCACGGCAATAGCGCTGACCCACGATGTCTTCGACGCGGCCCTGCTGCTGGGCATCTGCGACAAGATCGTGCCGGGCCTCTTGATCGGTGCCTTGCATTTCGGCCATCTGCCCTGCGTCTTCGTGCCGGCCGGCCCGATGAGCTCCGGCATCTCCAACAGCGACAAGGCCAAGGTCCGTGAGCTCTATGCCCAGGGCAAGGTCGGCCGCGACGAGCTGCTGAAGAGCGAGTCCGCCGCCTATCACGGTGCCGGCACCTGCACCTTCTACGGCACGGCCAACAGCAACCAGATGCTGCTGGAAGCCATGGGCCTGCACACCCCCGGCAGCGCCTTCGTGCATCCGCATGACGACCTGCGCACGGCGCTGACGCGCGAGGCCGTCGGCACGGCGCTGAAGATCAGTGGCCGCGGTCCATTGGCTCAAGGCCAGGCCGCCAAGCCCATCGGCCACGTCGTCGACGAGCGCTGCATCGTCAATGCCATGGTGGCCCTGCTGGCCACCGGCGGCTCGACCAACCACCTCATCCACTGGGTGGCCGTCGCACGCTCGGCCGGCATCCTGATCAACTGGACGGACTTCTCCGACCTCTCCGCCGTCGTGCCGCTGCTGGCTCGCGTCTATCCCAACGGCAGTGCCGACGTGAACCAGTTCCAGGCCGCGGGCGGCCCGGGTTTTGTGATCCGCGAGCTGATGGACGCCGGCCTGATGCATGAGGACGTCCTCTCGGTTGCGGGCGACAGCCTGCGCCCCTATGCCTTCGTGCCGCGCGCGGTGGGGCAGGGCGGTGAGGTCGTGCGCGAGGCGCTGCCGGTCGCCAGCGGCGACGACGGCGTCGTGCGCACCGCCGCCGAGCCCTTCAGCGCCACCGGCGGCCTCAAGCTGCTGGAC
Organism: uncultured Comamonadaceae bacterium; assembly: GCA_966111775.1. Lineage (GTDB taxonomy): Bacteria > Pseudomonadota > Gammaproteobacteria > Burkholderiales > Burkholderiaceae_C > Pelomonas. Next base: position 10,895 of record CBHWBD010000124.1, on the reverse strand, counting down.
GGCAACCTGGGCCGCGCCGTCATCAAGTCCTCGGCCGTGCCGGAAGACCGCCACACCATCGAGGCGCCCTGCCGCATCTTCACGACGCAGGAAGCCATGCTCACCGCCTTCAAGAACGGCGAGCTGGAAAAGGACGTCGTCGTCGTCGTGCGCTTCCAGGGGCCTCACGCCAACGGCATGCCCGAACTGCACAAGCTGACGCCGCCGCTGGCCGTGCTGCAGGGCAAGGGCTTCCGCGTGGCGCTGGTCACCGACGGCCGCATGAGTGGCGCCTCGGGCAAGGTGCCCGCCGCCATCCACGTCAGCCCCGAGGCCCTGGCCGGCGGCCCGCTGGCCAAGCTGCGTGACGGCGACGTGGTGCGAGTCTGTGCCGTCAATGGCGTGCTCGCGGCTCTTGTCGACGAGGCCGAGTGGGCCAAGCGCGAAGTGGCCAAGCTCGATCCCGATGAAGCCGACGTCAACGGCCATGGCCTGGGCCGCGAACTCTTCGCCGGTCTGCGCCGCAATGTGCTGACCGCTGAAGAAGGCGCCGTCACTTGGCTATGAACATAGAGAAGAACATGCTCGACACCCTCAGCCTGGCCAGCCACGGCCCCGTCATTCCCGTCATCGTCATCCAGCGCCTGGAAGACGCCGTGCCGCTGGCCGAGGCCCTGGTGGCCGGCGGCGTCAAGGTGCTCGAGGTGACGCTGCGCACCCCCGTCGCCCTGCAGGCCATGGAAGCCATGGCCAAGGTACCGGGCGCCATCGTCGGCGCCGGCACGCTGCGCACGCCCCAGGACGTGGCCAATGCCAGGAACGCCGGCTGCCAGTTCGGCGTCAGCCCCGGCTACACCGACGCCATCGGCACGGCCTGCCAGCAGCATGGCCTGCCGCTGCTGCCCGGCGTGTCCACCGCCTCCGAAGTCATGCAGGCCAACGCGGCCGGCTATGGTTTCCTGAAGCTCTTCCCGGCCGTCGCCGTGGGCGGCATCAACCTGCTGAAGGCCCTGGCCGGTCCCTTCCCGGATGTGGTGTTCTGTCCCACCGGCGGCATCTCGCTGGAAACGGCACCTCAGTTCCTGAAGCTGCCCAACGTCAAGGTCTGCGGCGGCTCCTGGCTGACGCCACAGGACGCGGTCGATGCCAAGGACTGGGCGCGCATCACCCAGCTCGCCGCCGAGGCTTCAGCACTGCGCTGAACGCGTCGTCAGCGCCGGGCCGGATCGCCGGCGCCCGTCACCTCGGCCTCGTAGCGGCGCCGGATCTGCTCGATGCTGCCGTCACGTTGGGCCGATTCCAGGCCACGCTTCAGGGCTTCAAGCAGCTCGGGCGTGGCGGATTTCCTGGCGACATGCAGCCAGAAATCCTGACTGCCAACCACCAGCGGCGGCGCCAGCCTGTCCAGCGGCAGGTCCAGGCGATGCGCCGCGCCGAGCAGGCCCAGCCGGCTGCCGAAGGCCGCCTTCACGCGCCCGGCAGCGACCATGCGCACCGACATCTCGTTGTTCTGCACGCGTTCGAATTGAATGCCGGGCACCGCCTCCAGCCGTGGATCCAGCGGCGCACTGCGCGCTACCGCGACGGTCGCCCCCGCCAGGTCGGTCAGCTTTTCGACATGCGCCCCGGGCAGGCTGATCAGCACAGTCTGCATGGGCAGCACGCGCGCCAGTTGCACGGCAACCTCTGCCAGTTCCTCGTTGCTGAACCGGATCACCATGTCGGCGCTGCCGTTGCGCAAGCTGATCACCGTGCGGGCATAGGGCACGATCTGGTTGACGGCTTTGCGCCCGGCCCGCTCGGCGATGAGATTGCCGATCTCGTACATCATGCCGCTGCTGACGCCTGCCTCGACGACGCCGAAAGGTGCGGACTGGATGGTCTCGATTCGCAAGGTCTCGGGGTTCGCGCGGGCGCCAGCGCAGGCAAGCGCCAGGCCGGCCAACAAGGCCAGGCGACATCTGTCGCGGCGGCGCACGGCCATGGGTGGTTTCAGGCGGGATCGGGCAGGTCGAAGAGCAGGCATGTTGTGCTGGCATGCGCATAGAGCTTGCCATCATGACCGACAAGTTGCGCCTCCGACGTCGTCACCTGGCGGCCGCGGTGCACCACCTTGCCGAGAGCGCGCACCAGCGGCACCTTGTCGCTCAGCGCCCGCACCAGATTGACCTTGAACTCCAGCGTCGTGTAGCCGCGGCCGACCGGCAGCGTCGTATGCACCGAGCAGCCCAGGGCCGAGTCCAGCAGCGTCGCGAACCAGCCGCCATGCACGCTGCCCAGCGGGTTGTAGTGCTTGAACTGGGGCCGCCCCTGGAAGGTCGCTTCGCCGTTGGCGACCGACACCAGCAGGAAGTCCAGCGTCTCGCTGATGGGCGGGCGCGGCGCCAGGCCATCCAGCATGGCCTGCATCTGCTGCAAACCGGTCTTGCCGGCCAGCATCGCGCGCGAGGCGAGACCCGCCTGCGGTTGCTGGCGCGAGCGCAGTGCGGCTTCGTCAGCCTGCCATTGCGCAAGGATGTCGTCGGGAGAGGAAGAACTCATGGTGGCGGCTTCGAGCAGTGAAGCCGCCGATTCTGGGCAAAGCTCTCGCCCGACGCTGTCACCAGGGTTCAGGCCGCCAGGCGCTGGGTCAGCGAGGCCGCGCGGCGGGCGGGTTCGTCCGCCCTCAGCTTGTCCAGCACCGGCCCCTGCCAGGGCAGCAGATAGACCAGGGTGGCCAGGGTGGCGCGGCGCCGCGAAGACAGCAGTGGCCGGCCGCGTTCGTTCAGCAGCAGCACATTCGACCTTACATTGAGCGGATCGGCCTGGGCGACGGTGCCCTCGCTGATCTCGACCCAGTCCCACTCCACCCAGGCGCAGGCATCCGCATAGCAGCGTTCCCAGCGCGTCGAGCCGCTGACGCGGCGCTCGCCGCCACGGGCGCGATGGACGTAGGTCTGGGCGTGGCGGACGTCCTGTGCCGCGCTGGACAGGGCGGAAACCGGCCAGCAGACGCTGCCTTCGGGCAATTGGATCAGGCTGGGCATGAGCTGCACCTCGCGGTCGTGTGATTCGAACGGGAGCGCAGTCTCTGGTCGGCGCTGGTGCGAAACAAGCTGGCAGACTTGGCAGGTATGGGCAAGCCCGAAATGGACTATCAGCAACTGGTCGACGTCGGCCTGAGCGAAGACTTCGAGAGCTTCGAGCGCCGGCTCGTCGCGACGGCGCATGCACTCGGGTTTCCCATCATCTCGGGCGTGCTGATGCGGGGCGTGCTGCAGGATGCCGACGTCCAGATCACCTCCCTGGGCAACACGCCCGAGGCCTATGTCGCCGCCGCCAAGGACCTCGGCGACGCCCGGCGCGACCCGGTGATGGCCCGGCTGATGACCCAGGCCGTTCCGGTCGTCTACGACCAGCAGACCTATGTCGGTGCCGGCGTCGGCGAGCTGTGGGAGATGCAGGCGCCCTACGGCTACAAGACGGGCATTGCCGTCAAGCTGCACCTGCCCGGCGACAAGCATTTCCTGCTCGGCGTGGATCGCGAAGAGGCCTTGCCCCGGTCCGGCGCGCAGCTGATGCAGATGGTTGCAGGATTGCAGCTTCTTGCAGCACATGCGCTGACGGCGGCCGACCGCCTGCTGAGCCCCAATCTGAACCAGGGCGATCTGCCCAAGCTCACCAAGCGTGAGCTCGATGTGCTGAGCTGGACGGCCCAGGGCAAGACGGCCTGGGAAGTCAGCGTCATCCTGGGCATGAGCGAGAAGACGGTGAACTTCCATCTCGGCAATGCCATGCGCAAGCTGGGCGTGACGTCCAAGCACCAGGCCGTGCTCAAGTGCGTCGCCGCTGGCGTGTTGTAAGCGCTGCAACCTAGAAGACTTGCTAGGTTTCCGCAGGGGAGAAAACGAGGACAGTCCGGGTCAAGCGAATTTTGACCATCTCCCCGGAGCTCCCCATGGAAATCATCGACCTGATCTGCGCAATCCTCGGCCTGCCTCGCCTGGGAGGCTGATCCGCCCGGCCGCGATGCATGCAGCCATGGATTGCCAAGGTGACCAGCTCCAGACACCGAGCTCCGCACCCGACGCAGACCTGAAACCGCTGCATCCGGCCCCAACCCTGACGCCCACACGTGCAGCCATCGTGTCCATCTCCGCAGAAACCTATGCACGACTGCTCGGCCTGGCCGACCAGGCGCCGCTGGATTGCCTGCCGCTGAATTCGCGCACCCTGGCCTACGCCAAGACCCTGGGCTACAACCGGATCGGCCAGATCCGCAGCGCCTCCAGCAGCCGCCTCTTCGCCGATCTGGGCGAGGACCGTGCCGAGGAATTGCAGCGCGCGCTTTACGACTTCGGCGTGCGTCCGTCCCAGCGGGGTGAGCTGAGCGACTGACGCGCCTCAACCCGTCAACTCCTTCGAGCCCGCCTGCTTCGGCAGACCGGGCTTCTTTTTTGCCGCCGTGCGAGCATGCGGGCATGCAAGACCGCGACATTCCCCTGGACGCCTGGCCGCGCCGCGCCGCGCTGGCCCATTTCCGCAGCATGGCCCAGCCGGCTTTCAGCATCACCGCGCCCGTCGACGTGACGGGCCTGCGCGAACGCGCCGCCACCCACGGCGCCACGCCCTGGCTGGCCTACCACCATGCCGCGCTGGAGGCCGCCAACGGCATCGATGCGATGCGCCAGACCCTGAAGGCCGACGGCAGCGGTGTGCGCGAGTTCGCCGTCATCCATGCCAGCACCACCGTGCTGCGCGAGGACGGCAGCTTCGGCTTCCTGACGCTGCCACGCGACACCTCGCTGGCGGCCTTCGCCGCGCGGGCCCGGCCGAACCTGGGCCGCGTGCGCCAGGCCAGCGGCGACCTGTTCGCCGCCGACGATGCGGGCGAGGTGCGCGAGGAGACGCTGGTGCACATGACGGCCTTGCCCTGGATGTCCTTCACGGCCTTCACCCATGCGCGAGGCCGGGGCGACGACCGGCCCAAGGTCGCTTTCGGCCGCTTCAAGGAAGAGGGCGGCCGGCTGCTGATGCCGGTGGCCGTCGACGTGCACCACGCGCTGTGCGACGGCGTGCATGTGGGCCGTTTCTTCGAGCAGTTGCAGCGCCATCTGGATGCGATCTAGGACCGGCGGCCCGTCGATGGCCGGGCCCCACGTCATGGGCCACGGCCACGCCAACGCGCCGGTGGCCTGATGCCTGGCCAGGGGCAAGTCGCAGGGCGCGCCCTCCACGTTTATGGGGATGATGCGGCCCGGATCGGGTGCAAGACTGCACTCGATCCGGTGCTTTCCTCACGAGGCTCCCCATGAAATCGCCACGTCAACTCGTGCTGCTGTGCGACGGCACCAACAACAATCTCAGCGGCCGCCACGCCGACACCCACGTGGTGCTGATGGCGGAACTGCTGCGCCTGTTTCCCGACCCCGACCGCCTCGTCTACTACGACCCCGGCGTCGGCAACCCGGGGCAATTGCCCGGCACGACGTTCGCCGACAAATTCGGCCGCGCCAAGGATCGCGTCAACGGCCTGGCCTTTGGCCGGGGGCTGTATGACAACGTCGCCGAGGGCTATCGCTTCCTGATGGCCAACTGGCAGCCGGGCGACCAGATCTTCCTGTTCGGCTTCTCGCGCGGCGCCTTCACGGCGCGTTCGATAGGCGGCATGGTCAATGCCTTCGGCATCATCGACAGCCATCAGGACACCCTGGTCTCCAGTCTCGTCGCCACCTATTTCTCGCGCGCCTCGCCGGCCCACGCGGCCATTCGCGAGCAGGCGGCGCGGCTGTTCGGCCAGGCCGGTTCGGCCCAGCCCTGGCCCGAGGTGCATTTCGTCGGCGTCTGGGACACCGTCGCCAGCGTCGGTCTGCCGCCTTTCGGCCTGAAGATCACCGCGCGGCCGACGCTGGATGGCAAGCATTTCCGCCATGTGCGCCAGGCCATGGCCCTGGACGAACAGCGCGCCCAGTTCATGCCGCGGGCCTATGCGCAGCACAACGGCAGCTACGAGACGGCCGGCCACCAGCCGGGCGACATCCGGCAATGCTGGTTCCGCGGCTCGCATTGCGACGTCGGCGGCGGCAACGTCTACCCCTACAGCGAGCTGTCCCGCGCGCCCTTTGCCTGGCTGGTGGCCGAGGCCATCCACTGCGGGCTCAGTCTGCCGGCCAACGCCGAGCACGCCACACCGGCCAGCGAGGCCGAGTTGCTGCAGCTGATACCGGTCCTCGATCCGCATCCGCCGCAGCGCCATGTCGCCCGCATCAACAGCGAGACCTGCGCCACGCCGCTGTGGGCGCTGACGGGCCTCAAGGTCAGGGACACCCTGCATGCCGAGGTGGACGAAGGCACCAGCATGCCGGTCAGGATGGAAGCGCATCCGTCGGTCACCCAGTGGACCCATGCCTTCCCGGCACGCACCGCCTGGTGCGAACGCAGCGGCATGGCGTCCTGGGGCCGGCTGGCCCTGGGCCTGCTGCTGCTCGTCGGCCTGATGGCGGTGATGGGGTGGATGCATGTCGCCTCGGGGGGCTGGCTGCCGCCCGCCGCCCAGGTTTCGGCCGCCTTCGACGCCAACCTCGATTTCCAGCGCTGGCAGCTCAGCCTCTCGTCCGTCGGTGAATGGGTGGCGCAGGCGCGGGTCTTCGCCCGGCCCAACCTGGCCCTGTTGCTGGATTTCGCGCTGATCGCCACCTGGGCCTGGCTGCTGGCGCCCTGGTTCTGCCGCGCCTTCGCCCGCCATGCCGGCCTGATCCAGTTGGGCACGACGCCGCCGGCCTGGCTCAACCGCGCCGGCTGGGCCCTGGCTGCCGCCGTGGGCGCCGATCTCGCCGAGGATGTGCTTTCCTTTGCGGCGCTGGCGGTGGCGGCGTCCAACCCGAGCGACCTGCTGGCCTGGGCGGTCCGACTGCCGCTGCTGCTGGCCAGCACACTGAAGTGGCTCGCTCTATTGAGCGTGGCGACGCTGATCCTGACGTCGCTGGTGCGTCGTCACCGCGCACTGCCGACATCGAAGCCGGCCATGACCTAGCGCGCGGCGCCGGCCGGTGCCGCGAACTGGCGCTGCACCAGGTCGCCCACCGACTGGCCCAGCTTGCTGCCCTCGCGGGTCGAATTGCGGTAATGCACGCCGTCGTAGATGCGAGCCAGGGCGACCTCTTCCATGAAGGCGTCCATGCTGCTCCACTCACGCACGGCGCCCGGCAACGTCGGGCTGCTGGAGCTGAACCTCGGAGAAGGGCTGCTGCCCAGCTCCTGCCGGACGACGGCGCCCAAGGCACCCGACACCACGCAATGCGCGCAGGGGTATTCGGGGTGCATGGGCGTGCTGATCAACGGCACCCAGCGCAGGTCGGCCTCGGTCTTGCTACCACCGGCCTGGTGCTCGGTGCGGATGGCCGTGACGGGGCGCCAGAAGTTGTAGGCGTACTTGGCGTCGAAGACGGCGATCAGGGCGTCGTCAACAGCCATGGTCGCGGCAGCGAAGAGGCGGGCGTTCTGCGCCACGCTGCGGCCCGGCATCAGGGCCACGCTGCGCAGCACCGGGTGATAGACCAGGGGGCGGGTCTCTTCCCAGAAGCGCGCGATGTCGGTCTGCGCGGCCGTGCGCGCCGTGCTGTTCTTGCCGCCGAGCTGGCGCACCTCCTGAAGATCGCGTGCCCATGTCTCGCTCGCCAGGTCGGGCGGCGGGCCGGGTCGAAACTGGCTGGGGCTTTGCAGCATCCAGGGCTTGCGGCGCGGCCAGGTGGGGGCGGCCGGAACCACCGTGGGCACGTAGCGACCCGGCGTGGTCTGCCACTGATAGTTGTCCGGGCCGTCCGCGCCGTCGGCGGCGGCGCGCGCCATCACCTGGGCGGCGGACTTTTCGCCGATGGCGATGCCGTCGGCCTTGGCCGCCCCATCGGGCAGATTCTTCAGGGCTGCCTGGTAGGCGGCCTCCACCATCGCCTTCTCGGCCGGCATCAGCGTCGTCAGCACGCTGCGGTTGGCCGCGGCGATGGCGGCATCGACGGCGGCCCCGGGCGGCGCCGCGAGCTTCTCAAGATAGGGCTGGTAGCGCGGCTCGATGGCGTTGACGGCCTCGAACACGGCCACCTGCACGACCGCCATCAGCCGGTGGCCGGGCGCTCCCGGGCCCAGCTTGGCGCTGACGTCGCAGGCGAGCTGGTTCCAGTCGGTGATCGCATCGGCCCTGGCAGAGGGCGCCAGGGCGAGTGCAGACAGCAGCAGGACGAGGGCTTTGCGCGTGGTCATGAACGCCTCCGCAGGACAGGCTGCGAAGATACGCGACGCGCCGCGGAGCCGTCACGCCGCGCCCCTCCATCCCCGGGAGGCGGCATCCTCTAGCCGTCGATGGTGACGATCACCGGCGCATGATCGCTGGGCCGCTCGTTCTTGCGCGGCAGCTTGTCGATCTCGCAGGCCGTCACGCGGCCCTTCAAGGCCGCGCTGACGAGGATGTGGTCGATGCGCAGGCCCTGGTTCTTGCGGAAGGCCAGGTTGCGGTAGTCCCACCAGCTCCAGCTCTTGGGCGGCTGCTCGAAGAGGCGGAAGGCGTCCGTCAGGCCCAGGTTGATGAGCTGCTGGAAGTGTTCACGCTCCTCGGGCGTGCAGTGGATCTGGCCGGCCCACGCAACGGGGTCGTAGACATCACGGTCTTCGGGGGCGATGTTGAAGTCGCCCATCAGCACCAGGTTCTCGTGGGCCTTCAGCTCTTCGACGAGCCAGTTGCGCAGCCCCGTCAGCCAGTTCATCTTGTAGACGAACTTCTCGCTGTCCGGTGCCTGGCCGTTGGGGAAGTAGCCGCCGATGACGCGCACGCCGTCCACGGTGCCGGCGATGACGCGGGCCTGCTCGTCGGCAAAGCCGGTGATGTTCTTGACGACGTCGGTGGCCGTCGTCTTGCTGATCAGGGCGACGCCGTTGTAGGTCTTCTGGCCGAACCACTGCACCTGGTAGCCGGCCTCGCCGATCTCCATGGTGGGGAATTTGTCGTCGGTGAGCTTGGTCTCCTGCAGCACCAGCGCGTCGACGGGATGGGCGGCCAGCCAGTCCAGCACCTGGGGCAGGCGGATGGACAGGGAGTTGACGTTCCAGGTGGCGAACTTCTTCATCGCGGCAATCTCAGGGCAGGGCGGTTGCGGGCATTGTGACCGGCGCCAGCCGGTCCACGACGTGGGCGAGCAGCTTCTGCAGCCGCCCCAGCCGACGCAGGTCGCGGTGATAGCCCACATAGACGTCGCGACTGGGCGGCGCATCGATAGGGTCGGCGCGCTGCAGGCCGGGGTGGGCATCACCCAGGCGCCGCGGCAGCACGCACCAGCCACAACCGGCCGCGCACAGTGCAGCCTGAACCTCGCGGTTGTTGCTGCGCATGGCCACCTGGGCATTCGGCAACACGCGCTGCAACCATTGCACGTCGGGCATCTCGGCAAAAGCGCTGTCCATGGTGACCAGGGACAGGCCCTGGCCGTCACCCCAGTTCGGCGCTGTTTGCCCGGGGGCGCCGTAGAGGGCGTAGTCCAGCGTCATCAGCCGGCGCTGTACGACCTCGGCGCCCTCGAAGGGCCGGATGCGAAAGACCATCTCGGCCTCACGCCGCGCGAGGCTGAACAGGCGCGAATCGGTGATCAGCTCGACGCAGACGCCCGCATGGCGCTGGCGGAATTCCGCGAACACGGGCGCCAGCACATGCAGGCCAAACCAGTCGGAAGAGGACACGCGGATCAAGCCCTGAGGTTCATCGCCCAGGCCGGCCAGTCGCCGTGCAAAGCCCAGGGCCTCGTCCTCCATGCGCTCGGCATGGGTCAGGACTTCTTCGCCCAGGTCCGTCAGCACGAAGCCGGCCGCGCTGCGCTGGAACAGCGGTGTGCCCAGGCTCTCCTCGAAGGCCTTGAGCCGTCGGCCCATGGTCGGCTGCGACTGCCCGAGCGCCCGCGCCGCGCCACCCAGGGAGCCGGCCCGCGCGACGGCGAGAAAGACCTTGATGTCGTCCCAGTCCATGACCCGAAGCATACGGAATTGCATGAATGACGTACGAGATCGTTGCTTTTCATTCGAGATCGAATGACCAAAACTGAGTTCATCGCAATCACCCATGCAGGCCATCCATGACTCAACCCAACGTGACGATGCACGCCCTGCGCGTGGAACAAGCCGGCGGCGACTTGCTCGCCGTCCAGCTCGCCCGGCCCGAAGCCGCTGAAGGCCAGGTGCTGGTGCGCCTCCATGCCAGCGGCGTCAACCCGCTGGACACCAAGATCCGGGCCGGCCAGGCGGCGCATGCGCGCCAGCCCTTGCCGGCGGTGCTCGGCATCGACGGCGCGGGCGTCATCGAGCAGGTCGGCACCGGCGTGACCGGCTGGAAGCCGGGCGACGAGGTCTTCGGCATGCTGGGCGGCATCGCCGGCCTGCAAGGCACGTTGGCGGAGTTCATCGCCGTCGACGCCAGCCTGCTGGGCCGCAAGCCAGTTCGGCTGTCGATGCGCGAAGCCGCCGCGCTGCCGCTGGCCGTCATCACCGCCTGGGAAGGCCTGGTGGACCGCGCCCAGGTGCAGGGCGGCCAGACCGTGCTGGTCCAGGGCGGCGCGGGCGGCGTTGGCCATGTCGCGGTGCAACTGGCCGTTGCACGGGGCGCGAGAGTTTTCGCGACCGTTGCCACGCCGGACTTCGACCTGGTGCGCTCCTGGGGCGCGACGCCCATCGATTTCCGCACCGAGACCGTGGCCGACTACGTGGGCCAACACACCGGCGGCCAGGGCTTCGACATCGTCTTCGACGCCGTGGGCGGCGCAGTGCTGGATGCGTCCTTCACGGCGGTGCGCCGCAATGGTGGGCATGTCATCAGCATCCTCGGCTGGGGCACGCACAGCCTGGCACCGCTGTCCTTCCGCGCGGCGACCTACTCGGGCGTGTTCACGCTGCTGCCGCTGCTC
>CBHWBD010000123.1:0-14413 GCA_966111775.1 uncultured Comamonadaceae bacterium | reverse complement strand
ACGGGCATCGTCTCGGCCCTGAACCGCGAGATCGAGTCGGTCACGCGGCGCACCATCAAGGGCGCCATCCAGACCGACGCGGCCATCAACCCCGGCAACTCGGGCGGCCCGCTGCTGGATTCGGCGGGACGGCTGATCGGCGTCAACACGGCCATCTACAGCCCCAGCGGGGCGAGCGCGGGCATAGGCTTTGCGATTCCGGTCGACGAAGTGAATCGCATCGTGCCGCGCCTGATCCGCGACGGGCGCTTCATCCGCCCCGCCCTCGGCGTGACCGCCGGGCCGGAAAACCTGGCCAAGGCGCTGGGCGCGCCCAAGGGCGTGCTGCTCGTCAGCGTGGCCGACGCCAGCCCGGCCGCCGCCGCCGGCCTCAAGCCCTTCGGCCGCGACCGCAGCGGGCGCATCGTGCAGGGCGATGTCATCACGGCCGTCGACGGCCAGGCGGTGGCCGACCTGGATGACATGCTGTCGCTGCTGGAGACAAGGCAGATCGGGGAGAAGGTGATTCTCAGCGTGTGGCGAGCGGGGCAGACGAGGAAGGTCGCAGCAACGCTGGGAAGCTCGGACTGAGCCTATTTGCGGAGCGCAGTAGATGAACCAACAGAACGGACGACACATGCTAGGCGCCACATTTCGAAAGCGATTCGCTGAACTACAAGCCAGCTTTGGCTTGCTGCCATATCAGTCCAACAGTGGCATGTCCAGCCGCTTCGTGCCGAATGGCCAGTGGCACCAATGGGCTACGAGTGCGCAGAATTTGATTCGCGCCGTATTTGGTGAGTCCTCGCCTCACTACGCAAACTTTCTTTCGCGTTATGAGAAATGTGGCGGCAGCGAAAGTTCAGTTGCGGCCTTGCATGCTGTCTTCATGAGTGCAAAGGAAGATTTCGAAGGCGGCTACGTGTTTGATGTGGAACTCAGGGTGTCTGGGGAGGTCTTTGGTGACTTCGTAGCGCTTGCACGCCAAGCCCTTAGCGAGGGCCATAAAGATGTTGCTGCCGTATTGGCTTGTGCTGCGCTTGAAGACGCACTGAAGCGCTTCGCGCAGGCGAGCGGCCTTACGGTCTCGGACAAAACGATGCAAGAAGTTGTCAATGCGCTGAAGTCTTCGGGGCTAGTTGCCGGCGCACAAAAATCTCTCCTCGATGCCATGCCTCGAATACGAAATCTAGCCATGCATGCAGACTGGACGAAATTGTCCGAACCAGACGTCAGCAGTGTTATCGGCTTCGTAGAGCAGTTCCTGCTCACCAAGTTCAGCAGCGGTTAGCGTTTCAGTCACCTCTTACAGTAACGCCCCCGCCCGTCACTTCCCCGTGCTGGGCTCACACGACAGACCAGACAGGAATCCCATGGGCGCGCAATGGAAAGCCAAACACAAAGACATCGCGGCCAATGCCAAGGGCAAGCTGTTCGGCAAGCTGGCCAAGGACATCATGATCGCGGCGCGCAACGGCGCTGATCCCAAGGACAACTCCAAGCTGCGCATGGCGGTCGAAGCCGCGCGCAAGGTGTCCATGCCCAAGGACACGCTGGACCGCGCCATCAAGAAGGGCGCCGGCCTGACCGGCGAGACCGTCCACTTCGAGCAGGTCATCTACGAAGGCTTTGCGCCGCACCGCGTGCCGGTGATGGTGGAGGTGCTGACCGACAACACCAACCGCGCGGCCTCCGACATGCGCGTGCTGTTCCGCAAAGGCCAGCAGGGCACGCCGGGCTCGGTGAGCTGGGACTTCGACCACCTCGGCCTGATCGAGGCCGAAGCGGCGACGCCCGGTGCCGATGCCGACACCGCGGCCATCGAGGCGGGCGCCCAGGACCTGGTGCCCGCCGACGAAGACGGCGTCACCCTCTTCCTGACCGACCCGGCCGACCTGGACCTGGTCAGCCGCGCCCTGCCCGCCCAGGGCTTCACGGTCCTCAGCGCCAAGCTGGGCTACCGCCCCAAGAACCCCGTTGCCCCGGACAGCCTCAGTGCCGAGCAGCTCGAGGAGGTGGAGAACTTCCTGGCCGCGCTGGACGACAACGACGACGTCCAGCATGTGTATGCCGGGCTCGCCGGCTGAGTCTTCGGACTCCACAAAGCAGTGAAGCGCCCGAAGGCGCTTCACATCAGCGAATCCCGGGCCCTCGCGGGCCGGAAGATCAGCGGGCGTTCTTGCGACGGCTGACGCCGGCGACGGCCAGCAGGGCGCCGGCGGTCAGCAGCAGGGCCGACGGCTCGGGCAGGGCATGGGCCGCGACACGAACGTTGTCGACACCGGCGCTGGACACATAACCGCCGAAGCTGTTGGTGCGGATCTGCAGCTGGCTGATCACGTCGCCGCCGGTGGCGATGACGCCGAAGAAGCCGCTCGTGAAGTAGCCGATGCCGCCACGGTCGATGCCGTTGACGGAGATCAGGTAGTTGTCCGTCGTGTCGGTATTGAAGAAGTCGAAGCCGATGGCGGTGGCGCCGGTCAGCGTGAAGGTCGACGTCGGGCCCTGGTTGCCGGCGCTGCTGCCCCAGCCGTAGAAGTTCTGGCCGGTGAAGCCGCTGGCCGGCGCGTAGTTGTCGCCGTTGTAGACGTTGTTGACGATGCCGCTGTAGTTGCCATGCGAGACGCTGCTCAGCGTGAAGTCGCTGTAGACGCGCGAGTAGTTGGTGGTCGTCACGCCGCTCAGCGGAGCCGACGCGAAGGTCTCGTTGTGCAGGCTGCCGGCAGCGGCGGCGAAGGCGCTGGCGTTGGAGTAGACGACGAAGCCGGCGTTGGCGGTGCTGGCGGCGGTCAGGGCAACGGCGGCGGCGATCAGGCTCAGGGTTTTCATGGGTGGAATTCTGAAAAACAGTAAAAGCGACGCCAAACCCTTAAGCGATAACCATGCCATATCCCTAACTTGTTGATTTACAAACGGACAAGAATTTGCTTGGAAATTTGTGTAAGGCCCGGCGACACCCGCAACACGGGGACGGAGCGAAGTGTTCGTGAACAAGTTGGCAGACCGTGCCCTGCCCGGGCGTCACGCCCGATCGTGACAAAGTTGGCATCTCACCGGAGGGTTAGGTGCTTCCACATTCCGCGAGCAGCCACTGCTCGAAAGCCTTGACCGCAGGCCGATGGCGGGCCGCCGGATCGACGATGAGCCGGTAGGCCCGCGCCGAGGCGATGCCGGCATCGAAAGGCGTCACCAACTGGCCGCCGGCCAGCAAGGCATCGACGAGCGGGCGGCGCCCGAGAGCCACGCCCTGGCCTGCGACGGCAGCGGCGATGGCCTCCGAATAGCTCGAGAAGCTCAGGCGCGCGGCGGGCCGCAGATCGGCCAGGCCCCAGGCCGTCAGCCAGGGCTCCCACTCGGCCGGCATGCCGGCGCCATCGCCGTCCATGGCCAGATGCAGCAGGGTGTGCCGGGCCAGGTCCGCCGGCTCGCGCAGCGGCAGGCCCAGTTCACCCACCAGACGCGGGCTGCAGACGGGCAGCATGGACTCGGCGAACAGTTGCCGCCCCTGGGCCGCTCCGATCGGGCTGTAGCGGATGGCGAGGTCGAAGCCTTCGCTGGCGAGATTGCGATTGCCCAGGCCCGCATCCAGGCGCACGTCGATGCCCGGATGGGCCCGCGTGAACGCCGTCAGCCGCGGGATCAGCCACAGCGAGGCGAAGCCGGGGGTCGTCGTCAGCGCCAGCACCTGGCGCTGGTGGGGCTCGCGCACGGCCCGCACCGCCACCCGCAGCGTGTTCAGCGCGGTCGCGCAGGCGGCATGCAGGCGCTGGCCGTCCTCGGTCAGGGCCAGCGCCCGGTGGCGCCGCTCGAACAGGGTCACGCCGAGCTCGTCCTCCAGGGCGCGGATCTGCCGGCTCATGGCCGACTGCGTCACGAAGCGCTCCTCGGCGGCCTGGGTAAAGCTCAGATGGCGCGCAGCCGCCTCGAAAGCGGCCAGCAGCTGCAGCGGCGGGAGATGGTCGATGGGCTTGTTTGACATGCGCTGGAGGAATGCGAAGCCTTCCGAATCGTCGTTTGTCGGCTCATCGCCAAACCCGCAATATCCGCCCCAGACGGCCAGGACGCAAGCATGCCAACCCGGCATGCAAGCCCACCGCCGGAGGAGCACACCATGCTGATCGACGTCCCCCGCACCCGGCTGCTGCTGCAACGCGGCCAGATCTCGCGCCTGCCCGAAGCGCGCGCCACCCACCTGTGCAGCGCCGCCGGCACCCTGTGGGTCACCATCGACCACGACAGCCGCGACATCGTGCTGGAGCCCGGCCAGTGCTTCGTCGTGCAGAGCGACGAAGGCGTCACCGTCAGCGCCCTGAGCGGCCCGGCCGTGCTGGACCTGAGGCCGGCCGAGGCCAGGATGTGAACGCCCTGCTGACCTGGGCGGCGCCGACGCCCACCGCCACGGCAGCGCCCGAGCGCTGGCTGCTGGCGGGCGGGCGCGAAGTCAGGCTGCGCCCCATCGCCGCGGCCGACGCCGTCGCCGAGCAGGCCTTCTTCAGCGCGCTGTCGCTGGACTCTCGCCACAAGCGCTTCCATGTCGGCCTGCGCGAGCTCAGCCCGGCCTTGCTGAAGCTGCTGACCGAGGTCGACCAGAGCCAGCATGTCGCCTGGGTCGTCGAGGCGGAGGAGCCCGACCATCCCGTCATCGCCGACGTGCGCTATGTGCACGAGACCGGCCGCCCCGAGCATGCCGAATTCGCGCTGGCCGTTGCCGACGACTGGCAGGGCCGCGGCCTGGGCCGCCGCCTCATCGCCCACCTGGCCGCCCATGCGCGCCGCCACGGCGTCCAGCATCTGTACGGCGACGTCCTGGCCGACAACCGCCGCATGCTGGCGCTGATGCGCGACCTGGGCGCGCGGTTGCAGGCGCATCCCGATGGCGCGCAACTCGTGCGTGCGGTGCTGAGCCTGGATGCCACGGCCGGCTAAGGCCTCGTCGCGACGGGGCCGCGGCCTACGCGGCATTCACCGCAGCGCGGCGATCATCCGTGCATGCGACGACTCCTCTACACCGGCCTCGCCCTTGCCGCCGGCACCCTGCTCGTGAGCCTGGCCGCCGGCGAAGTGCTGACCCGACCCGCGCGCGCCCCCATCGGCCCGCCGCCGCCGGGCCTGGCGGCCGAGACGGTCCACATCCCCTATGGCGACAAGCAGCAGGTCAGTGGCTGGTTCCTGCCGGGCCGGGCCGGCGAAGGTGCCGTGCTGCTGCTGCACGGCGTGCGCGGCAACCGGCTGCAGATGCTGGAGCGCGCCCGCTGGCTGCAGAGCGAAGGCATTGCCGCCCTGCTGATCGACCTGTCCTCGCATGGCGAGAGCAGCGGCGACCGCATCACCTTCGGTCGCCGCGAGGCCCTCGGCGTGCAGGCCGCGCTTGCGTGGCTGCGCCACAGGCTGCCGGGCGAGAAGCTGGGCGGCATCGGCGTGTCCCTGGGTGGCGCCTCGCTGCTGTTCACCGATAGACAGCCGGAGCTGGACGCGCTGGTGCTGGAGTCGGTCTACCCCACCATCACCGACGCCGTGCAGGACCGACTGGTCGCTCGCCTGGGCCCGGCCGGTGCCTGGGCGGCGCCGCTGCTGCTGTTGCAGATCCCGTTGCGACTGGACCTGGGCGTGCATGAATTGCGCCCCATCGAGGCCATCAAGGCCGCCCGCGCGCCGCTGCTGATCGCTTCGGGCACGGAGGACAAATCCACGCGCTGGGTCGAGACCGAGCAGCTGTTCGCCGCGGCGCCCGAGCCCAAGACGCTGTGGCCGGTGCCGGGCGCGGGCCACGAGGACCTGCACGACTTCGACAGTGCCGCCTACCGCGGCAAGCTGCTGCCCTGGCTGCAATCACATCTGCGCAAAGCCCCGGGCTGACGGGGCCAAGCAAGGCTGGGCAAGATGACGCCATGACCGCCCTGCCCCCGCTTTCCATCCTCGACCTGGCGCCCGTCGTCGAAGGCGCCACCACGCGTGAAGCCCTGCTGAACAGCCTGGACCTCGTTCGCCTGGCGGACGAGCTGGGCTACCAGCGCTACTGGGTGGCCGAGCACCACAACATGGAAGGCGTGGCCAGCTCGGCCACGGCCGTGCTGATTGGCCAGCTCGCCGCTGCCTCCAAACGCATCCGCGTCGGCGCCGGCGGCATCATGCTGCCCAACCATGCGCCGCTGACCATCGCCGAGCAGTTCGGCACCCTGGCCGAACTCTTTCCTGGCCGCATCGACCTGGGCCTGGGCCGCGCGCCGGGCACCGACAGGCCCACCATGCGAGCGCTGCGTCGCAGCCTGGAGAGCACGGGCGAGGACGGTTTCCCCAACGACGTGCTGGAGCTGCAGTCCTATCTCGCGCCGCTGGCCGCCGACGCGGTCGTGCGCGCCGTGCCGGGCCAGGGCACCGAGGTGCCGATCTGGCTGCTGGGCTCCAGCCTCTATTCGGCCCAGCTCGCCGCCTATCTCGGCCTGCCCTTCGCCTTCGCCTCGCACTTCGCGCCGGAGATGCTGATGCAGGCACTGCAGATCTATCGCGCGACCTACAAGCCCAGCGCGCGCCATGCCAAGCCGCATGCCATGGTCGGGCTCAACGTCATCGTCGCGCCGACGGACGAGGAGGCGCAATTCCTCTTCACTTCGGCCCAGCAGCGCTTCCTGGGCATGGTGCGCGGGCGGCGCGGCAAGCTGCCGCCGCCGGTGGCCAGCATGGACACGCTGTGGTCGCCTGCCGAGGCCCTGCAGGTGGAACGCATGCTGAGCGAATCCATCGTCGGCTCGCCCGAGACCGTGCGCGCGGGCCTCGCCGCGACGCGGGAGCGCACCCAGGCCGACGAATTCATCGTCGCCTGCGCGGTCCACGACCACGGCTTGAGGCGGCGCAGCTACGAGCTGCTGTCAGGCCTCTCACAGGCCTGAGCCGAGCGCCCCCTATCATGGGGCGATGCCCCGACGCCCGGTCCAAGCGCCCCCCGAACTCAGCGAATCCGCGACGCGCGTGCTGCGGCGGTTTCGCCTCGTCATCAACACGGTGAAGACGCATTTCCAGCAGGTCGAGAAGCAGACCGGCGTGGGTGGTGCCCAGCTGTGGGCGCTGGGCGTGATCGCGTCGCGCCCGGGCGTGGGCACGGGGGAGCTGGCGCGGGCCATGGACGTTCATCAGTCCACGGCCAGCAATCTGGTGAAGACGCTGGTCGCCCGCGGCTTCGTGCAGGCCGACAAGGGCGGCGCCGACCGGCGTGCGGTGCAACTGACGCTGCTGCCCGCCGGGCGCGACGTGCTGGACACCGCGCCCGGGCCGGTCAACGGCGTGCTGCATCAGGCCCTGACGACGCTGGACGCCCAGACCCTGGCCCGCCTGGATGCGGACCTGGCCAGCGTCATCGCAGCACTGGGCGGGGACGAGCGCAATGCCAACGTCCCCTTGGGCCAGTAGCACCCCGCGTTAAGCCAGCGCCTTTCGGGCCGAGCGCTGGGCCTGCCATGGGCCAGCGGCCCACGGCGTTCCGTAGGCACAAGCAGTCCGCAGGGACTGCTTGTGTCCGACTCCACCTCGCCGAGCCGGCCCGCTTGGGCGATGTGCTTGCGGCTCAATGCCGCAAGCATCGCCGTCCCCTCGGGGGCTGAGGCCGGACTCAAGACGCCCAGTGGGCGTCTTGTGCCTGCCGAAGAGCCGCGGCACTGCCGCGGCGCGGTCTGCAAGACCGATCAGGCTCGCATGCGTTCAGCGTCGCGAGACTGAGCGAGGGGCTTCATTTTTGCGGGTAGGCGATGTCCGCGCGGCGGTTCTGCGCCCAGGCCGCTTCATCATGGCCGGTGGCCTTGGGATGCTCACGCCCCAGGCTGACGGCTTCGACCTGGCCGTCGCGCACGCCATAGGCTTTCAGGGCCTTGGCGACGGCGTCGGCACGCTTCTGGCCCAGGGCCAGGTTGTATTCGGCGCCACCGCGCTCGTCGGCATTGCCTTCGACCTTGACGGCCAGCTGGGCGTTCTTGCCCATGTACTGGGCCTGGCGCTGCAGCATGGCGTCGTAGTCGGACTTGACCGAATAGTTGTCGAAGTCGAAGTAGACGCTGCGCTCCTTGGAGATCAGGCTGTTCGGGTTCAGGTAGTCGGGCACCTCGACCTTCGCAACCTGGGTCTGCGGCGCGGGCGGCGGCGTGGGGGCCGGAGTCTGGACCACAGGCGCAGGGGCAGGAGCCGGTGCGGGCGCCTCCACAGGGGTGCTGCTGCAGCCAGCCAGGATGAGGCCAGCGGCCAGGAGAGCGCCTTGAGTCGAAATCAGCTTCATGGATGAGGGTCCTTGGATGCGCAACCGTCGCGCACGGTCCGCAATGATATCCAATTACATTTGCACAAAACTATTTCA
The DNA here is from genome assembly GCA_966111775.1 of uncultured Comamonadaceae bacterium. Taxonomy (GTDB): domain Bacteria; phylum Pseudomonadota; class Gammaproteobacteria; order Burkholderiales; family Burkholderiaceae_C; genus Pelomonas. Next base: position 6,096 of record CBHWBD010000123.1, on the reverse strand, counting down.
CCTGGCCAAGGCACCCAAAGAGACGGGCCATTGCCGACGCACACTGAGCGAATCCATGCATGACCAAGCGCTGTACTGGCGGCCGCATGAGTTGCTGGCGGAATCTGAGCCCCCACGTGCCGCCGCTTTTGCGGTGGCCTGCGGCTTTTGTATTCAGTCCCAAACGGGTGGCGGCCTTCCATCAGCCGCCTCCGCAAGAATCGACCTCGTGGGTTCAGCGATCTTGTCTGCGGCGACATGGGACAGAACCTGCTGAGCGAATGCGGGCAGCCCCATCAGCATCGCGGAAATGCGAATCGTCGCCCCTTGTTTCGTCCTGACCCTGAACCACTTCATCACGGAGGCGTACTCGACGCTGCTCACGTCCTCCCATCTCAGCTTGCCGCGACGTCCGAACAGCCGCCCGAACTCGAGCCCATCGGATGTCAGGCGATGCCTGGCAAGGAAGTAGTCGGCAATCATTGCCAGCGACATCGCGGAAAAGAACAGGAACAGCAGGCTGGTCCAGATGCTGGTCGTTGCGTTCTTGCCGGTGGTGTTTGATATCACGCAGAGCGCTGCAAACAACGCGAAACCCAAGATGCCGATGACAAGGGTGCTCGGAGGGTGCCGCATGTCATTGCTGAACTGCTCCGGTCGATGCTTCATCCGGCTTCGAGCAACCCAGCCCATCACGACGAACATGACGATGCCCCAGGTCGCCCATTGAATGACGGGCACCCACCGGGGCCGGCTTGGCATGCCTCGGCCTGAGGCAGGATGGCCCTCCTTCTCGTACCAAACCGAGAAGCTCAAGAAGTCGGACTGAAATTGCTCCCCTGCATCTGCGGCGAGGCGCAGTGCATCCGCGGCATGTGCCGCCGCAGCAGTGTCATCACCCATATAAAAGGCGACATCCGCTCGGTCTTCACTGACGATGGCTTCGAGCCAGCGCCCCAGCTGGCTCGTCACGCCGCTGGTCCTTGTCTCTTGGACAAATGCATCCATCTGCTCGTGGCTTCCATTCCACCTCGGCGCAAGACTGATCAAGTAGCGAGCCCGAGCAAAGAGGTTGTCTGGAGCCAGCCTGTTGGCGGTGTCGAGGCAAGCGCGAGCGGCTTCGCGATCCAGCGAAAACTGCGCAATGTTCAGCAGGTGCAGAACCGTGATGTACGAACCGGGGCGCAGTCTCAATGCCACGCTCAGGTCTTCATTCGCCCGGGCATGCATTTGCGTCATGTACTCGAGATCCGCTGCCCGTGTTTGATGGGCGTAGCCCCGTCCCCTGCGGTATTCCCCCAGCTTTCTGAGATAGATGCCACGACTCAGACGTGCAACAGGCGAAGAAGGTCGCTGCTCTATCCACGCGGCGAAGTCGTCAGAAAGCGTGTCCTCTTTGCGGTACAGCGGGTAGTAGGCACTCAGCAAACCGCGCTCACTCAACTCATGCTGCTCGAACTTGGATTCGACTGCTTCGTAATGGCGTTCCAATTCAGAGAACTGATGAGCCCTGAGGCTCGCTATCACGTCGATATCGCCAGCTTGGGCACTCGCCGACAGGATGGCGCTCAGCAGCAGGCACTGAACCAGTGTCACCGTCAATGCAGCGGCCCAGCTTGCGAGCCCCACGATCCCCAATCCGCATCGCCTGCTTCGGGTTGCACGCCCAGTTGCGTCGATGGCACAGCACTTCATCGACGAGCGGCCGAAGCTGGAGGCGCGCTCACAGAGCTGCTCGAAGGCTCCATGACGAAGCGCAGGCGTGCCAAGCCAGTCTCTTCCACGATCTTCATCACTGGCGCCAGCTGGGCATATGAAATCTTGTCGCTGCCTGCCACATGGAGTTGCACGTCAGGATGGGCGGCCTTGAGTTCGAGAAGCCGCGCACGCAGCTCCGATAGGGCGACGGGCTTGCCTTGCAGCGTGCAGCGCCCGTCGTCGGCCATCTCGAGACGCGCATCGATGGGTTTCGAAAGCGCGTCTGTGCATGCAGCAACCGTGAGCGCAGCCGCAAGCAGTTTTGCAGGTATGGACGTGGGCGACAGCATCGCGGCCTGACATCAAGTCGCGCGACTCTGCCAGTCCCCCCTTTCCGCCGCAACGGTGTGTATTCACCGTCCACACCCGGGCTACATTGGACCCCGCCAATCAAGCCAGCACATGCACACGGAGACTTACTACGCCGCCACGGCGCCCCAGCTGAGCTTCCCTGCCCTCGCCGGCCCGACCGTCGATGTGGAAGTGGCCGTGCTGGGCGGCGGCTTCGCCGGCCTGGCGACGGCACGTGGGCTTCAGGAGCGCGGCATCACCAGCGTGGCCGTGCTGGAGGCCCACACCATCGGCCATGGCGCCTCGGGCCGCAACGGCGGTTTCGTGTTCGGCGGCTACAGCCGCGACGCGGCGGATCTCGTCAGCGACCTGGGCCTGGAAGCGGCGCGTGAGTTCTATGCCCACAGCCGCGAGGCCGTCGCGCTGATCCGTTCGCGCATCGAGCGCCATGCCATCGACTGCGACCGCAAGGAAGGCGGCGCCCTGTGGTTGAACTGGTTCCGCAACAGCCCGCGCGCCGAGCGCCAGTTGCGCGAGCAGGCAGGCTGGTTGCGCGAGAACTTCGGTGTGATCTGGGACGAGGTTGAGCCCGCGCAGGTCCGGCAGTGGCTGGACTCCGAACGCTATGGCGGCGCGCTGCTGGAACGCGATGCCTTTCATTTCCATCCGCTGAAGTACGCGCTCGGCCTGGCCCGCATCATCGAGCAGGCGGGGGGCCGCGTTCACGAGCACAGCGCAGTGACGGCCATCGACAAGGCCGACAGCGGCGGCTTCGTGTTGCGTACCGCGCAGGACGTCGCCATCCGCGCGACCCAGGTCGTCGTCGCGGGCGGTGGGTATCTGAAGCAGCTGCTGCCGGAGCTGATCAGCGCCCGCCTGCCGATTGCGACCTATGTCATCGCGACCGAGCCCCTGCCCGAGAAGCTGCGGCCCATCCGCACGTCAGCGGCCCTCTACGACAACCGCTTCGCCTTCGACTATTACCGGATGCTGGCCGACCACCGGCTGCTGTGGGGCGGCCGCATCTCCATCCAGGAACGCGAGCCGGATCGCATTGCCGAACTGCTGAAGGCCGACATGCTCAAGGTCTATCCGCAGCTCGCCGGCGTGCGCATCGAGCACGCCTGGAGCGGACTGATGAGCTATGCCCGCCACAAGATGCCCCAGGTGGGTCAACTGACCCCGGGCCTGTGGTTCGCCCAGGCCTTTGGCGGTCATGGCGTGTCCCCGACGACGGCGGCGGGCGAGTGGCTGGCCGATGCCATCAGCGGCCGGGCCGCCCTGCCCGCAGGCTTGCAGCGTTATGGACTGACGCCCGTGTTCGGCCAGGCGGGGCTTCTGGCGGCCCAGGCGACCTACAGCTGGGCGGAGCTGCAGGATGCCTTGAGAGAGCTCATCACTACTTGATGCGCTGCTTCTCGAGCTTGCGCGCCAGCGTGCGGCGATGCATGCCGAGGCGGCGCGCGGTCTCGCTGATGTTGAAGTCGGTCTCGGCCAGCACCTCGTGGATGCGCTCCCATTCCAGGGTCTTGATCGACGCCGTCTGGCGCTCCGTGACCTCGACGTCGGCGTCGCCCTGCCTACGCGCGAAGGCGGCCTCGATGTCGTCGGTGTTGGCCGGCTTGGCGAGGTAGTGGCAGGCACCGAGCTTGATGGCCTCGACGGCGGTGGCGATGCTGGCATAGCCGGTCAGCACGACGATCAGCACCTCCGGGTCCCAGCCATGCAGGGCCTGCACGCAGGTCAGACCGGAAGCGCCATTGGCCAGCTTCAGGTCGACCACGGCATGACCGAGCTCCTCGTCCTCGGGGAGATCGTCGAGGAGATTCTTCATGTCGTCGAGGCCGGTGGCGCGCACGACACGCCAGCCACGGCGCTCGAAGGAGCGGGTCAGCGTGTGGGCAAAGCTGTCGTCGTCCTCGACGATGAGCAGCAGGCGGTCGTCTTCAGCGGGCATGGAACCTGGATTGTCGAGGCAGCAGCGACGCGAGCGGCAGGGTCAGCACGACCTCGGCGCCACCGCCTTCGCGGTTGCGCGCCTCGAGCCGCCCGCCCAGGGTGCGCGCCACGTTGACGGACAGGAAGAGGCCCATGCCGCGGCCGGGCTGGCCCTTGCTGCTTTGATAGGGCTCGCCCAAATGCTTGAGCCGCTCGCCGTCGAAGCCGGGGCCGTTGTCGCGCACGCTCAAGGCCAGCGTCTCCTCGTCGGGGCAGGCCGCGACAAGCGTCAGCGGCATGCCCGGGGCCGCCTCGAACGCGTTGTCGAGCAGATTGGCGACGACCTGCTGGAGGGCGGTGTCCGAGATGATCTTCATCTCGGGCAAATCCTTGTTGCGAAGGGCCAGGTCAGCATTCGGGTGGGCCATGCGCCAGTCCTTGGCCAGGCCGTCGGTGAAGGCCTTCAGCGTCGTCAGCCGCGGCGCCTCGCCGCGCATCTCGCCGGCCGACATCAGGATGCCGGTGACGATGGCCTTGCAGCGCAGGATCTGGCGCTGCATTTCCTCGATCTCCTCGCGCAGTTCTGGCTCGGCCGCGAAGGGGGCCATATGCGCCCAGTCGCCGAGGATGACGCTGAGCGTGGCCAGTGGCGTGCCCAGCTCGTGCGCGGCACCGCTGGCCAGCAGGCCCATGCGCACGATGTGCACCTCCTCGGCCGCGCGCTGCTGCAGCTCGGCCAGCTCGGCGTCGCGCTGGCGCAGGTTGCGGTTGATGCGCACGATGAAGACGCTGAGCAGGCCGACATTGAGCAAAAAGCACAGCAGCAGGCCGCCGAGGTAGTTGGGCGACAGCGTCGTCGGCGAGGTCGGGTCCAGCAACAGCGGCCGGTGCCATTCCATCAACGCGACAAAGCCGGTCACCGCGCTCAGCACCACGGCCCACAGATAGGCCGGGCGCAGCAGCACGGACGCCACGGCGACCTGCAGCAGATAGAGGTAGATGAAGGGGTTGTCGCTGCCGCCGGCCAGGTAGAGCTGGCCGGTCAGCACGCCCACATCGACCAACATCGCGATGCAGAGCTCGATCTGCGAGACCGGCTGGGTCAGGCGGTTGCGCCAGAGGCTGAAGAGGTTGAAGGCAACGAGGATGCCGAGCAGGCTCATCATCTCGGCCCAGGGCAGCGTGATGCCCAGCCCCACATGCACGACCAGCACGGTGGCGAGCTGGCCGCCGACGGCCAGCCAGCGCAGCTCGATGAGCTGGCGCAGATTGGCGCGGCCGGCGCGGCGCTCGGGCGCGACGGCAACGGGTTCGACGGTGGACGGCAGCGAGGTCGTGTTCAAGGCGTGGCGCGCCGGCGCTCTTCACGCAGCAGATAACCCACCGCGGCGGCCGTCATGGCCGCGAGCGCCAGCCAGGTGGCGGCGTAGACGGCGTGATTGTTGGCGAAACGGATCACCGTCAGGCCAGGACGCGGATAACGCAGAGGTTGGGCGGGGTCGGCGGACTCGTCGACGAAGTAAGGGGCGACCTTGTCGGCCACGCCCAGTTGGGCAGCGATGCCCGCCACGTCGCGCGAATACCAGCGGCCTTCCTCAGGCACGTTCTTGCGCAGCGGGCCGCCGCCGGTCTCGGTCAGGCGCAGCAGGCCGATCAGTTCGACCGGGCCGGCCGGCGCGGCATGCTGCTCGGGCGCGCGCTGCTCGGGCGGCACGAAGCCGCGATTGACGAGGATGGCGCTGCCGTCGTCCAGGCGCAGCGGCGCCAGCACCCAGTGACCACCGCCGAGCTCGGTCGTGGCCTGCACGAGGACTTCACGCGGCTCGAAGTGGCCGCGCAGTCGCAGGGGGCGATATTCGTCGACCTTGGAGACCGCAGCCGAAGTCGGCGGCGGCGCGACCGGCGCCGCATGGACCTGTCGCTCGACGCGAGCGATCAGGTCCTCTTTCCAGCCCAGGCGCTGGACCTGCCAGGCAGCCAGCGCCAGGAAGCCGACGCTGGCGAGAGCCGCGCTAACGATCAGTGCGATGCGTGCAGCGCGGCCCATGCCGGGCTCAAGGCATGTTGCGCATCGCCGCGGGATCGGGCGTCGGCATCATGTTGGCGTTCATGTGATACATGACCCACACC
>CBHWBD010000122.1:0-14524 GCA_966111775.1 uncultured Comamonadaceae bacterium | reverse complement strand
CGAAGCCGCCGAAGACGTTGTGATGCAGGCCCGAGACCTCCATCTGCCAGGGGTGCTGCTTCCAGCTCCTGCCGCCGTCGTGCGAGTAGTGCCAGGTGACGACGTTCTCGCGGTTGACGAGGCGGATGTGGACGCGGCGCGTGCTCATGGTCTCGCGCATCCACGAGTGCTCCTGGCCGTAGCCATAGGTCAGCATCTGCGTCGTGCTGAAGCCGATGCCGACATGACCGCGTTCCTCGTAGAACAGGGCCAGGCCGCCATGACCGTCGCCGCTGATCTGCAGTTCGACCGTGACCTCGTAGCTGCGGTCGCCTGCGACGCAGGTCAGTGGGGATGAATCGGGCAGGGACTTGCCCTTGCCGGGGATGACTAAGGCCCCGTCTTCGAAGCGCAGGCGTTGGGCCTCATCCGGCCCGGGCGCGTGGAAGGCCCATTGCAGGCCGAGCCTGCCGCTGGAGAAGTCGTCGGACAGCGCGAAGCCTGCCGGACTCGGCTTGCCGCCCGGACCTCTCAATCTGGGCTTGGGCAGGGGCTTGTCCAGCGTGCCGCCTCTGGCGTGGAACCAGCCGTCGGCTGTCCACTCGATGGGTTCCAGCAGGGCCTGGCGGCCCAGGGTGCGCATGCCGTTCTCGTAGCCGTGATAAACCATCCACCAGTCGCCCGCCGGTCCTTCGACGACACTGGCATGGCCGCGCGACCACCAGGGCTCGTCGACGCTTTTGGTGCGGACGATGGGGTTATGCGGACAGTGTTCCCACGGCCCGTGGACCGAGCGCGAGCGCGCCACGGTGACCATATGGCTGGTGGGCGGTCCGGCCGTGCCGCCGACGGCGGAGATGAGATAGAACCACTCGCGGCGCCGAAACAGCTTGGGGCCTTCGGGCGCGAACATCTCGACGACCCAGTCCTTGGGGTATTGCCAGGGCGTCCAGGCCTTTTCTTCCAACGGGCCGTCGGTCGACAGGCCATCGTCCTTGAGCTTGACGCGGCGGCCACCGTTGACGAAGAGGTAGCGCCTGCCGTCTTCACCCACCACATGGCCGGGGTCGATGCAGCCGGGAATCTTCAGGTCCACCGGCGCGCTCCACGGGCCGCGGATGTCGTCGGCGTGGATGACATAGATGCCGGTGCCGGCGTCCTGCAGCACCGGGATGTAGAGGTAGTAGCGGCCCTGGTGCTTGATCAGGTCCATGGCCCAGACCGTGCCGATGGGTTGGGTCAGCGCCGCGGCGACCGGCGCCCAGTTCACCAGGTCTGTGGAGTGCCAGATGACGGCGCCGGGGTAGGACTGGAAGGACGAGAACGTCATCCAGTAGTCGGTCCCGTCCTTCAGGATGGTGGGGTCGGCATGGTCGCCCGGCACGATGGGATTCACATACGTGCCGTTGCCCAGGTCGGCCCTGCGCTGGCCTTCGACGCCGGCGGCAAAGCGCGGCGTTGCGAGCGCTGGCAGCGAGGCCCCGGCCAATGCGGCCTGCACGGCCATGCGTCGTGAGATGTTCATACCTTGCCTCGCGTGGCTTCGAGCTTGTTGCGGATTTCCAGCATGCGCGCCTCGGTCAGCGGGAAGCGCAGGATGGCGATCAGGGCCAGCACCAGGCCGATGACGGGAATGCCCGACAGCAGGATGCGGATCCAGAAGATGGCCTCGGGTGCCTGCGCGCCCTCCTTGTGGGCGTCGAAGCCGGTGAACTGCAGGATCCAGCCCGAGGCACCCACGCCCAGGGCGATGCCGACCTTGGAGATCCACGACTGGCAGGCCGAGAACGAGCCCTCGCGGCGCTGGCCGGTCTCGGCCTCGTCGTAGTCGACGACGTCGCCGATGGTGGCCGTGTACAGCGTCCAGAAGCCGGCGCCGGTGAAGGCGACGAAGCCGCAGGCGAAGAGCTGCAACACCGGCAGCTCGGGGTCGTAGAGCCACCAGTCGCCGATGAAGGCGCAGATGGCCAGCGTCAGCACGCAGGCCAGGCCGGTGCGCTTGCCCCAGCGGCGCGAGATCCACGCGAAGAAGGGAATGCCCGCGAAGCCGAAGCCCATGCCGGCCAGGCCCATGGCGGTGTTCCACTTCGTCGCCAGCACCACGTCGCCCTTGCAGACGTAGTAGACGGTGGCGTAGTAGCCCAGGGCGCCGACCATGGCGGTGCCGATGCTGTAGGCCAGCGACATGGTGAGCACGGTGCGGAAGGGTCCACAGCGCAGCGTGCGCCACAGCGTGTCGGCCAGCGGGATGCGGGCCTGCGAATGCGACACCAGCTTCTCGTAATAGCGCTCGCGCACCAGCAGGAAGATGGCGATGGAGACCGCCACCATGATGGCGCCGAGGATGCCGGTGTAGACCTGCGCACCGCGCAGGATGTCGGGCTTGCCGTTCGCGTCGTGGAAGAAGGACAGGGTCGTGAACTGGGCGGCGAAGAACATCGCCAGCTCGGGTCCCTTCTGGATGGCGTTGCGGATCGCCATGACGCTGGTGCGCTCGTGATAGTCCGGCGTCATCTCCGCGCCCAGGCTCACCCAGGGCATGTTGAAGCAGCTCATCACCGGCACGTAGATGACCATGCTGACCAGCATGAACCAGAAGTACTGCATGTCGGTCCAGCCGCGGCCGACAGCGAACATCAGCGGCAGGCCGATGCCCGCCAGCACGCCGCCGACGAGGATGAAGGGCCGGCGGCGCCCGTAGCGGCTGCGCGTGTTGTCCGACAACCAGCCGAACAGCGCGTCCGAGCCGGCATCGATGACGATCTTGATCGCCTGCACCGTCGAGATCAGCCCCGGCGCCACGCCGAGGAAGATGTTGAACACCTGGAAGGCCAGCGAGGCATAGAGCCAATGCCCCCACATGTCGAGCACGGAGCCCAGGCCGAAGCCGATCTTCTGCTTCAGCGGCAGGCGGTCGCTGGCCGCCGGCGCCGCCTGCGCCATGTGGAGGGTGGTGGTGTTCACAGGACTTTTCGTTCTCGGATGACTTCGGAGTAGTAGCGGGCGGACAGCTTGGGCGTGCGCACCTGGGTCTCGTAGTCGCAATGCACGATGCCGAAGCGGCGCTGGTAGCCGTCTTCCCATTCGTAGTTGTCGATGAAGGACCACAGGAAGTAGCCCTTCAGCGGCACACCGTCGGCGATGGCGCGGTGGGCCTCGCGCAGGTGATTGCGCAGGTAGTCGCGGCGGTGCAGGTCCAGCACCTCGCCGTTCACCACGGGCTCGGTGTCGTAGCCGCAGCCGTTCTCGGTGATGTAGAGGGCCTGGTGGCCATAGGCTTCGTGGCAGAAGCGCGTGGCCCAGTAGATGGACTGGGGCACCAGGCGCAGCCAGGCGCTGTCGGCGCGCGGGTAGTGCTCCGGGTGGGGCAGGGCCTCGTAGGCCGCGCCGTTCTTGCCGGCGCGCACGAAGGTGCCGCTGTAGACGTTGAGGCCCAGGAAGTCGGTCGGCAGGCTGATGAGGGCGAAGTCGCCGGGCTGCACCTCGGGCGCTGCGGCGCCCACGCGGGCCAGGAAATTGGCGGTGTAGTGGCCGGCATGGATGGCGCCGAGGATCTGCGCATTCCTGTCGATGAACCAGGCCTTGGCGGCGGCGATGTCGGCCGGCGTTTCAGTCACCGGCACCGACACAGCGCAGTTGTCGGTCAGGCCGACGACGGCGCCCTTGCCGCCAAAGGCCCGCACGGCCCGCACGCCGTGGCCGTGGCACAGCAGCGCATGGTGATAGGTCTGGTTGACGACCTTGGCGCTTTCCTTGCGGCCCGGTGCCTTGCTGCCGGTGCCGTAGCCCAGCAGCGTGAAGCAGAGGATCTCGTTCAAGGTGATCCAGTGCTTCACGTCGCCGGCGAAGGCCTTGACGACGGTGTCGGCATAGCGGGCGAAGGCGTCAACGGTCACGCGCGACGTCCAGCCGCCGCGGTCTTCCAGCGCCTGCGGCAGGTCCCAGTGGAAGAGCGTCACCCAGGGCTCGATGCCGTGCTTATTCATGCTGGCGAAGAGGCGGCGGTAGAAGTCGAGACCCGCGGGGTTCAGTTCGCCGTCACCCTTGGGGTAGATGCGCGGCCAGGCGATGGACAGGCGGTACTTCTTGATGCCGAGCGAGGCCATCAGCGCGAAGTCCTCGTCGAAGCGGTGGTAGTGGTCGCAGGCCACGTCCGGCGTCTGGCCCTGGTAGACCTTGCCGGGGATGCGCGCGAAGCGGTCCCAGACGGATTCGCCCTTGCCATCCTCGAAGGCCGCACCTTCGATTTGCGGCGCCGCCGCAGCGACGCCGAAGGCGAAATCAGCGGGGAAGGGGCTGGAATATGTCAGCGCTGTCATCGCCGGCGCGGCAGGGCGCTGCTGGGTTGCGGCCAATGCGGCAGGCGCGAGCACCGGCAGCGTGGCGGTGGCAAGGAGTTGGCGGCGGCGCAGGGGGCGGGTCGGGGTCATCTGGATCTTCCTCGGTAGGCCGCGAGGCGGGCGGAAATCCGCTGCGGCGCGAGGAATATAGGCTTCACGGTTTCAGCCCGGTTTCAGGTCAGAGGATGCGGTGCTCGCGGATGACGTCGGCGTAGTAATGCGCCGACAGCTTGGGCGTGCGCACTTGCGTGGCGTAGTCGCAATGCACGATGCCGAAGCGGCGCTGGTAGCCGTCTTCCCACTCGTAGTTGTCGATGAAGCTCCACAGGAAGTAGCCGTGCAGCGGCACGCCGTCGCCGATGGCGCGGTGGGCTTCGCGCAGGTGGTTGCGCAGGAAGTCGCGGCGGTGCAGGTCCAGCACCTCGCCGTTCACCACCGGCTCGTCGTTGTAGCCGCAGCCGTTCTCGGTGATGTAGAGCGACTGATGGCCGTAGCACTCATGGGCCAGGCGCGTGGCCCAGTAGATGGACTGGGGCACGAGTCGCAGCCAGGGGCTGTCGGCACGCGGGTAGTTGACGGGCGGAGGCAGGGCTTCGAAGGCCGCGCCGTTCTTGCCGGTGCGCACATAGGTGCCGGTGTAGATGTTGAGGCCGAGATGGTCGGTGGGCAGGCTGATGAGATCGAAATCGCCGGGCTCGACCTTCGGTGCGTCGGGGCCGACGCGTTCGAGGTAGTCGGCCGGGTAGTGGCCGGCATGCATGGCGCCCAGCACATGGGCGTTCATCTGCAGGAACCAGGCCTTGGCGGCGGCGATGTCGGCCGGTGTCTCGGTGACGGGGATGCAGACGTCGAGATTGTCCGTCAGGCCGACGACCGCGCCGGCACCGCCGAACTCGCGCACCGCACGCACGCCGTGGCCGTGGCAGAGCAGCGCGTGGTGGAAGGTCTGGTTGACGACGGCCGCGCTCTCCTGGCGACCCGGGGCCTTGGTGCCATAGCCATAGGCCAACTGGGTGAAGCAGCGGATCTCGTTCATCGTGATCCAGTGGCTGACCTCGCCGGCGAAGGCCTTGACGACGGTGTCGGCATAGCAGGCGAAGGCGTCCACCGTCACGCGCGCGGTCCAGCCGCCGCGGTCTTCCAGGGCCTGGGGCAGGTCCCAGTGGAACAGCGTCACCCAGGGCGTGATGCCGTGCTTCTTCATGCTGGCGAAGAGGCGGTGATAGAAGTCCAGGCCGGCGGGGTTGATCTCACCGTCGCCGTTCGGGTAGATGCGCGGCCAGGCCAGGGACAGGCGGTAGTTCTTGACCCCCAGCGAGGCCATCAGCGCGAAGTCGTCGTCGAAGCGGTTGTAGTGGTCACAGGCGACGTCGAGGGTGTCGCCGTCGTGCACCCTGCCAGGCTGGCGGCTGAAGCGGTCCCAGATGGATTCGCCCTTGCCGTCGGTGAAGGCGGCGCCCTCGATCTGCGGGGCGGCGGCGGCAACGCCGAAGACGAAGTCGGCGGGAAAGGGGCTGGAGTAGGTCAGGGAGGTCATGAGAGGTACTGCGGCACGTCCGTCAGGGAGCGAGCCAGGGGGTCAAGGTGGCGTCCAGGCTGCGGGCCCAGATGTCGTAGCCCTGCGGGCTGAGATGCAGCCAGTCCGGCAGGATGTCCTTGGACAGCGTGCCGTCCGGATTCGTGAGCGCGCGGCCGATGTCGAGGAAGACGACCTGCTTGCCATCCGCCAGTTGCGGCAGCAGCGCATTGATGCGAGCGTTATGCCGGCGCATCAGGTCGTCGGGCTTCTCGCCGCGCGGGAACAGGGCCAGCAGCAGCACCTGGGCCTGGGGCTGGCGCTTGCGAATCTCGTCGAGGTTCTTCCTGATGCCGGCGACGGTCAGCGCCGGGGCTTCCAGGCGGTCGCCGGTGTTGTTGGTGCCGATCATCACAACGACCGCCTTCGGGCTCATGCCGTCCAGCTCGCCATGCTGCAGACGCCACAGCAGGTTCTCGGTGCGGTCGCCACCGAAGCCCAGGGCCACGGCGTTGTACTTGGCGAAGTTGGCGGCCCAGGCCGCCTTGCCCTCGTTCTCCCAACCCTGGGTGATGGAGTCGCCGAGGAAGACCAGGTCGACACGCCGGCCGGCTTCGCGGTGGGCCCGGATCTCGGCCAGCTTCTGCTCATGGCGCGGCAGCCACCAGTCCACGGCCCAGGATTCCTGCAGGCGTTCCGGCGTGACGGACTGGGTGCGGTAGTCGGGGCAGGCCGTGGTCGCCTTGCCGTGCTTGTTGAAGCGCAGCTGGTTGATCTGCAGCTCGCCGCTGCCCGTGCCTTCCAGCGTGAAGGGCACGTCGACGTTGGAGAAATCGTCGCCCTCGCGCCAGAAGCACTTGAGCGCGAAGGACAGATGCTGCGTGCCTTTGCCGATCAGCTCACGGCCGGCGAACAGGAAGGGGATCTTGCGTTCGCAGTCCTTGCCGCAGCCGAGCTTGAACTTCATGCCGCCGTGGGCGAGGTCGACGACATTCAAGTCAAACTCGACGGTGCCCTGGGCCAGGTAGGGGTTCAGGTTCAGCGGCTTGCCGTCCTGCCAGCGCAGCTGGGCGATCCAGGAGTTGCTGAACTGCAGGGTCAGCGCGCCATCGTCGCTGCGCTTGGCGGCGACATGGCTGTTGGGCACGCGCGGGTTGGCGGGCTTGGGCACGGTGACGCTGTCGCCCGTCAGCTTGGCCTCGCCTTCGAAATCGGTGACGGCGATCTGCCAGCCTTTGCTGAGGTCGAGTGACTGCGCTGTAAGCGGCAGTGCGGCGAGGAGGGCGACAAAAAGAAAGCGATTCATCTTCTTCAGTGAATGGTCTTGGCCTGGCCAGGCTTGAGATGCAGGGCTATCACGCGGTCGCCGATGCGCACGCGGCCACCACCGGCGCCGGCCACCGAGCGCACGGTGGCGCTCGTGACGCGGCCGCGGGCCCAGGCAACGTCGACCTCGAAGCCGCCGCGGGCACGCAGGCCCTTGACCGAGCCTTCAGGCCAGGCGGCGGGCAGGGCGGGCAGCAGATCGATGACGCCGTCCTGCGATTGCACCAGCATCTCGGCGATGGCCGCGGTGGCGCCGAAGTTGCCGTCGATCTGGAAGGTCGGATGGGTGTCGAAGAGATTGGGATAGGTGCCGCCCTGGTGGACCTCGGCGCCCGCGACGGCCTTGTGGGCGCCGGGCGTGGCCAGCAGGCCGCGCAGCAGGCTGTGAGCATGGTCGCCATCGCGCTGCCGCGCCCAGTAGGCCATCTTCCAGGCCATGGACCAGCCGGTGCTGACGTCGCCGCGGGCTTCCAGCGTCTTGCGCGCTGCAGCGGCGAGTTCGGGCGAGCGCGCCGGCGAGATCTGGTGGCCGGGGAAGAGGGCGAACAAGTGGGACACGTGGCGGTGGGTATCGCGCGGCGTGTCCAGCACCGGGTCCTTCAGCTCTTCCAGCCATTCGAGCAACTGACCCCAGCTGCCGACACGCGGGCCGGCAAGGCGGTCGCGGATGCCGACCGCCTTGGCCTGTGCGGCCTTGTCGCCCAGCACGTCGGCTGCCTGGGCCATGTTGTCGAACAGGTCCCACAGGATCTGCTGGTCGTAGGCCACGCCGTCCTGGATGGGGCCATGCTCGGGCGACCAGCCGTTGGGTGCGACCAGCCTGCCGTCGGGCGTTTCCTTGAGCCGGTCTTCCCAGAACTCGCCCACTTCCTTCAGCACCGGCCAGGCGGTGTCGCGCAGCCAGGTCTTGTCCTGGGTGAAGGCATAGTGCTCCCAGAAGTGGCGGGCATACCAGGCGTTGCCCGTCATGTTCCAGAGATAGCCCATGGCGCCGAAGGGATTGGTCTCGGTGCGCAGCGTCCAGCCGCGCACGGGTTGTCCGTCCCGGGTCAGAAAGGTCTCGACCGGCGGTTGCACCGAGTTGTCCCAGGGCGGCGTTTCGGGCGGCAAGGACTTGACGTCTTTCAGTGCCAGAGCCGCGCGTTCGGCGACGGGCTTGCGCCACTCGGGAATGAGTCGCTGCAGAAAGCGATGCAGGGGGCGCGCGGCTTCGGCGAGGTTGGTGACCTCGGCCGGCCAGTAGTTCATCTGCAGATTGATGTTGGAGTGGTAGTCGCTGTTCCACGGCGGCTGCAGATGGTCGTTCCACAGGCCTTGCAGATTGGCGGGCAACGAGTCGCGCGAGCTGGACACCAGCAGATAGCGGCCGAACTGGAAGTAGAGCGCTTCCAGCTCGGGGTCCCCGCCGTCTTGCGTGTACACAGCCAGGCGCGCTTCGGTCGTCAACGCGCGGCGCGGGGCGGGGCTGGCGCCGAGGTCGAGCTGCACGCGGCCGAGCAGGGCTGTGAAGTCGCGCTCGTGATCGGCGCGCAGCTGCGGCCAGGGCTTGGCGGCGGCGACTTGCGCCTGCACGCGTGGCAGCGGCGCCTTTCCGTCGGCAAAGCCGGTGCCTGCGCCGACGATGAGGGTCAAGGCATTGCAGCCGCTGAAGACGAGTGAGTCGCCGTCGATGGCGACGCTGCCGCCGTCATTCAGCACGCGCAACTGGCTCGCATAGGCCAGGCCATTGGGCAGGGTGCCTGCCGCGGTCAGCGCCTGCTTGGCGGCGGTCAGCGCCGCGCCATGCCTGTCGGTCAGCGCGATGCGGCCGTTGTAGCGCCCGGGCTGGTCGGCCGTCAGCCGCCAGGCGATGACCTGGGCGGGATGGCTGGCGATGGTTTCACGCGTGAAGCGAACGCCGGCCCGCGTGTAGCTGAGGCGGTTGATGGCATGCGCAATATCGAGCTCGCGGCGGTAGCCGCTCACCGGCGCGTCGCCCTCCAGCTCCAGCACCACATCGCCAAAGGGCTGGTAGGCGCCCATGGCCTTGGTGTCGCCGGTCCACAGCGTGATGTCGTTGAACTGCAGCCGGTCGCGCGTGACCTGGCCGAAGAGCATGGCGCCCAGCCGGCCATTGCCGATGGGCAAGGCCTGCTGCTCCCAGCCCTTGGCCGTGTCCGGCGCGGGTTGGTCATAGCGCAGCACCAGCTCTGCCGCGTTCGAGTTGAGCATGACCGAGCCGCCGAGCATGACGGCGGCGCGCAGCAGCCGCCCCATCCAGCGGCCGCCGTGGAACCGGCTTTGCCGGGCCACCAGCGGCGCCCCCTTGAGGGGGCCGGCGAAGCCGGTAGGGGTGGAGCTCATTGCCGGGGGCGGCCCATCTTGACCTTGAGCATGACGGGCTCGGCCGGCAGGTTCAGGCCGTAGTCGACCTGGTCGCCGTTCCAGACGCGTTCCATGACCCAGCGGCCCTTGTCATCGAAGCGGCCCTGCTCGGCGCGCAGCATCATGCCGCTGGTGCCGGCGGCGGGTTCCATGCGCACACGCACGCGGTTGCCGATGATGAGGAACTCGTCAGGGCCTATCTGGGCCAAGGCGGCGCCGCCGTTCGGCTCCTCGGTGCCGGGCGCGGGCTTGGCGAACTCGCCGCCCCAGCTGGCTTCGCCGAAGCGGCCGAGGCGGTAGGTCAGCTTGGCCGTCCAGCCAGGGAAATCCAGCTGCTGGGGCTTGCGGTCGTCGCTCTCGCCCATGCCTTGCGTCTTGCCGTCGAAAGCCCATTGCGCCCACTGACGCTGGATGGGCGCGAACATGCGGTAGACACGCTCGAAAGGCTCGACCAGGGTTTTGTCCGTCGCCGTCGTACCCAGCGGATGGTTGGTGTAGTTGAAGTAGTCGACGCCGAAGGGCGAGACGCCGATGGCGCCGCGGCCGAGCATGGCGTAGAGGTAGCGGCCATAGGCCGGCTTGGTGCCGAACTCGGGGACCCACAGCGGGTTGTCGGCGCGCTGGAACAGGCCGAGGTTGGCGTTCACCTGCGCTGACTCGGGGTTGTAGATGTCGGGGCTGGCGATGTCGATGGCCGGCGCGGCGGCCTTGTAGATGTCGATGACGTCCCAGGTCGGGCCGCCGCTGGCGTACTCACCCTTCCAGGGCTTGGGCGGCTGTTCCAGCGGGTTGCGCAGCGCGTTGTTGACGTACATGGGCAGGTCATAGACGGCGCGGCCGGCGGCGGCGATGTCGCCGATGTAGCGGGCGATGGCCCAGGCGTGGAAATACTCGTCGGCGTAGTCGCCGTAGACCTCGCGCCAGCTGCCCGAAGCGGCCACCACCGGCTTCTTGCGCGCCAGCACCGCGGCCGGCACGGGCTGCTCGAAGGCGGCCTGCGCCTTGCTGCCGAAGTCACGCACCAGGCCATAGGTGCCGACCTCGTTCTCGACCTGCACCATCAGCACGGTGCGCTTGTCGGCGTCGATCTTCTTCAGATGGCCCATCAACGCGACGAAGGCCTTTTTGTCGGCCCTCAGCGTTTCATCGCCGAAAGGCGTCAGGCAGTAGCTGGGCTTGCCTTCCTTGTCGAGCATGGCGGGGAAGCGCTGGGGTGCCAGCTTGACCCATTCGGGCGTGTACTGAGCGCTGGTGTTCTTCCAGGTGGCGAACCACAGGATGACCAGGCGCTTGTTTTCCTTGCGGGCTTCGGCGACGAGGGTGTCGACGAAGCTGAAATCGAAACGCCCCTCCTCGGGCTCGACCTGCTCCCAGGCCACCGGCATCAGCACGGTGTTGGCCTTCAAGTCCCGCGCCGCATCCCAGACGGGCTTGAGGGCGCCGGGATAGTTGCTGGAGTTGTGGGCCTGGGCGCCGAGGATCAGGAAAGGCTTGCCGTCGACGAGCAGCGCATGGCGGCCGTCCCGCGTGACAAGGCGGGGTGCCTCGGCCGCGAGTGCGGTTTGCGTCGTGATCAGGCAGGCCAGCGCCGCCGCGAGAAGGGGTGTGGTCTTCATCGGAATTCCGGGTGAAAGGCCCGGCGGCCGGAGCAGCCGCCGGGCGTTGCCAACGCTCAGAAAGAGTAGCTGGCTTGCACCGAGTAGCGGCGACCGGTGTAGTTGACGCCGCGGGTCATGAAGCCGATGTGCTGCTGCATCAGCTGCCGTGCCAGCGCGTTGTTCAGGTTCTGCCCTTCCAGGCTCATGCTGAAGCTGTCGCTGAAGCGGTAGGTCACGCCGGCATCGAGCTGGCCATAGCCGTCGCTCCAGGTCGGCAGGGCCCAGGCCACGCCGCCGCCGTTGTTGGGCAACTGGCCGTCGCCACCGTTGGTGCCGTTGACGTTGACGCCCTGCAGATACTTGGAACGCCAGCTGTAGGCCAGGCGCGCCGAGACCGGGCCGTAGTCGTAGAGCATGGCCAGGTTGTAGGCGTTCTTGGACAGGTTGATCAGCGGCAGGTTGCCGAAGGTGCGGCCGTCGGTGTCGCAACCGTTGATGTTGAGGTTGAAGTTTTCCGGGCCGGTGCTGGTGCCGCTGCAGTACGCCGTCATGACCGGGTCGTAGGGCTTGGTCTTGCTGTCGACGTAGGTGTAGTTGGCCTGCACGCCGAAGCCCGACAGCCAACCCGGCAGCATGTCGAGATAGCGCTGGAAGGCGATCTCGAGGCCGCGGGCGTGGCCCTTGGCGCCGTTGACCGGCGAGGTGATGGTGAAGTTGACCGGATTGCCGGCGCCGTCGCGCAGCGTTGTCGTGGCCGACTGCTTCACGATGACGTCCTTCAGCTCCTTGTCGAACAGGGCCACGGTCAGCGAGCCGGTCTTGGAGAAGTACCACTCGCCGGTCAGGTCCAGCTGGTTGGACTTGACGGGCTTGAGCAGCGGGTTGCCGTTGGCCTTGCCGGTCAGCGCGACGTTGTCGACGACGACGGTGTTGCCGACCGTGTGCTGGGTGGTGTCTAGCGACAGGGCCGTGTAGGCCTGCATGTCGGAGAAGTCGGGGCGCGAGATGGCCTGGGCCGCGGCGAAGCGGAACTGCAGCTGGTCGCTGGCCTTGAGGCGCAGGTTCAGGCTGGGCAGTACATTGGTGTAGGCCTGGTTCGCGTCCAGCGGCTTGGAGAAGGCGGTCACCGACGGAATGGCGACGCCGCCCAGCGACTGGCCGGCCTGCAGCGTCGGCGCATTGGTCTTGAAGACCATGTAGCCGGCGGCCCTCATGTCCGTGCGCACGACGCGCAGGCCGATGTTGCCGTCCACGGGCATGGGCTGGTCTTCCCAGCCGAAGCGCAGCTGGCCGTAGGCCGCTTGCGTCTTCTCATGCTGCTCGTTGGTGCCCAGCGGGTCCGTGCCGAAGGTGGCCGGCGTCCAGGCCGCGCAGCCGCTGCCCCAGCCGGCCGCGGCCGTCTGCTCGGCGCAGAGGATGTCGTGGTATTTGTGCAGAGCCGTGTAGGTGCTCGGGTAGCCCTGGGCCAGCGACACGGCCGGCACATAGATGCTGGGCACGCTCTGGCCGCCGAAGAAGTTCTTGAACTCGTGCAGCGTCGTCGGCGCGTTGAAGCGCGGATCGTTCAGGCGGGCCACATGGTTGATGTCCCAGCCTTGCTGCCAGGTCTGGGTGATGGCGGCCCAGTTGTAGCTCGGCGTCGAGTTGATCGTCGTCGCGTTGCGGTCGGTCAGGCGGACGCCGAAGCGCAGGTCCTGCAGCACCGCGTTGTCGAAGTTGAACTTGGCATCGGCGCGCCAGACCTTGGAGTCGGCCTTGCTCTTGTCCAGGTGTTCCATCGTGAACGCCCAGTAGTAGTTGCCGAGGTCCTTCAGGCCCGCCAGGTCGGTCGCGTCGAAGACGACGCGGGGCGTCGAGCCGGTGAGGTCCAGCGTCTCCTTGGGCATCTGCAGGCCGGTGGCGACGGTGGAGTCGAAGGCCTGGGTCGTGGACTTGACGATCTGCAGGTCGGTGCTGAAGCTCCAGCGGTCGCTGGCCTTCCACTTCAGGTTCCAGCCCAGGTCGCGGGTGCGCGAGTCACGCGTCATATAGCGCGTATCGGCGCCGAAGTTGACGCCGCCGTCGGCCGGGTCGGTCAGCGTGCCGGTCAGCAGCGCGCCGTTGGGGCCGTAGGTGGCGCCGGAGGAGAGCTTCAGATTGGATGGCGTCGACTGGGCGAACAGCGCGTTCTCGTCCCAGTGCATGCGGTACTTGGACTCGAAGTAGGTCAGCGAGCTGCTGACGTTGTCGTTCTTCCACTGCAGGGCGCCGTAGGCACCATCGCGGGTGCGGTCGAAATTGGAGTCGCGCCATTGCGCGCCCTTGGGCGCCCAGTGGGTGCCGTCGATGTTGTAGTAGGGCTCGACCTGCCAGAGGTCGGTGCGCGTCGTCGTCTTGCTGCGCGCCAGGCTCAGCAGGGCACCGAACTCGCCGGCGTCGGTCTTCCAGCGGTTGGAGATCAGGCCCGAGGCCGCGGGGCTCCACTTGCCCTGCAGGTCGTTGTAGTTGCCGCCCAGCGTGATGGCGCCCTTCAGGCCCTGGTAGTCGAAGGGCATGGCGGTACGCAGATTGACCAGGCCGCCCACGGCGCCTTCGACCTGCTCGGCCGAGGGGTTCTTGTAGACGTCGACGCCGGCCATCAGCTCGGGCGGCACGTCCTCGAAGTTCAGAGCGCGGCCGCCGTTGGCGGAGAAGGTGTCACGGCCGTTCACTTCGGAGCGCACATAGGACAGGCCGCGGATGTTCACGCCCGAGCCTTCCACCGAGTAGTGCTCGGGGTCGCCCTTGGCCATGGTGCGGTCGATGGTCACGCCGACGATGCGTTGCAGCACCTCGGTGACGGACTTGTCCGGCAGCTTGCCGATGTCGTCGGCATTGACGGAGTCGACGATTTCGTCGGCCTCCTGCTTGATCTTCTGCGCGGACTGCAGGGCCGCGCGGCGGCCGCTGACGGTGACGGTCTCGATCTTCTGCGTCTTGGCGTCGGGTGCGGACGCCGCGGCGGCCGGGGCGGGTGCGGTCTGCGCAAAGGCAAAGCCGCTGGCGAGCAGGGCGGCCTGGGCGGCGGCCAGGGATATGGCGGTTCGGCGGTATTGGGTTTTCACTGTGTCTCCTCTCGTTGTCATCTGGGGGGCTCTTGGCCTGTGTCTTACTGCTGGTTCGGCGGGACGGTGGGGATCAACATCGGCCCGACCGATCGGCGCCTGTCGTTTGAGCGAGGGTGTTCGTCATTGGCAGCGTTGTCGGTCGGGCTGAGCTGGGCGGGACTGCGTGGAAATGGAGGGTCAGGGCGTCAAGCGCAGAAGCGGAGAGCGAAGGTCAACCGCAGAAGCGGTTGAAGAGGTTCTCCAGCACCTCCTGGCGGCCCGAGACGGGCGCCACGTCGGTGTTGGCTTCGAGCACCTGGTTGGCGAGCTCGCTCA
>CBHWBD010000121.1:0-14640 GCA_966111775.1 uncultured Comamonadaceae bacterium | reverse complement strand
GGCGTCGATCAGCCGCACCAGGTCGCCCAGCTGCTGCTCGGCCGCGGCTGCCAGCAGCCGCGCGGCCTGGTCGGCCCCGCCCGCTAGATACAGGCCGGCGGCGAGGTCGACGTATTCGAGCGCGGCGGACAGCCGCTGGAGGTCGGGATTGGACGACATGACTGCTGAGTCTAGGTTGTGTGAAGGGGCAACGGGCGGCCAAACTTCACACGGCTTTGTTTATGCTGGTCTGCTCAAGGAATGCCCCAAGGAGCCCCCCGATGATCGACCGCCGCCAGCACCTGCAACATCTCGCCGCCCTGGCCACCGCCTCGGCCCTTCCCGTGGCCGCCGTCGCCGCCGACGACGACAAGGACAAGGATAAGGACAGCACGTACGACGAGGAGTCCATCGTCAAGGCCGCCACCGACTTCTTCGGTCAGACCACCGAGGGCCTGGCCAAGGTCATTGAGAAGGCCTTCAAGGAGCAGGGCCGGCCCAATGCCTACATCAAGGGCGAGGAGGCCGGTGCAGCCATCACCGTGGGCCTGCGCTACGGCAACGGCGATCTGGTGATGAAGGGCGGCGGCGCGGCCAAGGTCTACTGGGCCGGCCCCTCCATCGGCTTCGACCTGGGCGCCAATGCGTCCAAGGTGTTCACGCTGGTCTACCACCTGCCGCGGGCAAGCGCCATCTATCAGCGCTTTCCGGGCGTGGACGGCAGCCTGTACTACATCGGCGGCGCCGGCATCAACTACCAGCGGCTCAACGGCATCACGCTGGCTCCCATCCGCCTGGGCGTGGGCTTGCGGGCCGGTGCCAGCGTGGGCTATCTCCACTACCGGCGCGAAAAGAGCATCAACCCCTTCTGACCCCCGACGCGAGGTTGTGCGCCGCGTCAAAGTGGGTTGTCGGGCGGGCTGGCAAGCTCCACCCCTTTCGCCGCACGGTCGGGTCGTCAAGTCGTAGACTGTGCTTTTATCCAGTATTCCGAGGCTGCCGTGAGTTCCACCATCGATCTCCCCCTGCAGGACATCAGCAGCGAAGTCCTGATCGAGAAATATGCCAAGGGTGGCGAGCTGCACGCCGACGAGCTGCGCGAACGTGTCGCACGCGCGCTCAGCGCAGCCGAGAAGCCGGCCGACCGCGCCCGCTGGGCGGCCGCCTTCCTGGACGCACAGAAGCGCGGCTTCGTGCCGGCGGGCCGCATCATGTATGCCGCCGGCACCGTCCCGCGCGCCCCCCCGCGGGGGCTCGGGCCCGCCCGCCCCCACCCGGCGCCCCCCCGCCACGGAACTGTCGGCCACCCTCATCAACTGCTTCGTGCAGCCGGTGGGCGACTCCATCGCCACGCCCGAGGACGGCGTGCCCGGCATCTACACGGCCCTGACCGAAGCCGCCGAGACCATGCGCCGCGGCGGTGGCGTCGGCTACGACTTCAGCCGCATCCGTCCGCTCGGCGCCTGGGTGGGCTCGACGCGCAGCCATGCCTCCGGACCCATCAGCTATATGCGCGTCTTCGACCGCAGCTGCGAGACGGTCGAGAGCGCCGGCAGCCGCCGCGGCGCGCAGATGGGCGTGCTGCGCTGCGACCATCCCGACATCGAGGCCTTCATCCATGCCAAGGACGAGGGCGACCTGCGCAACTTCAACATCTCCATCGGCGTCACCGACGCCTTCATGGAGGCCGTGCAGGCCGACGGCCAGGTCGAGCTGGCCCACCGCGCCCAGCCCAGCGCCGAGCAGATCGAGGCCGGTGCCTACCAGCGCGGCGACGGCCAGTGGGTCTATCGCAAGGTGCGCGCCCGCGAGCTGTGGGACCAGGTCATGCGTTCCACCTACGACCATGCCGAGCCGGGCGTGCTCTTCCTGGACCGCATCAATGCCGACAACAACCTGCATTACTGCGAGACGATTGCGGCGACCAATCCGTGCGTGACGGGTGACACGCGGCTGGCGACCCAGCATGGCCTCGTACCCATCGCCTGGCTGCAGGCCAATGGCGCGGCGCTGGAATGCACCGTAGACCAACGCGCGCTGGGTGCCGGCGAGCGGGGCACCGTGATCCGCACCGCCGTGCCTGCGTTCTTGAGCGCCGGGCAAGCCGAAGTCTTCAAGGTCACGACGGCCGAGGGCTATGAGATCAAGGCGACGGCATGGCACGAGTTCTACACGGCGCGCGGCAAGCTCAAGCTGTCCGAGCTGAAGCCGGGTGATGAGCTGTGGGTGCAATCCGGCAAGGGCCAGTTTGGTACTCAAGGCAACGAGGCGCTGGGCACGCTGCTGGGCTTGATCACCGGTGATGGCCACTTCACGAATCGCGGCAAAGGTGAGCAGGCTGCAGTAGTCAATCTGTGGAACGAAGAGCGCCAGCTCGCCGACGGCATTGCCGGCTTCATCAACAGCTTGATCGCCGGCATCGCCCATGCGCCGCGTGAGTACCACGTCAAGCCGGTTGCCATTGCCGAACGCAATCTGGTGATGATCCGCTCCATCATGCTGGCCCGCGTGCTGGATGGCTATGGCTTCAATGCGCAGACCAAGCTGGCGGTGCCCGAAGTGGTCTGGCAAGGCAGCGAGGACTGCATGCGCGGCTATCTGCGCGCGCTGTTCCAGACCGACGGCACCGTCAATGTGTCGTCCAGCAGCCAGAGCTGCTCGGTGCGGCTGTCGTCCATTCATCGACGGCTGCTGCAGGACGTGCAGGTGCTGCTGGCCAACTTTGGCGTGTTCTCGCGCATCCATGAGCGGCGCCAGGGCGGCGCGCGCAGCCTGCCGGACGGGCATGGTGGCCGGCGTGACTACGTCTGCCAGACGCTGCACGAGCTCATCATCGATGGCGAGTCGCGCGAGGCCTTCATGCACGAAGTCGGCTTCCTGCTACCGGCCAAGCGTGAGAAGTACGAGGCCTGGGTGCAGGGCAAGGCGCTGCTCAAGAGCCAGCGTTTCGCGGCGAAGATCATGTCCATCGACGCGGCTGGTATCGAGCCCGTCTACGACACGACCCAGGCCGATGGCAACACGGTCATCTTCAATGGCCTGGTGACCGGGCAATGCGCCGAACAACCGCTTCCGCCCTACGGCTGCTGCTGCCTCGGCTCCATCGACCTGACGCGCTTTGTGCGCGACCCGTTCAGCGCCAGGCCGGTGTTCGACGATGTCGGCTTCGCCGAGGTCGTGGCCGTGGCCACGCGCATGCTGGACAACGTGCTCGACGTGACGCCCTGGCCGCTGCCCGCCCAGGCCCAGGAGGCCGGCAACAAGCGCCGCGTCGGCCTGGGCTTCACCGGCCTGGGCGATGCCCTGGTCATGCTGAACCTGCGCTACGACACCCAGGAGGCGCGCGACATGGCCAGCCGCATCAGCGAGATCATGCGCGATGCGGCCTACTCGGCCAGCAGCGACCTGGCCGCCGAGCGCGGCAGCTTCCCGCTCTTCAACGCCGATCTCTATCTGTCCGGCGGCAGCTTCGCGTCGCGCCTGCCGCAAGGGCTCAAGGACAAGATCCGCGCGCAGGGCCTGCGCAACTCCCACCTGCTGTCCATCGCGCCCACCGGCACCATCAGCCTGGCCTTCGCCGACAACGCGAGCAACGGCATCGAGCCGGCCTTCTCCTGGACCTACACGCGCAAGAAGCGTCTGCCTCAGACCGAGGGCGGCGGCTTCAAGGAGTACGCCGTCGAGGACCATGCCTGGCGCCTGTACCGCCACCTGTTCGGCGCCGATGCGCCGCTCAGCGAAGCCTTTGTCACCGCGCTGGAACTGAGCGCCTCCGACCACGCCGCCATGGTCGCGGCCGTCGCGCCCTATATCGACACGTCGATCAGCAAGACCGTCAACGTGCCGGCCGACTATCCCTACGAAGACTTCCAGGACCTCTACATCCAGGCCTGGCAGAGCAAGTTGAAGGGCCTGGCCACCTATCGCCCCAACAGCGTGCTGGGCTCGGTGCTCAGTGTCACGCCCGAGGTCAAGCAACCCGAGCCGCTGCGCGCCGACATTGACGGCGCCAACCAGCGCCTCAAGGTCGAGCGCCTGCCCCAGGCCGTGGTCGCCTCGCTGCGCTGGCCGAGTCGCCCCGACATGCCGGGCGGCAATCCGGCCTGGAGCTACCTCATCCAGCACCCGCACGGCGACTTCGCTCTCTTCATCGGCGAACTGCCGCTGGAGGGCCCCGACGCCGGCCTGTTCGGCCGCAACCTGCCCTTCGAAGTCTGGGTCAATGGCGCCGAGCAGCCGCGCGGCCTGTCGGCCCTGGCCAAGACCCTGTCCATGGACCTGCGCACCAACGACGCGGCCTGGCTGCGCCTCAAGCTCGATGCGCTGGCGACCGTGGCCGAGGAACGCGCCTTCGAGATGCCCATGCCGCCCAGCGGTGAGAAGCGCCTCTTCCCCGGCGTCGTCGCCGCGACGGCCGCCGTCATCCGCTGGCGCTGCGAGCAGCTCGGCGCGCTGCAGGAGGGCGGCGCCACGCCGGTGGTGGATGCCATGTTCAGCCGCAACGAGCCGCGTACCGGCGTATCCGGCACCCTGGCCTGGGCCGTGGACGTCGACAACCCGGCGACGAACGAACAGTTCACGCTGACGCTGAAGGAAGTGGTGCTGCCGACCCCCGACGGCGGCACCGTCATGCGTCCCTGCGCGATGGGTTTCTCGGGCAACTACCCCAAGGCCCTGGACGGCCTGGCGCGCCTGCTGAGCCTGGACATGCGCGTGATGGACCCCGGCTGGATCGCGATGAAGCTGCGCAAGCTGCTCAATGTCGGCGAGCCTCTGGGCCACTTCATGGCGCCGGTACCGTCATTGAGTGGTGAACGCCGCCAGCAGATCTGGCCGTCCACCGTGGCCTACGTCGCGCGGCTGGTCATCCACCGCTACGCCATGCTCGGCATCCTCGACGAAGCCGGCCAGCCGCTGAGCGACATGGGTCTGCTGCAGACGCCCGCACCCAAGCTCGCGGCTGCCGCCGGCACCCTGCAGGTGCAGGCCGGCAAGCCCTGCCCCGACTGCGGCAACGCCACCATGATCCACAAGGACGGCTGCGATTTCTGCACGGCTTGCGGCTATGTGGGCCAGTGCGGCTGAGGGGGCGGTGATGCACCAGGGTTCCTGCCATTGCGGCGCTGTCCGCCTGACCCTGCCGTCCACGCCGGCGGTGGCCACCGATTGCAACTGCTCGCTGTGCCGGCGTGTCGGTGGCGTCTGGGTCTATTTCGAGTTCGGCACCGTGACCATCACGGGCCACCCCGAGGCGACGCAGGAGTACATCTGGGGCGACCGGACCCTGCGCAACATCCGCTGCCGCCACTGCGGCTGCGTCACCCACTGGGAGCCGCTGCAACCCACGCCCGGCGCCAAGCATGGCGTCAACCTGGCGAACTTCGACCCGGCCCTGGTGGCCGCCGTGAAGGTGCGCAAGTTCGACGGGGCGGATACGTGGCGCTTCTTCGACGAGATGGAGAACGCCAGCCCACCGGCTGGACCAGGTTGACGGCCATGGGCTGGCGGCCATCGAGGATGTCCGTCGTGACCTCGCGCAACACGACGGCACCATGCCGCTGCCGCCAGATGCCCCAGAGATGGGCGGCATCGGCATCGATGCTGGCTGCCGGGTTCGGGGTCGAGGTTGCCGAACCAGTTCGGCATGGTCAGTCGAAAGGGAGTCCTCATGCCAGGGCCTGCACCGCTCAACCGTGAGCGCCCCTGAACGATGGCCCGCGGCGCGTCGCCCGGCTGTAGGACGTCGAGCTGCTTACAGATCAGTCGGCCGGCAGGGGCCTAGGGGGCCTTCGACGCGCTGGGCGGCATGATCGACCACTGCTGGCGATACTCGACGCGGTAGGGCAGCAGGTCGTCGACTTCCAGCTGGCCGAGCTGGCGCAGCAGCTCCGTCGTGACCGCGATGGGGCGGGCGACGCGGCCGCTGGGCGCTTGCTTGGAGAAGGCCCGCTTCAGCTCGTCGGCCAGTTGCCAGCCCTGCAGGCCGGTGGGTTCGGCGATGGTGGCCAGCTGCTGCGAGCGACCGGAGCGGATGCGGCTCAGCGCCGAGCGCGAGCCGTCGCCGGCGGCGATGCCGACGATGTCGGCGCGGCCCAGGGCCTGCAGCGGGAAGTGCATGGAGTCCATGTAGACGTCGTTGATGGCCAGCACATGGGTCCAGCGTTTGCCGAAGCGCTGCTGCAGCTTCTCCAGCGCCGCCGGCATGGCCTTGGCGGCGTTGGAGATGGGCAGGTCCTCGACGGCCAGCAGCTCGCAGCGCGCGCAGCGCGACAGGGCCTCACGCATGCGCAGCGTTTTTGCGTTGGCGATGTCGAAGCGGCTGTCGTTGAAGATGACGACGCCGGCCTGGCTGCCGGCCGGCGGGTCCACCAGGGCCGCGGCCATGTCGGCGACGGCATTGGGGTCGGTGCTGACGTTGGCGAACAGATGAGGCGTCGTCCCGAGGCGCGCCGATGCATGCCAGCCCACCAGCGCGGGCAGGGCGCGAGATGCCCCGGCCAGGCGGTCGGCGATGTCGCTCTCGTCGAAGCCGCCCAGCACGATGCCGTCGACACCCGCCGCCAAGGCTTCGTCGAACAGCTTGCGGATGATCGCCTTGTCGCCCTTGCCATTGACGATGCTCAGGCTCCAGCCGAGCTCCTGGCAGGCCTGCTCGAAGCCACGGTAGACGGTGGTGATGCCGCCGTTGCGGAAGTCCTGGGCGAGGAAGACGACGCGCCGCGGTGGGCCGGTTGTCGAGTCGTTCTGGGCCAGGGCGAGGCCAGCGGACAAGGCGGCCAGCGCGCCGAGGACCGAGCGGCGCAGCCGGCGTGATGGGTCTTGGGCTGTCGAGCTGACACGAATGGGCGTCATTCGCGCAGCCTACCGCGCCGCGGCCCCGTTGGGGTGATCAGTAGATGTCCACCTTGACCTTGTCCACCGTGTATTTGCCGCTGCCGTAGTAGCCCTTGCTCGTTGCATCCCGCGTGAAGCGCAGATGGATGACGGGTGAACCGCCCGGGTAGCTGGGGCCGCTGCTGTAGACCGGCACCGGCGCCGTGCCCACGTTGACCGTCGGCGTCTGGTCGACGGTGCGACTGAGGGATTTGGACGTTTCGAGCGCCGCGAAGATGTCGGCCGAGTTGTAGGCACTGCCGTAGTAGTAGGCCGTGCCGATGGCGCTCTTGCTGCTGGTCACGACCTTGCTCGACCAGTTGTACTTGTCGCCCGGCGTCAGCAGGCTGACGCGCAGGCCGTTGACCTTGTAGTAGCTGCCGGTCTGCACGCTCGCGCCGGCCGTGTCGACGATGAGCAACTTGTTGGCGCCATAGACCGTGGCCGTCTGCGCCGAGGTGTCGACGACCACGCCGGTGTTTTCGTCCACGCCAAAGCCCTGGGCCACGCCCAGGTCGCGCAGGGCCGCGGCCAGGCGCCCGAGGCGACCGGAACGGCTGTCGAAATGCGTGTCACTGAGGATGCCCGCCGGCAGATAGCCCAGGGCCTTCATGGTCGCACCGTTCTCGAGATAGCGCAGGGCCGTCAGGCCGTCGCGCGTGTCGCCGAGCGTCTGCCAGCCGGTGACGGGCGTGGCCGGCAGGTCGGCGCCGTAGTAGAGGTAGCCGTAGCTGACACCGGCCGCATGCATGTTGACGTTCAGCGCGTGGTTGCCGGCCGAGTCGCCCGCGATGACGATGCTGCCGCCGCCATTGCTCCAGCGGCTGCGCAGCGCGGCGGCCAGGGCCGTGTCGGCGCCGCTGTCGGTCAGCAAGGTGCGGATGATCTTGGCCTGGTCGCCGCCGACGAACCACACCGCGTCGGCCTGGTTGAGGATGGCGATATTGGCCTGGCCCTCGGGCGTGCTGGCGCTGGTGTGCACGCCGTAGTTGTCGACGTGGGCGGTGATGAACTTCGGGCTGAAGCCGTGGGTCTGGAAGAGGTTGTAGTAGCCGCGCTTCAGCGGCGTGGAGCCGCTGGCGGGGATGTCGTTGCTGAAGGCATCCAGGCCGGTGGCGTAGCTGTCCTTGGCGGCCGTGATGACGGCGATGCGCGGGCAGGCCGTGGTGTTCCAGTTCGTGCCGCAGTTGCTGGTGCTGCTGATGTTGGGCGTGAAGCCCGAGTCGCGCCCGGTGGCCTTGCGCAGGCCGTTGACGAAGAGGTCGGTGTTGGCGTCTTCATAGGCGCCACCGGAGAGGAAGAGTTTGCCGGCCACGGCCGGCAGGGAGGCTGCGGCCAGCATGCCGCACAACACGATGCCAACGACTGATGTCTTCTTCATGTGCACTCCAGAGGAGGAGGGCGGCGCCGGAATGGCGGCCTCGGACCCAGGAGCGCACGGTAGTGACGGGGCTGTATCGGCGGAAGGTGGCGACTTGCAGCGGGGCGACGCCGACTTGCGTCGCTGTGCCGGGGGCGGGAATGTCCCGGGCGGGTGGCCCCTTAGGAAGCCCGCCAGGTCAGCACCGGGCCGCCGTCGTCGATGCGTGCGTGCACCGGCGGCTGGAAGCCTGCTGCCCTCAATGCTGCGAGCACCGGCTTGTGCGTGTCGGGCACGTCCAGCACGTGGCGTTCCGCGGCATCGCCGAGGAAGGACAGATAGACCGTCTGGCGCGGCAGCAGGGCCGCGAGATGGCTGCGCCAGTCGGGGCCCAGGCGAGCTTCTGCTTCGGCCGGGTCGCCGGGATAGAAGCGCGCGCCCAGGGCCTGCCAGAAGGGCGAACGGCCTTGCGCATCGCGCCAGCCAGGGAGCTCGCAGACCAGGGTGTCGCCGAAGTCCGCCGGCCGTTCGCGCAGCTGCTGCTGGGCGGCGGCGATGAGCTGCGGCAACTCTGGCGTGGGTTCCAGTTGCGTCAGCTCGGCCGCGCCCGTGTGGTCGTTGCCGAGCAGCAATGTCGTCTGCACACGGAACAGGTCCAGCTCGGCGGCCGCATGCACGACGCGGCCGAGGCGGAAGTGGTAGCGCGGCAGCTGCAGGCCGATTCTGGGGATGAGCAGGGGACTCATGCGGCCACCTCCGTCTGCAGCGGCGTCACGAGAAGCCGTTCACCCGGCTGTGCCCCCACGCGCGCCGCGGTGGCCGCGTCCACGTCGTGGCCGACTTCGGCCAGCACGGCGCGAAAGCGCGCGCGCTCGGTGCAAGCGACGAGCGCCCATTCGCCCGGACCTTGGCGGTCGTCCTGAACGATCACATCCCGCGCCAGCCTCACGCTGCGCAGGGACGCCAGCGGCGCCTCCACGGTCGGTCCACCGTCGAAGATGTCGACATAGGTGTCGGCGTCGAAGCCCTCGTCCTGCAGGATGGAAAAGGGCAGTTCGCCCACCGGATGCAGCTGGCCCAGCGCCCACTGCGCGGCCTCGGGCAGCAGGGCCACGTAGACGGGCGAGGGCGGCATCAGGTCGGCGATGCAGGCGCGGCTGCGGCCGCCGATGATGGCCTCGGCCTCGGGGTAGGCCATGCCGAAGAAGCGCCGGCCGACGGCATCCCAGAAGGGGCTCTGGCCGGCCGCGTCGGTGATGCCGGGGCTTTCGGCCGCGATGCGCTCGGAGAAGCGCGCCGCGTTGTCGCGGATGAAGAGCAGGCGCGCGCGCGACAGCAGCTGGGCGGCCGGTCCCTGCTCGTAGTCGGGCTCCAGGTAGAAAGAAGTCAGCAGCGTGGTGCCGGTCAGGTCGTGGCAGAGGTGCAGGGTGTGCATGCGCTGCGACACGCCGAGCGCCGTGCTGGCGTGCACGACGAACTCGTTGCGGTAGCTGTAGAAGCGGTCGAAGAAGCCGGCGCTGGCGGCAATGCCGGAGCAACCCACGATGCGACCGGCGTCTTCCAGCACGAAGAGATAGGTCTCCTCGCCGCTGGCGTCGTCGGGGCTGGCGAAGGACTGCAGCGAGGCAGCGATGCGCGCGCGCAGCTTGGCCTCGTCATTGGGCAGCGAACTGATGCCGTCGGCGCTGGCCGCGGCCATGCGCACGAGGTCGGGCAGGTCGGCCGCCGCCACGGGGCGCAGCAGCAGGGTGTTCATGGGCGGTCTCCTGAAAGAGGTTCGGCGCGCCAGGCCTGGGCGCGCTGGCTGCGTTCGTCGCGCGGCGTGCGGCCGAAGTGGGCGCGGTAGGCGTTGGAGAAATGCGGACCGGACGAAAAGCCGCAGGAGAGGCCGATCTGCAGGATGGATTGCGAGCTCTGCTGCAGCAGCCGGCGGGCGCGCGCCAGGCGCAGCTCCAGGTAGTGGCGCGAGGGCAGGGTGTCGAGGTGCTGCTTGAACAGGCGCTCCAGCTGGCGGCGCGACACGCCCACCAAGGTGGCGACTTCCTCGGTCGGCAGCGGCTCGCCGAGGTTGGCTTCCATCAGCGCCAGGGCCTCGGCCAGCTTGGGGCTGCCGGCGCCGCGCTGCTCGCTGTAGCCGCCGCGCTGGCGCTCGTCGCGCGGGCGCAGGCCCGTCAAGCCCAGGGCCTGCATCAGCTCGGGACCGAGGCGTTCGCCATGCCGGGCGGCCAGCCAGGCGCAGCACAGGTCCATGGCCGCGGTGCCGGCGGCGCTCAGCCGGTCGCCGGCGGCATTGATGTCCCACAACCCCTGGGCCCAGGCGACGTTGGCGTGGGCATCGGCGAGGCCGTCCAGCAGCGGCCAGTCGGCGCAGGCACGCTGGCCGTCGAGCAGGTCGGCGGCGGCCAGCCAGGCGGCGCCGGCGGCGAGACCACCGAGCACGACGCCATCGGCCGCCCAGCGCCGCAGCAGGGCGAGCGTGGGCTCGTTCGGCGGTGGCGGTTCGGCCACGATGACGAAGACGGCATGCCAGTCGGCGGGCGCCGCCGCGGGACTCGTCTGCAACAACACGCCGCCTTGTGCTGCGATGGCGCCACCGGCCATCGACAACGCCTCGACGCGATAGACGACCTCATCCTGCAGCTCGTTGGCCGCCTGCAGGCTGTCCACGACGGCGGCCAGCGCGAGCAGCGGGAAACCCGGCTCCAGCAGCAGGCCGATGCGGCGGACGGGTGGCGTCATGCGCTCACTGTACCCAGCCCGTCAGCGCAGGAAAGGCCAGCAGGGCCAGGGCCATGGCGAGGTAGAGACCCTGCAGCGGCAGCATCCAGCGCACCCACTGGCCGAAGGGCACGCGGGCCAGGGCCAGCACGCCGACGGTGATGCCCGAGGTCGGGATGATGGGCGTGGTCAGCTCGCCGAACTGGAAGGCCAGCACGGCGGTCTGGCGCGTGACGCCGACGAGATCGGCCAGCGGCGCCATGATGGGCATGGTCAGCGCCGCCTGGCCGGTGCCGGAGTGGATGAAGAAGTTGATGACCGACTGGATGGCGAACATCTTCTGCGCCGCCAGCACCGGCGTGCTGGACGCCACCAGCGGCGCCAGCGAATTCAGCAGCGTGTCGATGATCAGGCCCTCGCGCATCAGGATGACGGTGCCCTTGGCCAGGGCGATGACCAGGGCCGTGCCGACGAGGTCGCGCGCGCCGTGCAGGAAGGCCGCCATGAACTCGTCCGCCGACAGCCGCGCCACCGCGCCGACGGCCACCGCCATGACGAGGAAGAGGGCGGCGATCTCCTCGATATACCAGCCGAATTGGACGACGCCGCAGATCATGACCAGCAGCGTGCCGGCGAACAGCCACAGCACCGTGCGGTGGCGGCCGCTCATGCCGGTGAAGGCCTCGAAGCTCGCGAGATCCAGGGTCTTGCGGCGCTCCTGGTCCACCGCATAGGTCGGGCTCAGCGTCGGGTCACGCCTGATGCGCGCCGCCCACCCCATCAAAAAGGCGATGGTGACCGTCGTCGCAACGACCCAGCACAGGGCGCGGTAGCCCAGGCCCGAGAACATCGGCACGCCGGCAATGCCCTGCGCCACGCCGACGTTGAAGGGATTCAGGAAGGCGGTGGCAAAGCCCACCTGCGAGCCGACGAAGGGAATGGCCACGCCCGTCAGCGTGTCCAGTTTCAACGCCAGCGCGAGCGGAATGAAGATCAGCACGAAGGGGATGGCTTCTTCCGCCATGCCGAAGCTGGCGCCGCCGAGCGAGAACAGCGTGACGAAGACCGGGATGACGGCCACGCGCACCAGGGCCGAGCGGCTGTGGGCGCGGGCGACGGACTTGATCAGCGCATCGATGGCCTCGGTCTTCTGCAGTACCGCGAAGGCGCCGCCGACGATGAGGACGAAGCCGATGATCAGCGCTGCCTCGACAAAGCCCTTGATGGGTGCCGTCAGCAGCGCCGCGATGCCTTGCGGCTTGGCTTCGATGAGGTGGAAGCTGCCGGCGACGATCAGCGTCTTGCCGTTGACCGTCTCGGTCTGGAAGCGCCCGCCGGGAACGACCCAGGTGGCGGCCGCGATCAGCGCCAGCAGCGCGAACAGCAGCACATAGGTGTTGGGCATGCGCAGCTTCATGGGCTGAGCAGCTTGCCGCTGCGATACGGCGTGGCGCCGGCAATCTTGGCCAGCCGCATGCCGCGCGTGGCGAAGCGCCGCGCGCTGCGGGCGAAGCAGCGGCCGCTGGCGCGGGCGTGCAGCGGCGTGCGCGCGTCGGTCAGTGGGTCGATGAGCTCGGCGACCAGCTCGCCCGCCTCGACCCAGTCGCCGGGGGCCTTGTTGAAGACGACGATGCCACTGGTGGGCGCGGTGATGGGCTCCACGCCTTCCAGCGGTGTGGGCTCGCATCCCGGTGGCGGTGGTGGCGCCAGGCCGTCGACGTGGCCGAGGTGGCGCAGATACGCGAGCAGCGCATCGGCATCGTGCTCGGCCAGTTCGTGCGTGACGTCGGTCTCGCCGCGCAGTTCGACGGTGGCGGCCAGGCAGGCGTTGGGTGCGATGGGGAAGCGGCCTTCAAAGTGCGTGGTCAGCTCCCACCAGATGCGCGAGATGGACTCGTCGAAGGGATCGTCGCCCGACACCTCGCTGAACAGCAGGGCCTGGGCGCCGAGAAAGCCGGCCAGCGGGCGCAAGGCTTCGATCTGCGGCGTGCCGGCGTAGACATGCATGACGGCCTGGTTGTCGCAGTGCAGGTCCAGCACCAGGTCGGCGTCCATGGCCAGGGTCTGCAGCAGGCGTTTCAAGGCCTCGGCCTCGCTCATCGGCTGCCAGGCCGCCAGGAGTTGCTGGCAGGCGGCGCGGATGGTGAGTGTGTTGGCCGTGACGTCGGCGCCGAGCAGCGGCTCGACGAGCGGGATCAGCGCGGCCGTCAGATGCCTGAACTGGCGGTTGAAGTTGACGCCCGTGCCGAGGTCGAAGCGGCCGAAGGCCGTGCCCTGCACGTCCTGGGCGAGGCCGATGGGATTGGCCATGGGCACCAGGACGATCTCGCCGGCTACCGCGCCGGCCGCATCGAGGGTCGACAGCCGCTCGATGAGTGCCTGCGCGACCAGCATCGGCGGCACTTCGTCGGCATGCAGGGCCGCATGCAGATACGCCTTGCGGCCCGACTCGCCGCGGCCGAAATGCAGGCTGCGGACACGCCGCTGCGTGCCGGCGCTGGCGGCCGGCAGCTCATGGAAGACGCTGCGCATGTCAGTTCGAAGCCAAGGGCGTGAACAACGGTGCAGCCATGCGCACCGGCATGACGTCCAGGCGAGCCTTCAGCACCGTGTAGTCCTCACCGCCCTGGGCGCCGCTGAACCAGCCGACCAGGCCCGGCCCTTTGTAGAGGCGGAACTCGAAGCCCAGCTGGGGCGCGGGGTCGCCGGGCCGCGGCTTGGCGCGATAGGCCAGGCCGCGCACCTCGGGCGCCGGGCCGTCCAGCAGTTGGGCCATGGCGGTGACGATGGCGTTGTCGGCCAGCATGTCGAGGAAGTAGTTGTCGTTCTGCAGATAGGGCTTGTAGTCGCTGGCGGCCGGGTCGATCCTGGGCTCGCGCAGCTTGTGGGCGGCGGGTGTCGTGACGCCGGTCTGGAGGTCGTGCCGGTCGCCGCGGTCCAGATAGCTCAGCAGCGCGCCGCGCAGATTGAAGGCCGGCAGACTGGCATCGGCCTTGGCCTCGGACAGGTCCACCAGCAGGGCGCCGCGCGCACCGACGATCTCGACCTCGCCGCCCTTGACGACGGCCGCCGTGTTCTCCTCCACACCCAGGCCGAGCTGGTAGCCCAAGGCGCGCATGGCCGGCAGCATGCGGCCGATGCGGCCGCGCTTCAGGAAATGCTGGTCGACGAACAGGTCGTGGCCGACGAAGCCCAGGCCGCGGTCGTACTCGCGGCCCTCGCGCCACTGGCCCTTGAGGATCTGCAGATTGTCCTGGGCGTCCCGGAACATCATGCGGCTCATGATGGCGGCGCCCGCGCTGCTGCCGGCCACCACGCCGCCACCGTCGAAGACCTTGCGGATGGCCTTCAGCATGGCCGTCGGCTCGCCCTTGGGCTGCAGGGTGTCGACGATGTATTCCTGGGAACCGCCCGAGAAGAAGACGCCCTTGGACGCGGCGACCTTGGCGATCAGCTGGGGGTCGTTGAGCCTGGCCTGAAGGTCGATGTCCTTCAGCCGCGGCGCGACGGGAATGGCCTCGGCCTTGGCGCCGTGGCGGTTCAGCGCCGCGACGATGAGGTCGGCGCTGCGTTCGGGATTGGCGGCGGCGGTGGCGAACACGGCGATGCGCGCGCCGGCGCCCCCCGACTCTTCGACGATGCGCTGCCAGACGGTGTCGTTGTCGGTCTTCAGGGCGCCGCCGATGACGATGGCCGTGCCGGCATGGGCC
>CBHWBD010000120.1:0-14852 GCA_966111775.1 uncultured Comamonadaceae bacterium | reverse complement strand
GGGACTTGATGTACTCCACAACGCGGTGCACCTCGTCGTCGCTGACAAAGGCGCCGTGCACGCGGATGGGCAGGCCGGTGCCCGAGGGCATGTAGAGCATGTCACCCATGCCCAGCAGGGCCTCGGCGCCCATCTGGTCGAGGATGGTGCGGCTGTCGATCTTGGAGCTGACCTGGAAGGACAGCCGGGTCGGGATGTTGGCCTTGATGAGGCCGGTGATGACGTCCACCGACGGCCGCTGCGTGGCCAGGATGAGGTGGATGCCGGCCGCGCGGGCCTTCTGCGCCAGGCGGGCGATCAGCTCCTCGATCTTCTTGCCGACCACCATCATCAGGTCGGCCAGCTCGTCGATGACGACGACGATGAAGGGCAGGCGCTCCAGCGGCTCGGGATCGTCGTTGTTCAGCGCGAAGGGATTCGGAATGCTGATGCCATTGGCCTTGGCCTCATCGATCTTCTTGTTGTAGCCGGCCAGGTTGCGCACACCCATCTTGGACATTAGCTTGTAGCGCCGCTCCATCTCGCCGACACACCAGTTCAGCGCGTTGCCGGCCTGCTTCATGTCGGTCACAACCGGCGCCAGCAGATGCGGGATGCCCTCGTAGACGCTCATTTCCAGCATCTTGGGGTCGATGAGGATGAGGCGCACATCGCGGGCCTCGGCCTTGTAGAGCAGGCTGAGGATCATCGCGTTGATGCCCACCGACTTGCCCGAGCCGGTGGTGCCGGCGACCAGGCAGTGCGGCATCTTGGCGAGGTCGGCCACGACGGGCAGGCCGATGATGTCCTTGCCCAGGCCCATGGTCAGCTGGGAGGCGGCATCGGCATAGACCTGGGAGCCGAGGATCTCGGACAGGCGGATGGTCTGGCGGCGCGCATTGGGCAGCTCCAGGGCCATGTAGTTCTTGCCCGGGATGGTCTCGACGACGCGGATGGACACGAGACTCAGCGAGCGTGACAGGTCCTTGGCGAGGCCGACGATCTGCGAGCCCTTCACGCCGGTGGCCGGCTCGATCTCGTAGCGCGTGATGACGGGGCCGGGCGAGGCGGCGACGACGTGCACCTCGACGCCGAAGTCGCGCAGCTTCTTCTCGATGAGGCGGCTGGTCATCTCCAGCGATTCGGGCGTCACCGTCTCCTGGCGGCCGGGCGCGGCATCCAGCAGGTCGACCTGGGGCAGCTTGGCGTCGCCGGCGTCGACGAACAGCGTCTGCTGGCGCTCCTTGGCGACTCGCGTGGACTGCGGCACCTCGACGACGGGCGCCTCGATGACCAGCGGCGCATGCTCGGCTTCGACCTGGCGCTCGATCTGGCGCTCGACCTCGACCTCCTGCTCGCGCTCCTTGACCGCCAGCTCGCCGGCCTTCTGGTCGGCCTTGATTTCCCGCTTCTCGATGCGTTGCTCGCGCAGTTGCTCGATGCGCTCGCCGATGCGCTCAGCCAGGTGGCCCCAGGAGAAGCGGAAGGCCCAGGACATGCCCGTCAGCATCAGCACGATCCAGACGACGCCGGAGCCGGCAAAGCCCAGGCCCTTCATGCCCAAGGGACCGAGCACATAGCCCACCAGCCCGCCAGAATGCTGGCCCGGCAGGCGAGGTTCAAAGGCGTACAGGCGGCTCCACTCCAGCGCGCAGCTCGCGCCGATCAGCAGCACGACACCCGCCCACCAACGGGCGCGCTGGCTCCAGCGCGGCACGGGGGCGACGTCATGGCGAAGCAGGCCGGCCAGGCTGCGCAACCAGCCGCGCAAGGCCAGCAAAGGCAACCACCAGGCCGAGAAGCCGAAGATGAACAGCATGCCGTCCGACGCCCAGGCGCCGACGCTGCCAACGCGGTTGGCGACGAGGTCGTGCTTGCCGCTGGTGCTGAAGGCCGGATCGCCCAGGTCATGCGTGGCCATCGCCAGCACGAGCAGGGCCAGGACGAAGGCCGTCAGGGCCAGCCACAGCGGCGTGCGCAGCAGCCGCGACGCGGCCGACGGCGGCGCCGGCTCGCGCTTGGGCGCCTGGCGACGGGTGGGTTTGACGGGGGCGGCAGACTCGCCGGCGGCTTCGTCGCCACCGAGCAGGGAACCGAGGGGAAAACTCATCCCCGCATTGTCGCCGTCAATCGTGGGTCAACCGTTCCTTGATGACCACCGAACCGTTCTCAAGCGTTTCGATGACGCCGCGCTCTTCCAGGTCCTTCATGACCCGGCTGACCATCTCGCGCGAAGCGCCAACGACCTTGGCCATGTCCTGGCGCGAGACCTTGCCGCGGATGAGCTTGATGCCCTTCTCGTCCTCGGCCATGTCCAGCAGGGTGCGGGCGACGCGGCCGTAGACGTCCAGCAGGGCCAGCGACTCGATCTGGCGGTCGGCGTTGCGCAGCCGCGCCACCAGGCCGCGCAGGATGCCGTAGGACAGGCTGCTGCTCTCGGGCAGGCAGCGCGCGAACTCCAGGCGGCCCAGCACCAGCATGTCGGTCTGGACCTCGGCACGCACGGTGGCCGAGTGCGGCTCGTTGTCGATCAGGCTCATCTCGCCGACGTAGTCGCCGGACTGCAGCACGGCCAGGATGACCTCGCGGCCGCGGTGGTCGGCCGTCAGCACGCGGGCGCGGCCGTTCAGCAGGATGAAGAGAGCGTTGGACTTGGTGCCCTGCTCGACGATCAGTTCACCGCGCTTGAAGCGGCGCTTGACGACGCTGTCGGCGATGGATTGAGCCTGATCGGTGGTCAGCATCGAGAACAACGGAACCCGGCGGATCAGGTCCAGGTTGGAAATCATCGCCATATGCAATCTCCAGGTTTGGGGCACCAGGCCGGCGGCAATAAATGCGCCTGCCTAAAATGGCGTGCATTTTGCACACGTGACAGCGCTTGCCTCAATGCTTGGTCTTGGGGTTTTCACCCCAAAGCCGGCTTGCAAGCCCGTTCGACGCCCTCATTTCCCCTGCCATGACCGCAACCACCCAACATCACGGCCTGCTCATCCTGGGCTCGGGCCCCGCCGGCTACACAGCCGCCATCTATGCCGCGCGCGCTAATCTCAAGCCTACGCTGATCACCGGCATGGCCCAGGGGGGTCAGCTCATGACCACGACCGAGGTCGACAACTGGCCGGCCGACGTGATGGGCGTGCAGGGCCCCGAACTGATGCAGCGTTTCCAGCAGCACGCCGAGCGCTTCCAGACCCAGATCGTCTTCGACCACATCAACGCCGTCGACTTCTCCAAGCGCCCCTTCACCTTGACCGGTGACAGCGGCACCTACACCTGCGACGCGCTGATCATCGCCACCGGCGCCTCGGCCAAATACCTGGGCCTGGACTCCGAGCAGGCCTTCATGGGCCGCGGGGTCAGTGGTTGCGCGACCTGCGACGGTTTCTTTTACCGAGGCCAGGAAGTCTGCGTCGTCGGCGGTGGCAACACGGCCGTCGAGGAAGCCCTTTATCTGTCCAATATCGCCAGCACGGTCCACCTGATCCACCGCCGCGACAAGTTCCGCGCCGAGCCCATCCTGGTCGACAAGCTGCATGAGAAGGCCGCCGCCGGCAAGATCGTGCTGCATCTCTTCCAGCAGCTCGACGAAGTGCTGGGCGATGCCTCCGGCGTGACCGGCGTGCGCACGCACAACGTCAAGGACGACAGCAAGGCAGAGATCGCCGTGCACGGCTGCTTCATCGCCATCGGCCACCAGCCCAACACCGACATCTTCAAAGGCCAGCTGGAGATGAAGGACGGCTACATCATCACCAAGAGCGGCCTGAACGGCTTCGCCACCATGACCAGCGTGCCGGGCGTGTTCGCCGCTGGCGATGTGCAGGACCATGTCTACCGCCAGGCCATCACCAGCGCCGGCACGGGCTGCATGGCCGCGCTGGACGCCCAGCGCTTCCTGGAACAAGAGAACAGCTGACCCGGCCGTTTTGCCAGCTCCTAGGCTGGCAAGGGGTTTTCCGCTATAGTCGCGGGCTTGCCTGCTGGATAGACCGCATCCAACGCTTTCAGCCGAGGATTTAGCAGGCATTTGCGGTCAAAGGGTTGCTCTCCCCGAGCAGCTGGTCAGAGAAGTCAAACCGGAGAAGCGTCATGGCACGCGTCTGTCAAGTCACGGGCAAGAAGCCCATGGTCGGGAACAACGTTTCCCACGCCAACAACAAAACCAAGCGTCGGTTCCTGCCGAACCTGCAATACCGCCGTTTCTGGGTGGAATCGGAAAACCGCTGGGTGCGCCTGCGCATCACGAACGCCGCTCTGCGTTTGATCGACAAGGTCGGCATCGACCAAGTCATCGCCGATCTGCGCGCCAAAGGCGAGCTCTGATCGTCGTTCACTGACTCACTAAAGGAATACGACCATGGCATCCAAAGGCGGCCGCGAGAAGATCAAGCTGGAGTCCACTGCGGGCACCGGCCACTTCTACACCACGAACAAGAACAAGAAGACCACGCCCGAAAAGCTCGAATTCATGAAGTTCGACCCCAAGGCGCGCAAGCACGTCCTGTACAAGGAAATCAAGCTGAAGTGATGCGCCGGGCGGCCCAGCCGCCCTGCTCTCCCAGCTAAACAAAACCCGCCAAGCGGCAACGCTGGCGGGTTTTGCTTTTGGGGGACACGGGGCCCCTGCCCCTCAATGGGTGGCGGCGACCTTGGTACCGAACTCCTGCTGCATCCAGCGGTCGAGCATGCGCTTCTCATAGCGCAGCGGATCGCTGCTGGAATAGCTGTTGAAGCCGTCCTGGTAGTTCATGTCGCGCAACTGGGCTTCGCCCTGCTGGACGACCTTGTCCCCGTCGCGCACCTCATAGTGGAAGGTCATGGCCGGGAGGGTGACGGTACGCATCACGCGCAGCCATTGCATGCGCCGGCCAAAGGGCTCGACCTCGCCGGCCAGGTCGACGTCCGTCACGTCGATGCGCACGTCGCGCCCCGGCAGGCGCTTCGCCGTTTGCTCGACCAGATAGGCCTCGATGTCCTTGAGGACCTCCATCTGCTTGAAGCCGTTGTTGTCCTTGATGTCGGTGAACTTCTCGGGGTTGACGAAATTCACCTTCACGTCGGCCTGTGCGGCGGCGGCCAGCGACAGCAGGCCCAAAGCGATCCAGCGGGTTTTCATGGCAAGCCTCCTAATCGAGTGACTGCGTGCGCCAAGTCTAGGCCAGCCAAGAAAAAAGGGCGCCCCGCGGGGCGCCCTTTACTTGGCGAAACGGTCGTCGCTCAGGCGTGCACGGCGCGCAGGCGCATCGAGAAGGCCTGCAGTTCGGCGATGCCGCTTTCCTCGGCGCGGCGGCACCAGGCCTGCAGATCAGCCACCAGCTGCTCGGCCGACACATTGGTGCGGGTCCACATCTGGCGCAGCTCTTCACGCATGGTCACCAGCTTGTCGATGACCGGGCTGGCGGCGCGGGCATTGGCCAGGTCGCCATGCACGGCAGCCGGAATACGCTCCTGGTCGCGATGCAGCCAGCGCTGGGCCTGCTTGAACTCGGCGAAGCGCGCGCTGTGCTTGCCACCCTCGGCCTTGATGCGGGCCAGTTCGGTGGCGCAGGCGGCCTTCAGGTCACGGGCATAGCTGGCCATGACTTCGTATCGGTTGGCGATCAGCGCCTCCAGCGTGCGGGCATCGGCCGGCTTGATCTCACCCAGGCTCAGCTTGGGCGCCGTCTTGCGGACCTTGGCCCAACCCAGCATCTCCAGGCCGCGGATGTACATCCAGCCGATGTCGAACTCATACGGCTTGACC
Source organism: uncultured Comamonadaceae bacterium (assembly GCA_966111775.1). GTDB lineage: Bacteria > Pseudomonadota > Gammaproteobacteria > Burkholderiales > Burkholderiaceae_C > Pelomonas. The sequence continues at coordinate 9,127 of CBHWBD010000120.1, read as the reverse complement.
GAGAACTTGGCCGACGTCGGGTAGGTGTGGTGGTTGTTGTGCAGCTCTTCGCCACCCACGATCAGCGTCCAGGGCGTCAGATTGGTCGACGCATCGGGCGCTTCGAAATTGCGGTAGCCCCAATAGTGGCCGATACCGTTGATGACACCGGCGGCCCAGAACGGAATCCAGGCCATCTGGATGGCCCAGATCGTGGCGCCGATCGCGCCGAAGAGCGCGACGTTGATGATCAGCATCAGAGACACGCCGAGCGCGCTGTGCTTGAGGTAGACGTTGCGCTCGATCCAGTCGTCCGGCGTGCCGCGGCTGTACTTGGCAATGGTCTCGGCGTTCTTGGCCTCGGCGCGGTAGAGCTCGGCGCCCTCGGCCATGACCTTCTTCAGGCCGCGGGTCTGCGGGCTGTGGGGGTCTTCCTCGGTTTCGCACTTGGCGTGGTGCTTGCGGTGGATGGCGACCCACTCACGGGTCACCATGCCCGTCGTCATCCAAAGCCAGAAGCGGAAGAAGTGGGACGGGATGGGGCCAAGATCCAGGGCCCGGTGAGCCTGGGCGCGATGCAGGAAGATGGTGACAGAAGCGATGGTGATGTGGGTCACAACCAGCGTGTAGATCACCAATTGCCAGACGCTGAGGCCCAGCAGGCCGGAGCCTACCCAGTCGATCAGCGCGTTCAGGATGTCGTTCATGCGTCCAGGACTCCGGCCGGAGCGGCCATGCAAAGGAATGTCAATTGTAGAGGACGGCCCCCAAATTCAAGGGGTCTGGCGCACCGCATTCAGGCGGCGGCGTGCAAATCGACGCGTTCTTTGACCCGGGTCAACCCTGTTTTTCCCAGGCGACCGCGAAAAAGCCGTCCGTGGCGTGTTGGTGGGGCCACAGCCGGAGTGCGCCGTTTTCCACGAGTTCGCCGGCGCGCTCGACCTGGGCCTTGACCAGCGCCTCCTCCGCCGGCAGCGGCTTGAAGTCGGGATGGGCGGCGGCAAACTCGGCCGCAATCACCTCGTTCTCGGCGTCGAGCAGGCTGCAGGTGGCGTAGACCAGGCGGCCGCCGGGTTTGACCAGGCGGGCGGCGCTGGCCAGGATGGCGCGCTGCTTGGCCTGCAATTCCGCCACCGCCTGGGGCGATTGGCGCCATTTCAGGTCGGGATTGCGGCGCAGCGTGCCCAGGCCCGAGCACGGCGCGTCGACCAGCACGCGATCGATCTTGCCGGCCAGCCGCTTGATGCGATCGTCGCGCTCATGGGCAATCTGGGCCGGATAGACATTGGACAGACCGCTGCGGGCCAGGCGGGGCTTGAGCGCATCCAGCCGGTGGCCGGAGACGTCGAAGGCATAGAGGCGACCGGTATTGCGCATCGCGGCCCCCAAGGCCAGGGTCTTGCCGCCGGCACCAGCGCAGAAGTCCACCACCATCTCGCCGCGCTTGGGCGCCAGCAACAGGGCCAGCAGCTGGCTGCCCTCGTCCTGCACCTCGATGCTGCCGTTGGTGAAGAGCTCCAGCTTGTTCAGCGCCGGCTTGCCGGCTATGCGCAGGCCGATCGGCGAGTAAGGCGTGGGCGTCGCCTCGATACCCGCCGCCTTCAGCTGCGCCTGGGCTTCCTCGCGCTTGAGCTTGAGGGTGTTGACGCGCAGGTCCAGCGGCGCAGACTCGTTCATGGCACCGGCCAGCTTCCAGAACTCCACCTCGCCCAGGCGCGCGAGCAGGGGCTCGGCCAGCCAGTCGGGCATGTTGTGGCGCAGCTTGGGGGCCAGGCTTTGCGGGTCGATCGCACTGACCTGCTGCAGCCACTGCTTCTCGGTCGGGTTCAGTGCGCCCTGCAGGAAGGAGTCGCTGCCGCGCCAGGCCAGCATGGCGAGACGGCGCGGCATGGGGCCGCTGCCGCTCTGGGCCAGGTTCTGGAACTTCAGCCGCTCGCGCAGCAGCGCATAGACGGTTTCGGCCAGGCTGGCGCGCTCGCGCTGGCCGAGGTTCTTGTGTTGACGGAAGAAGGCCGAAACGGTGGCGTCGGCCGGCGCGTCGAGCTTGTTGACGGCGGCGATCAGCTCGGCGCACAGCTCCAGCAGGGCATTAGGATGCATCGCCGCATTATCCCAACCTCCCTGAATGAAGCTCTGGACCCAGTTGCGCCTGCGCCCCCGCCTGACGACGGCGATCCTCGTGGGCAGCGCGCTGGCCGCGGCATGGCCCGGGATGATGAGCCTGCAGACACGACTGCTGATCGGCTGGAATCTCGTCGTCTGGATCTATCTGCCGCTGGCGCTGTGGATGATGCTGGGCCGCGCCGGCTCGGTGGACGTGCAAAGCCGCGCGCAGCGCCTGAACGAAGGCGTCGTGGCCATGTTGGCCCTGGCCGTGCTTTGCGCGCTGGCGAGTCTTGCCGCCATCACGCTGGAATTGCAGGCCGCCAAGCAGCAGCACGACCCGCGCTATGTGCTGCTCGCGCTGACGACGGTGGCCGGCTCCTGGCTGCTGCTGCCGGTGGAGTTCGGCATCGCCTACGCCAGCCGCTATCACAGCGGCGGCAAGGCCGGGCATGGGCTGGAGTTCCCGGGCGACAACGAAGGGCCGCCGGACTACGGCGACTTCCTCTATTTCTCGATCACGGTGGCGGCGACCTCGCAGACCTCGGATGTCTGCGTCAGCTCACGCGCCATGCGCCGGCTGGTACTCGTCCAGGCCCTGCTCGCCTTTGTCTTCAACACCGGCGTGCTGGCCCTGTCGATCAATATCCTGGCCGGACTGATCAGTTGACGAGCAGCGCCTGGGCCGCGCCATCCCGGTGGCGCACCACCTCACCATCCCACACCAGCGCATCCTCGACGAACCAACGCACCGACTGCGGATAGATGCGGTGCTCGGCCGTCAGCACGCGGGCCGACAGCGCCTTGGCATCGTCGCCCGCCAGCACCGGCACGGCGGCCTGCATGACGATGGCGCCATGGTCCAGCTCGGCGGTCACGAAATGCACCGTCACGCCGGCGATCTTGCAGCCCATCGCGATCGCCCGCTCATGGGTGTGCAGTCCCGTGAAGGCCGGCAGCAGCGAGGGGTGGATATTGAGCATGCGGCGCGCATAGCGGGCCGTGAAACCCGGCGTCAGGATGCGCATGAAGCCGGCCAGCACGACCAGGTCGGGCGAGAAGCCGTCGATGACGCGGGCCAGTTCGGCGTCGAAGTCCTCGCGGCTGCCGTAGGCCTTGTGGTCGACGACGGCCGTGGCGATGCCGCGGTCCGCCGCGAATTGCAGCCCGCCGGCGTCGGGCCGGTTGCTGATGACGGCAGCCACCGTCGCCGGCCAGCCCTCGTTGGAACATGCCCTGACGATGGCCTCCATATTGGAGCCTCGTCCCGAAATCAGAATGACCAGTCGCTTCATGGGGCCGCAAGTTTAGGGGAGCGACAATCCGCGCCCCATGTCGACGACACCCACCCTCACCCGCCCGCGCGTGCTCTCCGGCATGCGCCCGACCGGCGCCCTGCACCTCGGCCACTACCACGGCGCCCTCAAGAACTGGGTGCGGCTGCAGGATACGCACGACTGCTTCTTCTTCGTCGCCGACTGGCATGCCCTGACCACCCAGCGTCCCAGCGGCGAGATGCTGACCCGCCACGTCTACGAGATGGTGACCGACTGGCTGGCCGCCGGCATCGACCCCGAGCGCTGCACCCTCTTCCTGCAAAGCCGCATGCCCGAGCATGCCGAGCTGTTCGCGCTGCTGGCGATGTGCACGCCCTCCTCCTGGCTCGCACGCATGCCCAGCTACAAGGACCAGGTCGCCGCCGATCCCGAGCTGGCCACCTATGGCTTCCTCGGCTATCCGCTGCTGCAGGCGGCCGACATCCTCATGTACAAGCCCGCCGGCGTGCCGGTGGGTGAAGACCAGGCCGCCCACGTCGAGGTGACCCGCGAAGTCGCGCGCCGCTTCAACCGCCTCTACGCCGAGGCCGCACCGGTCTTCGTCGAACCCCAGGCCCTGCTGACCGAGACCGCCCGCGTGCCCGGGCTCGATGGCCAGAAGATGAGCAAGAGCCTGGACAACGCCATTGCCATGCGCGACGAGCCCGAGGTCGTCACCACCAAGATCCGCACCATGCCGACCGACCCGCAGCGCGTGCGCCGCAGCGACGCCGGCGACCCGGCGCGCTGCCCCGTCTGGCCCCTGCACCAGATCTACAGCGACGAGGCCACCCGCGCCGCCTGCGAAACCGGCTGCAAGACCGCGGCCATCGGCTGCCTGGACTGCAAGCAGCCGCTGATCGAGTCCATCCAGAAGGAACAGGCCCCCTGGCGCGAACGCGCCGCGGCCCTGGACCCGCAGCAGGTGAAGTGGACGCTGGAAGTCGGCACCGAGCGCGCCCGCGCCGTCGCGCGCAAGACGCTGCGCGAGGTGCGCGCGGCGATGGGGCTGGTGGCTTGAGTTCTCCGATCCATGTCACCGACCTCGAGGCCGCCATCAACTGGTGGCGCGAGCGTTCGCCGTCGCCCGATGGCATCAGCGCCGCGCCCGAAGTGCGTGCCCTGGCCGAGGCCTATGCGCTGCTGGCGCTGAGCCGCGCGACCGACATCGACGCCGACAGCCTCAAGCCAAAGGCGCTGGAGGCCTGGCTGGCCTGGTACACGACGACGCCCGACTCGCCCTGCATCGCCATCTGCTCCACCGCCCAGGGCGACCCGGTCTGCAAGGGCTGTGGCCGCACCTTCGACGAGGTGCAGCACTGGCCGGCCCTCGATCCCTTCGAGAAGCGCATCGTCTGGCATCGCATCACGCAGGAAGGTACGGCCTGGCGCTTCAACCGCTACGCAGAGCGGGCCGCGCGATGACCCGCATCCGTTTCATCGACAGCGCCCGCCGCCTCGTACCGCTGGCCTGGCCCGTCCTCGTCGGCCAGATCGCCGTGATGATGTTCAGCACGGTCGACACGCTGATGATGGGCCGTGTCGGCCCGCAGGACCTGGCCGCCTTGGCGGTCGGTTCGGCGGCCTACGTCAGCATCTTCGTCGGCCTGATGGGCATCGTCCTCGCCGTCGGGCCCATCGCCGGCCGGCAGTTCGGCGCGGATGACCTGCCCGGCTCCGGCCGCAGCTTCCTGCAGGCGCAGTGGCTGGCCGTGCTGCTGTGCGTGCCAGGCTGCCTGCTGCTCTGGTTCCCCGAACCCTTTGTCTGGCTGGCCCAGCTCGATGCCACCCAGGCCGGCAAGGTGCGGGCCTACACCCGTCCCGAAGCCTTCGCGTTGCCGGCCGGCCTGCTCTTCACGGCCTTCCGCGGCTTCTCGACGGCCGTCAGCCGGCCCAAGGCCGTCATGGCCATGCAGCTGACGGGTCTGGCCGCCAAGGTGCCGCTGAACGCGGTGCTGGTGTTCGGTTGGGGTCCCATCCCGGCCATGGGTGTGGGCGGCTGTGGCTGGGCGACCGCCATCGCGATGACGGCCCAGGCCCTGGCCGCCCTGGTGCTGATCCGGCGCGACGCCTTCTACCGGCCCTTCCAGATTCCCCATCTTTGGCAGACGCGCCCGGACTGGCGTGAACTCTTGGGCCTGGTACGCCTGGGCCTGCCCATGGGGGGCTCCATCCTGGTCGAGGTGACGGGTTTCACCTTCATGGCCTTCTTCATCGCCAGGCTGGGCGCCACGCCGGTGGCCGGCCACCAGATCGCGGTCAATCTGGTCGCGATGATGTTCATGACGGCCCTGGCCCTGGCGACCGCGGCGGGCACGCTGGTGGCCCAGCACCTGGGCGCCGACCAGAAGCGCGAAGCACGCATCGTGGGCCGCCACGCGATGACGCTGGCCGCGCTGGTGGCGGCCGGGCTCGGCGCCATCGTCGCGCTGGCACGCAAGCCCATCGTCGAGCTCTACACCGACAACCCCGAAGCCGCGGCGGCCGCCCTGCCCCTGCTGGTCTGGGTGTGGTTCTTCCACCTCGGCGACGCGCTGCAGACGGTGGCCGCCTATGTGCTGCGCGCCTACCAGGTCGCGACGCTGCCGATGATCATCTACGTCGTCGCGCTGTGGGGCCTGGGCATTGGCGGAGGCTACTTCCTGGCCTTCGGGCGCGATGGCGCCGGCGCCGTGGGCTTCTGGCAGGCCGCCACCGCCGGCTTGATGATGGCCGCGCTGATGCTGAGCCTCTTGCTGAAGCGCGTCTTCGACGAGAACCGTTAGGCCTTCGCCGTCGGCAGGAACAGCACGAAACGGCTGCCGCCGCCGTCGCGAGCCTGGCAGCGCACGCTGCCGCCGTGGCGCTCGGCGATCTGCTTGACCAGACTCAGGCCCAGGCCAACGCCACCGGCCATCTCGGCATGGCCGGGCAGGCGATAGAAGGGCTCGAAGATGCGCTCGCGCAGATCGGCCGGCACGCCGGGGCCGCGGTCGGCCACGACGAATTCATAGCCCCCCGCCACCGGCCGCAGGGCCAGCTCCACCTCGGGACCACCATAGCGGCGCGCGTTGTCGAGCAGGTTGCGCAGGGCGCGGCGCAGCAGGCGTTCCTGGCCTTGGATGCGCGCGGCATCGGTCTCCGGCTCGAAGGCCGCTTCGGCGCGGGCGGCCTCTTCGGCGCCCAGGGCCAGCAGTTCGACGGCATGGGTCTCGCCGACCGCGCTGCCCGCCTCCAGGCGGCTGGCCAGCAGCACTTCCTCGACGAGGGCATCCAGCTCGGCGATGTTGACGTCGATCTCGTGGGCCAGACGCTGGCGCTGGGCCGGCGCGGCGTCGTCCAGCATCGCAAAGGCCATCTTGAGCCGCGCCAGCGGCGAGCGCAGTTCGTGGCTGGCGTTGGCCAGCAGGGTCTGGTGGGAGCGCAGCAGGGTCTCGATGCGGTCGGCCGCCTGGTTGAAGCTGGTGGCCAGGGCCGCGACCTCGTCGCGACCGCCGTCGTCGACGCGATGGCCGAGATGGCCGGCACCGAACTTCTCGACGCCCCGCTTCAAGGCCTCCAGCCGGCGCGTCAGCCGGCGCACGACGGGATAGGCCCCGACCGCGACGCCGATGAAGAGCAAAACCAGCACGACGGCCAGCGTGGACACTGCCGGCGCACCCGGCGACACCGGACGGTGCAGCCAGGGGCCGGTCCAGGGACCTTCGTCCAGGCGCGGCGGGCGAGCGGCACCCGGGCCAGCGGGCGCGGAACTGCCGGAGGCGCCGACCTGGGGGTTGGGCGGCCGCACGGAACGCACCATCTCCAAGCTGCGGCCGTCGCCCAGGTTGGCGCTGACGATGATGGCGCCGGCATCATCGGCACGGCGCACGAACATCTGCGTCGTCGCGATGCGCTTGCCGTCGGCGTCTTCCAGCGCGATGGGCATGCGCAGGCGCAAGCCCCAGTCCGCGAAGGCCGCGGCCTGTTCCTCGCGGGGTGCCGTGGCCGGCGGCAGGGCGAGCTTGAGCAGCGCCGCCATCGCGTTCAGCCTCTCGCCGGCCGCCGACTCGACGTTGCCGCGCTCCTGCTCGATGTGGCGCTGGAACAGCCAGGCGGAGCCGAAGGCGAATGCCAGCAGCAGCGCGACCAGCGTCAGGTAGATGCGGACGTAGAGTGACTTCAAGCCAGGGCGTTCAGGCGGCGTCGGCGTCGGCGTCCTGCTTGCGGGCAAAGACATAGCCGGCTCCGCGCACGGTCAGCACGCGGCGGGGGTTCTTGGGATCGTCCTCGATGACGGCACGGATGCGCGAGATGTGCACGTCGATGGAACGGTCGAAGGCTTCCAGCGGATGGCCCTTCAGCGCATCCATGATCTGGTCACGGCTCAGCACGCGGCCCGGGCTTTGCGCCAGCACGACGAGCAGGTCGAACTGGTGGCTGGTCAGGTCGCAGATCTTGCCGTCCAGGCGCGCCACGCGGGCAGCCAGGTCGATCTCCAGGCGGCCGAAGCGCAGCACCTCGTCGCCGTCGAGCTTGGGCTCCAGGCGGCGCAGCAGGGCCTTGATGCGGGCCTGAAGTTCACGCGGTTCGAAGGGTTTGGCGAGGTAGTCATCGGCGCCCAGTTCCAGGCCCAGGATGCGATCCATGGGCTCGCCGCGGGCCGACAGCATCAGCACGGGCTGGTGGCGCCAGCGCGCGTCACCGCGCAGCCAGCGGCAGAAGTCCAGGCCATCGCCGTCGGGCAGCATCAGGTCCAGCACCAGCAGCTCGAAGCGGCCATGGGCCAGGGCCTCGCGGGCCTGGGCCAGGTTGCCGGCCGTGCTGACTTCGAAGCCAGCGGAGCGCAGGTAATCGCCCACCATACCGGTCAGGCGGGCATCGTCGTCAATCAGCAGCAGTCGGGCACTCATCACCGGGGCCAGCGAAGTAAAGGGAGGCCGGCGCGCGTCCGCGCCGGTGGAACGAAGCTCAAGCATCGCAGAACTCCAGGCAGAGAGCCAATCAACCGGCTTGGTGGGCGGCCATGCGGGCCTGGCGCTTCTTCATGAGCTCGGCGATCTTGGCACGCTGTTCGGGCGTCAGCACACGGGCGGCGTCGATGCTGGCCTGGCTCAGGCGCTTTGAGGCGGTCTCATGCAGGGCGCTCATCTGCACGCGCACGGCCTCGATGGCGGCGGCGTCGATGTTGGTGGCCGTGTAGAGGGTGGCCATCTGCTCGTGCAGCTTCTTGCCGGCGTCGCGCTGACCGGAGAGGTCCTGGCGGGCGGCCTTGAAGATGGCTTCGATCTGGCTGCGCTGGGCATCCGTCGCGCCGACGGCATCGAGCAGATGGTCCATGTGGCCGCCGAACAGGCCGCCGGGCGCCATCATGGCCGGGCCGCCATGGTGGCCGGGCTGGGCGTGGGCGGCAACGCCGCCGAGGACCAGTGCCGCAGCCACGGTGCCGGCGCGCAACAGGTTCTGGATCTGGAAGGCTTTCATCAAAGGTCTCCTGGAAGAAGGGGGAGTGAGGTCATCTTCCAGGGGGCCTGTGTGGCATCTTTGGGCCCAGGGTAAAGAACTGTGTCGGCAACCGAGGGCGGTTTTGCTTTTAGTGAACCGCCCTCACCGGGCGAACCCTTACTTGATCGGCTTGAAACGCATGCGCTTGGGGCGCGCGCCTTCCTCGCCCAGGCGCTTCTTCTTGTCGGCTTCGTACTCGTGGAAGTTGCCATCGAAGAAGAACCACTGCGAGTCGCCCTCGCAGGCCAGGATGTGGGTGCAGATGC
>CBHWBD010000119.1:0-14894 GCA_966111775.1 uncultured Comamonadaceae bacterium | reverse complement strand
GGCCAGTTCAGCGCCGGCAAGATGAGCGAGGAAGACTTCTGCCAGATCGAGAAGCGCGCCATCCCCGGCAGCGGTTCCTGCGGCGGCATGTACACGGCCAACACCATGAGCTCGGCCTTCGAGGCCCTGGGCATGAGCCTGCCCTATTCGTCCAGCATGTCCAACGTCGAGGACGAGGTGGTCGAGAACGTCAAGCTGGCGTCGAAGTACCTGGTCGAGGCCGTCAAGGCCGACCTGAAGCCGCGCGACATCGTCACCAAGAAGGCCATCGAGAACGCCGTCGCCGTCATCATGGCCACGGGCGGCTCCACCAATGCGGTGCTGCATTTCCTGGCCATCGCCCACGCGGCCGAGGTGGACTGGACCATCGACGACTTCGAGCGCATGCGCAAGAAGATCCCGGTGCTGTGCAACTTGAAGCCCAGCGGCAAATACCTGGCCGTGGACCTGCACAAGGCCGGCGGCGTGCCCGCCGTCATGAAGGAGCTGCTGAGCGCCGGCCTGCTGCACGGCGACTGCATCACCATCACCGGCAAGACGGTGGCCGAGAACCTGGCCGACGTGCCGGCCCTGAGCGCCGACCAGGACGTCATCCAGCCCGTCGCCAAGCCCATCTACGACGAAGGCCACCTGGCCATCCTGAAGGGCAACCTCAGCCCCGAAGGCTGCGTCGCCAAGATCACCGGCCTGAAGAACCCCGTCATCACCGGCCCGGCCCGCGTCTTCGACGACGAGCAGTCGGCCCTGGCCGCCATCATGGCCAACAAGATCGTCGCCGGCGACGTCATGGTGCTGCGCTATCTCGGCCCCAAGGGCGGCCCCGGCATGCCCGAGATGCTGGCCCCCACCGGCGCCCTGATCGGCCAGGGCCTGGGCGAAAGCGTCGGCCTCATCACCGACGGCCGCTTCTCCGGTGGCACCTGGGGCATGGTCGTCGGCCATGTGGCACCCGAGGCCTATGAAGGCGGTGTCATCGCCCTGGTGCAGGAGGGCGACTCCATCACCATCGATGCCCACCAGCTGGTGCTGCAGCTCAACGTCAGCGATGCGGAAATCGCCAAGCGCCGCGCCGCCTGGGTCAAGCCGGCGCCGCGCTACACGCGGGGCGTGCTGGCCAAGTTCGCGAAGAATGCGTCCAGCGCCAGCTCGGGCGCCGTGCTGGATCGGTTCGAATAGGCGGCTCGGTCAACGCTTCTTTTTCGTCCCCGGCTTCGCCTGCCCCAGCCCTTCCATCAGCTGCTGGCGACGGGCTTCCCTCTTTTCATCCAGGGCATCCATGGCCTTGCGCTGGGTCAAACCGCTGGAGTCTGCCCACGACCACCATATCGCGGCCAGCACGAAGGGCGACAGCACGATGACCCAGGCCCAGAACTCGTCCTTGCTGAACTGAACCCAGCCGCCCAACTTCAGCACCAACAGCAATACACCCAACAACACGAACGCCATTCGGCCTCTCCTTCAGGTATCTTTGCAACCACTGTAGTCCAACGCCCCGAAAGGTTCGCATGAAGCAAGCTCTGATTCTCAGCCTCGCCGTCGTCATCGCCCCCGCCGCCTTCGCCAACCAGGAACTGGCGCAGAAGAAGAACTGCATGGCCTGCCATGCCCTGGACAAGAAGCTCGTCGGCCCGGCCTACAAGGACGTGGCCGCCAAGTATGCGAAGGACAAGGACGCCTACAAGAAGCTGGCCGACAAGATCGTCAAGGGTGGTTCCGGCGTCTGGGGTCCCGTGCCCATGCCGGCCAATACCCAGGTGAGCCCGGCCGAGGCCGAGACGCTGGCCAAGTGGGTGCTGACGGTCAAGTGAAACCCTCACTCTCCTGAAAACAGGCCCCGCGGGGCCTGTTTGCTTTTCAAGCCGACGAATCCCTAGAACGTCCGTTCGGCGCATGGGCCGGCTTCACGGCCCGGTCATGGCCGCTGCCAAGAATCTGCCGCGCGCAGGCTGTCTGCGCGCTCTGCCGGCGCCGCCCATGACCCACGACCGCATCCCGAAACTCTCCGCCATCGCGGCAACCGTCGCTGCCGTGTTCGCCGCGGGCGCCGCCCAGGCCGCCTCGGCCACGCTGGAAGGCTGGGCCCTGATGCCGGCCAACACCTTTGCCGAAGGCCCGACGACCGGCCAGTTCGCCAGCGGCGCCGGCGGCAACCCCCTGCCCCTGCTGGACAAGCAGTCGGTGCAGGGCTTCTCCGCCGTGCTGGCCGGCCCGACGGCGGGGAGCTATCTCTTCATGCCCGACAACGGCTTCGGCACCAAGGAGAACTCGGCCGACGCCCTGCTGCGCATGTATGCCGTCACGCCGGACTTCAAGACCGCCCTGGGTGGCAGCGGCACGGTCTCGGCCGCCAACTTCAAGACCGGCGCCGCCATGCCCGGCTTCACGGCCGGCAGCTATCTGGGCTTGTCCGACCCCAACAACCTGCTGTCCATCAAGATCCAGGCCGACTACAGCCGCTACTACAACAGCGCCGCAAACCCGCTGGTCGATTCCAGCATCCGCAGCAACCGGCTGCTGACCGGCGCCGACCTCGACATCGAGTCGGTGCGCAAGGACAAGAACGGCAATCTGTGGTTCGGCGACGAGTTCGGCCCCTACCTCGTCAAGACCAACGCCCAGGGCCAGGTGATGCGCCGCGAGATCGGCATGCTGGGCGTGCTGTCGCCGCAGAACGAGGCTGTCATCAACGGCAGCGCCAGCGCGACACTGGGCAGTTCGCGCGGCTTCGAAGGCATGGCCATCAACCAGAACGGCGACCGCCTGTACACGCTGCTGGAAGGCACTGTCAGCGGCGATCCGGCCGGCACCCTGCGCATCAATGCCTTCAACGTGGACACCGAGGCCTACACGGGCCAGCAGTGGCACTACAAGCTCGACGCCGCCGGCACCAGCATCGGCGACATGACGGCCATCAACGACCACGAATTCCTCATCATCGAACGCAATGGCGCCACGGCCACCGGCGGCGGCACGCCGTTCAAGAAGATCTTCAAGATCGACCTGAACCAGGTGGATGCCAGCGGCAATGTCAGCAAGACCGAGGTGGTCGACCTGATGAACATCGCCGACCCGCATGACCTGAATGGCGACGGCAGCGCCAAATTCACCTTCCCCTTCGTGACCATCGAGAGCGTGCTGGTGCTGGACTCGCACACGCTGCTGGTGGCCAACGACAACAACTATCCCGGCACCGGCGGCCGCAACCTCGGCTCGGACAACACCGAGTTCCTGAAGATCCATCTGGACCAGGCGCTGAACGTGTCAGCCGTGCCGGAGCCCGGCAGTTACGCGCTGCTGCTGGGCGGACTGGGGCTGATCGGGTTCAAGCTGCGTCGTCGCCAGTAAAAGCAAAGGCCGCCCGAGAGGCGGCCGTTTTCATTGAGCGCCGCGAGCTCAGTAAGCCTGGCCCAGCTGTTCCAGGATGGCTGGGTTCTCCAAGGTGCTCGTGTCTTGCGTGACGCTCTCTCCCTTGGCCACCGACCTCAGCAGCCGCCGCATGATCTTGCCCGAGCGGGTCTTGGGCAGGTTGTCGCCGAAGCGGATGTCCTTGGGCTTGGCGATGGGGCCGATCTCCTTGGCCACATGGTCGCGCAGCTGCTTGGCGATGGCCTTGGCCTCGTCGCCCGTGGGGCGGGGGCGCTTCAGCACGACGAAGGCACAGATGGCCTCGCCGGTGGTGTCGTCGGGGCGGCCCACCACGGCGGCCTCGGCCACCAGCTCGGTGCAGCTGACCAGGGCCGATTCGATTTCCATCGTGCCCATGCGGTGGCCGGACACGTTCAGCACGTCGTCGATGCGGCCCGTGATGGTGAAGTAGCCCGTCTCGGCGTCACGGATGGCGCCGTCGCCAGCCAGGTAATAGCCCTTGAGCTCGGACGGGTAGTAGCTCTTCTTGAAGCGCTCGGGGTCGCCGTAGATCGTGCGGATCATCGACGGCCAGGGCTTCTTGACGACCAGGATGCCGCCCTGGCCGTTGGGCACGTCGTTGCCGGTCTCGTCGACGATGGCCGCCGTGATGCCCGGGAAGGGCAGCGTGCAGGAGCCGGGCACCAGCGTCGTCACGCCGGGCAGCGGCGTGATCATGTGACCGCCGGTCTCGGTCTGCCAGAAGGTGTCGACGATGGGGCAGCGGCTGCCGCCCACGTGCTGGTGGTACCACTCCCAGGCGGCCGGGTTGATGGGTTCACCCACCGAGCCCAGCAGGCGCAGGCTGGAGAGGTCGTACTTCTTCGGGTGCACGGCCTCGTTGCTCTCGGCTGCCTTGATCAGCGAACGGATGGCAGTGGGCGCCGTGTAGAAGATGGTGACCTTGTGCTTCTGGATCATCTGCCAGAAGCGACCGGCGTCCGGGTAGGTGGGCACGCCCTCGAAGACGATCTCGGTACCGCCCAGGGCCAGGGGGCCATAGGTGATGTAGGTATGACCGGTGACCCAGCCGATGTCGGCCGTGCACCAGAAGACGTCGTTGTCCTTCAGGTCGAAGGTCCACTTGGTGGTCAGCGCGGCATGCAGCAGATAGCCGCCGGTGCTGTGCTGCACGCCCTTGGGCTTGCCGGTGGACCCGGAGGTGTAGAGCAGGAACAGCGGGTGCTCGGCTTCGACCCATTCCGGCGGGCAGGTGGCGGACTGCGCCGCCATCAGCTCGTGCAGCCACAGGTCGCGGCCTTCGACCCAGGCGATCTTGCCGCCGGTGCGCTTGTAGACGATGACGTCCTTCAGCGTCGGGCAGGAACCGCCGTCCAGGGCCTCGTCGACGATGGCCTTCAGCGGCAGGGCCTTGCCGCCGCGTGCCTGCTCATCGGCACAGAGGATGGCCACGGCCCCGGCGTCCTGCACGCGGTCGCGCAGCGACTGGGCCGAGAAGCCGCCGAACACCACCGAATGCGTCGCGCCGATGCGGGCGCAGGCCTGCATGGCCACCACGCCTTCGATGGACATCGGCATGTAGACGACGACGCGGTCGCCCTTCTTGATGCCGCGGGCCTTCAGCGCATTGGCCAGCTGGCCAACCTTGTCCAGCAGCTGGGCATAGGTGACGTGGGTGACGGTGCCGTCGTCGGCTTCGAAGATCAGGGCCGTCTTACCCCCCTTGCCGGCCTCGACATGGCGGTCCAGGCAGTTGTAGGAGACATTGAGCTTGCCGTCCTCGAACCACTTGAAGAACGGCGCATCGCTGTCGTTCAGCGTCTTGGTGAAGGGCGTCTGCCAGCTCAGCAGCTCACGGGCCAGGCGGGCCCAGTAGCCGGCGTAGTCCTTTTCGGCCTCCGCCACCAGCGCCGCGTAGCCGGCCTCGCCCTTGACGTGGGCATTGGCGACCCACTCGGGGCTGGGCGGATAGGTGTTCAGCGTGCTCATGACCTGTGTCTCCTGATGTTGCTCGGCGCGGACTGTGCTTGGGGCATCTGACGATGCCCTGACGGCGTGTCGGTCCGATCATCGGAGTCTAGAGGGGCGGCGCAGCCCCGGCCCGCAGGTCGCCGGCACCTGCGCATGCTCGGTTCGCCAGAAACGATGCCTGCGCGCCGGGGGCTTTCAGTCGACGGGCCGCAGCAGCATGCGTGGGCCGCCGACAAAGGGCTTGAAGCCCATGGCCTCGTAGAGCTCGGCCGGCACATAGGCCACCTGCCCCTGGATGACGAGGCTGGCGCGGCGCAGCTGCTCGATGTCGACGCTGGGGTCGCCGTCCACCAGCACCAGGTCGGCCGACTGGCCGCGCGCGATGCGGCCGCGTTGCTCGGAGGCCTTCGCGACACGAGCGCCGTTCCAGGTGGCGATGCGCAGCACCTCGGGCGCCGGGATGCCGGCCTTCACATAGAGGGCCAGCTCGCGGTGCAGGCCCAGGCCGGCCGTCGTGTCGGTGCCGGCCACCAGGGTGGCGCCGCCACGGTGCATGTCGCGGGTCAGGGCCAGCATCTTGGCGTAGGAGGCCCGGTAGCTGGCCAGCTTGTCACCGCCCAAGTCCATGGGCGCCGAGCGCATCTGGCGCTGCCACAGCACCGGCAGATGCCCGGCGACGCTGCCCAGCGTCGGGTCGAGCTCGCCCTGGGCCTGGGTGAACATGGCCTCGAAGGCGGCGAGGGTCGGATCGACGACGGTGTGGCGTTCGCGCAGCAGCGCGATGAAACGTTTCACGGCCGGGCTGGCCAAGTCCACGGCCCGGGCGTCGCTGCCGACACGCTGGAAACGCAGCAGGGTGCGGCTGTCGTCGCCGGGCTGGGTGACGAAGTTCAGCATGACCTGGTTGATGTGGGTCAGCTCGTCATAGCCGCCCCGCACCGCCTGCTCGGCCAGCATGAAGGCCGGCACATGCCCGTTCACGTGCAGGCCCAGGCGGTGCGCCTTGTCGGTCAGCGGCCTGACCCATTCGGGCTTGATGGAGTTGTAGAGCTTGATGCCGACGAAGCCATGGCAGGCATACCAGCTCAACGCGTCAAGTGCCTCGTCCAGCGTCTCGGCAACGATGCCAGAGCGCGACGAATACGGGCTCTTGCCCTCGATGAAGCCGGCGGCATGGACGCGCGGGCCGATGACCTCGCCGCGGTCGATGCGAGTGCGCAGGCGCTGCAGTTCGACGTTGTCGTTGCCGGGGTCACGGACGCTGGTCACGCCCGCCGCCAGATGGGCCAGGCCGTCCTCGCTCCACAGATGGGCATGCATGTCCCACAGCCCGGGCAGCAGGGTCTGGCCGCGGCCATCGATGGCGCGCTCGGGCAGCACGCGCAGGGCGCCGGGTTCGGTGATGGCGTCGATGCGCCCCTGCGAGATCCACACGTCGCTGGGCCCGCGCATGCGCGCCGCCGGGGCGTCGAACCAGCGCACATTGCGGATCAGCGTCACACCGTCCAGCGGCCGGGCCAGGCGCTGGCGCAGCTGCATCAGGCGCTCGTCGGCGGCCTGCTGCTGGCGCGCCAACAGCGCCGGGGCGATGGCCTCGCTGCCCTTGAGCAGGACGGCCCAGGATGGCCAGGTGATGGCGACCAGCGCATGCGTCGCGTCGTCGCGCACCCAGTAATACCAGGGCTGGGCGTCGGCGCCGGTCACGGCCACCAGGGCGAGCGGGCCGGTCGCGGCATCGGGTGTGAGACGGGCCAGGATCTCGGCGCGGATGCGCAGCCCCCCGAGCGTCGCCGCGCTGCCGTCGGCCCGGGCCAGCAGCATGCTCACCAGGGCGCCGTAATAGCCCGGGGAGGCCTCGAGCGGGATGAAGACGAAGTCCTCCGCCGCCGGCGCTTCGCCGCCGTCGGCCCGCGAGTGCCAGCGCGCCCGCGCGGCGGCCACGTCGAAGTCCTCAGCGATTTCGGCCCCCATGGTGCTGCGCCCGCGACCGCGGTAGTCGCGCGGCGCACCGTTGGCGGCGAGGCGAAAGCTCTCCTTCAGGTCCGGGCCGCGACCGTTGTCGCGGTAGCTGTAGTCGGTCTCGATGCGGCCGTCGGGCGCCGTCTGGACACGCAGATGGCCGGCCACCTCGTTCTGGCCCAGCACGACATAGTCGGCGGCCAGGAGCAAACGGCAAGGCAGCATGAGGCCGAACAGGATCGGCAGCAGTCGCGTTAGTGCCATGGCGGTTCTCATTCAAGTGGGCACGCTGCCCACGCATGGACAGACGCTGCTCAGCCGTCAAAGCGGACAGGTCGGGCGCGCTGCTTCAGCGCCTGCTCCAGTTGCCGCACAGGCGTCTCGAACCAGGGGCTGACTCTTGAATGCATCGCCAGTGCCACGCGCGCGGCCTGAGCATCGGCGGTGGCTTCATTTCGCTGCCCCAGCGCCAGGGCGCACCGCCCGGCCACAGCGCGCATCCTGGCCAGCCACGGATCGCCAGGACCGAGGTAGGGCGCGAGCTCGCGAATGCTTTCGCGCAGCAGCGCCACCCCCTGCCGCCGCTGCCCCTGGGCGCAAAGGATCTCGCCCCGTACGGACGGTGCGTTGTGGACCGGATAGTTTTGAGGCTCCGGATTCAGCAGCCTGGGCATCGCGGCCCAGGCCGCACCGGGCTGCCCCTGCGCGAGCAACAACCGGGCACGCTCTACGGGCAGCCATCGCTGGTAACCCGTGCCGGAAATCTGATCGACGGACAAATCGCCGAACCTGGGCATCCCCGACAGCACAGCCTCGGCTTTGACGAACTCGCCAGCCATGATGTGATTGCGCGCCATGTCGATCCAATCACCTGCTTCGAACGTCAGGGCAGCATTGCCCATTCGCCGCCGAAGCTCGATGAACCGACGTATGCCATCGACCGTCCGGTCATGCTCACCGCGGGCCTCGAGGATCGTGAGCCGCGGCCCTTCGACGTCGAAGGTGCGCCTCGGCGAAGGACGCGCCCCCAGGTAAAGCGCCGCGGACGCGTCCAGCAGGCGTTGCGCCTCATCGAATTCAGCCCATCCGACGCGGCAGCTCGCCAGCTTGATGTCGACATCGGCACGGAGGTCGGCCGGCACCACCGCCCCCAGGCCGGCGAGCGTCTCCCTTACCTTTTCCAGCGCGGCGACCGATACCGCGTGAGGCTCCTGCCCCATATAGCAGCGGACATGGTGGAGCTCGGCAATCGCCAGGTCGGCGCGAATGCCGGTCGGCCCGCCGAGTGAACGCAGGGCCGCGATGGCCCGCTCGTAGGCGGCCTTGCCCTCCTCCTGATGATTGACCTGCAGCAATCGGCGCCCCAGCACCAGCTGCATCTCGACCACCCAGAGCGCGGAAGCCCCCTCCGCCTTCTCCATCAATGCCAGCCCGGCCTGCTGCAACTTGAGGATGTCGGCGATGTTCGCCGCGAACTCGCCCTTCAGCCACTGGACCCAGGCGGCCGTGGCGGACGACCCGCCCTCCTGCGCGCCCCCCTCCCGTTCCAGCCTTTCCAACGCGGCTCGCGCCCGCGTCAGTTCTCCCTGACCGAAAGCGGCTCGTGCCAGCACGACCAGCATATCCACCCGCAGCCGCCCCTGGGTCGCGGACTCCGACATCGCCTGCATGGCGAGTCGCTCGGCTTTGGCGAACTCTTCCTGCCCCATCGCGGCGTTCGCCATCAACAACAGCGCCTGCGCCGTTTCGCCAGCGGTCGCTGAGCCACCGACCTGCCCCCGCTGCAGCGTGACCACCCGCTCCGCGAACTCGCCCGCCCGCTCAAACGCGCCGATGTCTGCGTAGACGCGGGCCACGGTCGCGTACAGCGTGGCCTGGATATCGGGTTGGCCCTGGAATCGCCGCGCGATCAGGCTGGCGCCGTTGTCCAGCAAGGCCGGGGCCTGGCCCACGCTACGGGGCATGGCGCTGGCCTGGAACAGGTCGGACACAAAGGCCGTCACGGCCTGCGCCCGCTCCGCCTGACGCGCGGCGCGCTGGCTCTGGAGCAGGGCCGCGCCTGCGCCGGCCGTGGCCGTCATCAGTACGGCGGCCGTGGCCGTGAGCGGCAACCAGTGCCGCCGCAGCGCCTTGCGAAGCCGATATGCCGAGGAATCCGGCCGCGCTGACACGGTCTCGCCGGCAAGGTAGCGTTCGATGTCATGCGCCAGCGCATCCGCCGTCGAGTAACGATGCAAGGGGTTGCGGCGCATCGCCTTGGCAAGGATGGCATCCAGCTCGCCGCGCAGTTCACGGGCCCGCGACTTGTCGTCGACCCTGGCGCTCGCCAAAGGAGGACCGCCGGCCAGGATGGCCTCCTCCATCGCCGCACGGCGGCCGGCTTCGAAGGGCAACCTACCCGTGAGCAGTTCGAACAACAGCACGCCAAGGCCATAGACGTCCGACTGCACGGTCACCACCTCACCGGCCACTTGCTCGGGCGAGGCGTAGCCGGGCGTCATCGCCCGGCCCTGCACGGTTGCCGTGGCCTCGACGCTGGCGTCCAGCAGCAGTTTGGCGATGCCGAAGTCCAGCAGGTGGACCTGGCCGTCTGCCGACACCAGCACGTTGGAGGGCTTGAGGTCCCGATGCACCACCAGGCGACCGTGGGCATAGGCCACGGCGCGCGCGACGTCTATGAACAGGCGCAGCCTCGCGGGCACGCTCAATCCATTCGCATCGCAATGGACATCGATAGGGACACCGTCGATGAATTCCAGAGCCAGGTAGGGACGCCCCAGCTCGTCGACACCGGCATCGTAGAAACGAGCAATGTGGGGATGCTCCAGCAGAGCCCCGATGTCGCGCTCCCGCGCCATGCGCTCGGCCAGGCCGCGATCCCACGTCAGGCGCGGCAGCTTGAGGGCCACCTGCCGCTTGAAGCTCCCGTCGGCGCGCTCTGCCAGCCACACGCTGCCCATGCCGCCCTGGCCGAGTTCGCGCACCAGCACATAGGGTCCGATGCGCTCTCCCACGCCTGCGCAGCCCGGGTCAGGTTTGCCGCCCAGCTCCGGCAACTGCAGGTCCGCGGCCTCGCGCCCTTGACCGGACTCGCGTGACAGCATCTGGCGCAGCGGTTGTTCGAATCGCCGCTGCTCGGGCGCCATGGCCGCGAACCAGGCCTCTCGGTCATGGTCACCCAGCGGTGAGACGGTATCGAACAGCTGGCTCAGCGTGGGCAGGTCGACAGCAGCAAGACTCATCGCGGCATCATCGGACGGAGATACCGGCCCGGACGGATTGACGGCGCCCAACCGGACATGTCACAGGCGTTCACTGCCCCAGCAGCACGCCCAGCAGCAGCCTCGCCTTGTCCCAGTCCCTTCGCACGGTGCGATCGGTGATCTGCAGGGCCTCGGCGATCTCGGTCTCGCTGTAGCCGCCGAAGTAGCGCATCTCGACGACCTTGGCCAGGCGCGGCTCGGCGGCGGCCAGGGCGTCCAGGGCCTCGTGCACCTGCAGCACCTCTTCCTCTTCGGCCGGCGTGCTGTCGGCGATATGGGTGTCCAGCGTCAGCCGGGCCAGGTCGCCGCCGCGGCGCTGGGCCTGGCGCTCGCGCACCGCGTCGATGATGACCGAGCGCATCACCTGGGAGGCATAGGCGAAGAAGGCGCGCCGGCTGTCGGGCCGCAGCCGGCCGCTGCCCAGCAGGCGCAGATAGCTCTCGTGTACCAGGGCCGTGGTGTCCAGCACCGTGTTGCGGCCGCCGTCACGCAACCGTGAACGCGCCAGCTTGCGCAGCTCGTCGTAGGCGGCGGCGAAGAGACGATCCTGGGCGCCGGGGGCGCCGGAATTGACCTGCTCGATCAGGAGTTCGATGGCATCGCTTGGCACGCGCGCATGCTGCCAGCATCCGCACATCGCCGCCATCATGCGAAATGAGGATGTCCGGAACACCCTGAAGAAGCCGTCTGAGCACAATGTGTCGGATCACACTTCATGGCCTGCCCGATGCTGCCACCGCAGGACATCGCCACCCTCAGCCGCCTGCTCGATGAAGCGCTGGCCCTGAGCCCGGCGGAGCGGCCGGGCTGGCTACGCGGTCTGCCACCGGAGCTGGGTCGCTTCGTCATGCCGCTGCATGTGATGCTGGCCCGCGAAGCCGGGCTGGACAGCGATCCCCGCCTTGCTGCCCTGCCCCGGCTGGGAGACGCGCACCATTCCGGCGAGGCACTCGTCAACGCCGGCGATCTGGTCGGCCCCTGGCGGCTGTTGCGCGAGATCGGGCGTGGCGGCATGGGCAGCGTCTGGCTGGCCGAACGGGCCGACGGCCATTTCGAGCGCCAGGTCGCCCTCAAGCTGCCCCATATCAGCTGGGACCCGACGCTGGCCCGGCGCATGACGCGCGAGCGCGAGATCGACGCTCGGCTGGAACATCCCCACATCGCCCGCCTCTACGACGCCGGGCTGGACGGGCAGGGCCGGCCCTATCTGGCCTTCCAGTATGTCGACGGCCAACCCATCGACGACTGGTGCCGCTCCCGGAGCCTGGACGTCGAGGCACGCCTGCGCCTCTTCCTGCAGGTGGTGCGGGCCGTGGCCTATGCCCACGGCCGCCTCGTCGTGCACCGCGACATCAAGCCCGCCAACGTGCTCGTCAGCGCCGATGGCCGGGCTCACCTGCTGGATTTCGGCATTGCCAAACTGGTGCATGAGGCCAGCTCGGAAGCTACCGTCACGCTGGCGGGCCGGGCGATGACGCCCGGCTACGCGTCGCCCGAGCAACTGGCCGGCGAGCCGGTGACGGTGCAGACCGACATCTACTCCCTCGGCGTGCTGCTCTACGAACTGCTGACCGGCCGCCGCCCACACGCCCACGCGCACAGCGTCGCCGACCTGCTGCTGGCACTCCAGGACGAGCCTCCCACCGCCAGCCGGCACGCCCCCGATCGAGCCAGCCGCCGCGCCCTGCGTGGCTCGCTCGATGCCGTCATGGCCCAGTGCCTTCAGGCCGACCCCAACTGCCGCTATGCCAGCGCCGACGCCCTGGCCGCCGACATCGACCGCCATCTGCAGGGGCGCAGCGTCAGCGCACGGCGCGAGCCCGCTTGGCGACGCCTGCTGCGGCAGTTGGCGCGGCAATGGGCCTTCTGGACGCCCGCTCTCGCCTTGCTGCTGGGCCTTGGCGTCGCCATCGGCATGGCGGCCGTGTCGGCTCGCCGGGCGGCCCACGAGGCAGAACGGGCACAACGCGTCACCGCCTTTGTCGGCGAGATGTTCCAGCTCGGCCTGCGCGATCCGGACCCGGCCCAGGCCAGCGTGGGCAGCGACGCCTTCGTCAGCGATGCCGCGGCCCTGATCCGGCAACGCTTTCCGGGGCAGCCCGGCCTGCAGGCCGACCTGTTCGGCGGCGTCGCACGCGCCTTGATGGACATGGGCGCCTCGCTGCCGGCGGTGGACTACGCCAGCCAGCACCTGAACAACCTGGAGGCTGCCGAGGCCCCGCGTGAGCAGGTGGCCCAGGGGCGGCTTCTGATGGGCGAGGCGCTGATGGAGGCCGGCCGCCTGCGCGAAGCGCGCCAAGCGGCGCAGGCCGTGCTGGGCGTGGAGGGCATGCCCACCACGCTTCGCAGCCGCGCGCGGCTGCTGCTGGCCGCCCTGGCCTTCGAGGCCAGCGTCTATGCGCAGGCAGAAGCCGAGCTGGACCAGGCCGACGCCGAACTGGCCCGCGGCTCGATGGACAACGCGCTGGCCACGCGGGCTGCGCTGCAGCGGGCCGGCCTGCTGGCGCGCACCAACCGCATCGACGCCTCGCGCGTGGCCTACGCAAAAGCGACGAAGCTCGCCACCGCCGAGCCCACGCCAAGCCTGCTCGGCCGCGTACAGACCCGCCAGGCTCTGGACCTGCAGAAGTTCACCTTCGACATCGCCGAGTCCAAGCGTCTGCACGCCCTTGGCGTGGCCGCGCTGCGCCAGGCGGGCGGCGCAGATGCGGTGGCGGCGGAGATCGCCGAAGCCCGCGCCATCTATCTCTACTACGCCAACGGTGATCTGAAATACGGCCTGGCGGAGGCCGGCTTCGCCACCGCTCTCGAGCACCTGGACCGCATGCGCTCCCGCATCCCCGCCTCGGCACGCGCCAAGGTGCTGGCCCTGCACGGCTGCATGGCTCAGGCCAGCGGCCGCGTCGCCCAGGGTTACCGAGAACTCAGCGACAGCATGGCGGTGCTGAGGCGCGATGCGCCTGAGTCGCGCCTGGACCTGTGCCTGGGCTTCGCCGCCATGCAGACCGGCCGGGCCGACGAGGCCGACCACATCCTGGCCACCCACGCCGCGCTGGACCGCACCCTGCCCCCCGAGGGCACGTTGATGAACTCCCTGATCTACATCGCGCTGGCCGAGAACCGCATGATGCAGCGCCAACCGGAAGCCGCCCTTGAGGCCCTCGCACTCGCGCCGGCCTATCCCCAGGAGCAGGGTCTGAGCGGCGAGCAGGCCATATGGGACCGGCAGAGCCTGGCGGTGGCGCAAGCCCGGCTGGCGCTGGACGCCGGCCGCTTCACCGAGGCCCTGCACCAGCTGGACGGCATCAGCGACAAGAGCTTCGCCTTGCACGACAGCGGGTTGATCCGCGGCGCGGCGCTGTGCGGCCTGGGCTACCCAGCGGCCCTGGCTCTGATGGACGCTGGCCTCGCCCGCTGGCAGCAGGAGCGCGACAGCGACGTCAGCCACCCGGTGCTCGCCTACTGGCGCCTGGAGAGCGCCAGCTGCGCGCTGCTGGCGGGACAGCACGGCCGCGCGGCCGAGCTCGTCCAGCAGGCCAAGGCCGCCCTGACCAGCCAGCCCGATGTCGCGCCCTACTACAAGCAGCCCTTGCAGAAGCTGGTGGCCGCCCTGCAGCGGCACTGACATCGGTCATCCCTAGAATCCGCGCGTTCTTCGACGCCCCAGGATCCCATGACCACCCCGCTGCGCCCCCTGCCCCGCCTCATCTTCGCCAGCCGCTGGCTGCAGTTGCCGCTGTATATCGGCCTCATCCTGGCCCAGGCGGTGTATGTCTTCCAGTTCCTGACGGAGCTGATGCACCTCGTCGAGGCCGCCTTCGGCGACATGCACGCGCTGGAGACGCTGGTGAAGAGCGTGGGCTACAAGGCCTCGGCCATCAAGGACGCGGCAGGCACCATCACAGGCTACGAGCCCATCGCCCGCCTGAACGAAACCATCCTGATGCTGGTCGTGCTGGGCCTGGTGGACGTGGTCATGATCTCCAACCTGCTGATCATGGTCATCGTCGGCGGCTACGAGACCTTCGTCTCGCGCATGGACCTGGACGGCCACCCCGACCAGCCGGAGTGGCTCAGCCACGTCAACGCATCGGTGCTGAAGGTCAAGCTCGCGACCGCCATCATCGGCATCAGCTCCATCCACCTGCTGAAGACCTTCATCAGCGCCGCCAACTACGAGCAGCAGACGCTGATGTGGCAGACCCTCATCCACCTAGCCTTCCTGCTGTCGGCGATGGCGATCGCCTTCACCGACCGGCTGCTGCCGCAGCCCGCCGGGCACCACTGAGTCAGGGCCGAGGACATGCCCTGCGGCCTGTCCGGCACCTGACTCAC
>CBHWBD010000118.1:0-15081 GCA_966111775.1 uncultured Comamonadaceae bacterium | reverse complement strand
GCGCGCGAAGTGCTGAGCAAGGAAGGCAACTTCATCCGCCCGATGTACACGCCGGGCTTTGCCGCGCCGGAGATGTACCGCCGCGATGGTTCGCTCGGCCCCTGGACCGACATCTACGCCATTGGTGCCTGCATCTATGCCTGCATGCAGGGCTATCCGCCCAACGATGCGCCGCAGCGCCTGGAGAAGGACCGTCTGTCCCTGAGCCTGAGCCGCCTGCGCAATGTCTATTCCGACAACCTGCTCGAAGTGACCGAGTGGTGCATGTCGCTGGATGCGCTGTCGCGCCCGCAGAGCGTTTTCGCGCTGCAGAAGGAACTCGCCCGCGAGACCGAAAGGCGCTACACCAAGCTCAGCTTCTCTGAACGCCTCAAGCTGCAACTCGAGAACCTGAAATCGGGCGCGAAGGCATGAGATTCAACGTCTTCCAGGTCAGCCGCCGTGGCGGCCGCGAGACCAATGAAGACCGCATGGGCTATTGCTTCACGCGGGAGGCCGGCCTGTTCGCGCTGGCCGACGGCATGGGCGGCCACCCCGAAGGCGAGGTGGCGGCCCAGATCGCGCTGCAGACCCTGGCGGCCCTGTTCCAGCAGGATGCCCGCCCGGTCATCGAGGACCCACAGCGCTTTCTGCAGGAAACCATCGTCATCGCCCACCAGCAGCTGCTGCGCTATGCGGCCAGCAAGGGCCTGCACGACACGCCGCGCACCACGGTTGTCGCCTGCATCCTGCAGGGCAACCAGGCCTGGTGGGCCCACTGCGGTGACTCGCGCCTCTACCTT
Organism: uncultured Comamonadaceae bacterium; assembly: GCA_966111775.1. Lineage (GTDB taxonomy): Bacteria > Pseudomonadota > Gammaproteobacteria > Burkholderiales > Burkholderiaceae_C > Pelomonas. Next base: position 14,299 of record CBHWBD010000118.1, on the reverse strand, counting down.
GTGCGGGCCGGCAAGCTGATCGCCCGCACCCGCGACCATTCCTATTCCGAGTTGCAGGAAGCCCTCGGCCGCGTGTCGCGCGGCGGCGAACCCTTCAACCGTAACGTGCTCTTCACCTGTCTGGGCAGCCCCGGCAAGCCCATGGTGGACTGCCAGGGGCCGCTGGTGCTGGAAGCCGGCGACCGCCTGCTGCTGTGCTCGGACGGCCTGTGGGGCAGCGTGGAAGACGGCGAGATCGTCCAGCACCTGGCCGACCAGGCCATCGCCGAAGCCGTGCCCGACCTCGTCGAGCAGGCCCTGCGCCGCGGTGGCGAGCGCAGCGACAACGTCACCGTCCTGTCCGTCGAATGGGAAGGCGAGGGCGAGCCCAGTGGCGATACCACGCAGAACCTGGGCAATTCCGGCTTTGCCTCCACCATCCAGGGCGCCCTGGATGCCGACCTCGTCGCCGCCATGGACGAAGAGGAGATCGAGCGGTCCATACGCGAGATCAACGAAGTGATTCGCCAGTCGGGCCGCGGCGTCAATCGCCGCTGAAGGCCCCCAACCCTCCCTTTTTATGACCAAGACCTTCACGCGCAGCGCAGGCCGCGCTGCCAATCAATTGCGTCCCGTGCGCATCACCCGCGGTTTCACCGTGCACGCCGAGGGCTCGGTGCTGATCGAGTTCGGCGGCACCCGCGTCCTGTGCACTGCCTCCGTCGAGGAGCGCGTGCCACCGCACAAGCGCGGTTCGGGCGAAGGCTGGGTCACGGCCGAATACGGCATGCTGCCGCGCGCCACCCACACCCGTGGCGACCGCGAAGCTGCCCGCGGCAAGCAGAGCGGCCGCACCCAGGAGATCCAGCGCCTCATCGGCCGGTCCCTGCGCGCCGTCTTCGACCTGGCTGCCTTGGGTGAGCGCACCATCACGCTGGACTGCGACGTGCTGCAGGCCGACGGCGGCACGCGCACGGCGGCCATCACCGGCGCCTTCGTCGCCGCCCAGGACGCCGTCAACAAGCTGCTGGCCGACGGCAAGCTGTCACGCTCGCCGATCGAGGAAGCCGTGGCCGCCATCTCCGTCGGCATCGTCGACGGCGTGCCGCTGCTGGACCTGGAATACGTCGAGGACGTCGCCTGCGACACCGACATGAACGTCGTCATGACGGCCTCGGGCGGCTTCGTCGAGCTGCAGGGCACGGCCGAAGGCGTCGTCTTCACGCGCGACGAGATGAACGCGCTGCTGGACCTGGCCGACAAGGGCATCCGCGAGCTGATCGAGCTGCAGAAATCCGCATGAAGCTTGTCCTCGCCTCCAACAATGCCAAGAAGCTCGTCGAGCTGCAGGCCCTGTTCGCCCCGCTCGGCATCGAGCTCGTGAACCAGGCCGCCCTGGGCATTCCGGAGGCCGAGGAACCCTTCGACACCTTTGCCGAAAACGCGCTGACCAAGGCCCGCCATGCGGCCCGGCTCAGCGGCCTGCCGGCGCTGGCGGATGACTCGGGCCTGAGCGTCGACGCGCTGGGCGGCGCGCCCGGCGTGCGATCGGCGCGCTATGCGCTGGACGCCGGTGGCGAGAAAAGCGATGCGGCCAACAACGAGCGTCTGCTGCGCGAGATGGCCGGCCTCGAGGACCGCCGCGCGCGCTTCGTCTGCGCGCTGGTGGCCGTGCGCAGCGCCGCCGACCCCGAACCGCTGATCGCCATGGGCCGCTGGAGCGGCGAGATCCTGGCCGCGCCGAGCGGCGAGGGCGGCTTCGGCTACGACCCGCTGATGCACATCCCCGCGCTGGGCCAGACCGTGGCCAGCCTGGGCGCCGTGGTCAAGAACCAGCACAGCCACCGCGCCCTGGCCGCCGTGCATCTGATCGAGCAGTTCCGCGAGGTCTGGCGCCTGGGCTGAAGCATGGCTGACGTCATCCACCTGATGCGTCCGGGCACGCTGCAACTGCCGGCGCTGCCGCCGCTCGCGCTCTATGTCCATCTGCCCTGGTGCCTGCGCAAATGCCCCTACTGCGACTTCAATTCGCATGAGGTCAAGGATGGCGCGCTGGCCGTCGACACGGCCGAGGCCTATCTCGCCGCGCTGCGCGCCGACCTCGAAGCGTCCCTGCCGCTGATCTGGGGCCGGCCCGTCGTCAGCATCTTCATCGGCGGCGGCACGCCCAGCCTCTTCAATCCCGAGCAGATCGGGCAACTGATCTCCGACATCCGCGCCCGCCTGCCGCTGGAGCCGGGCTGCGAGATCACGCTCGAGGCCAACCCCGGCACCTTCGAGCGCGAGCGCTTCAGGGGCTTCCGCCAGGCCGGCGTGACGCGACTGTCCGTCGGCGTGCAGAGCTTCGACGATGCCCAGCTGAAGACGCTGGGCCGCGTGCACAGCTCGACCCAGGCGCGCGAGGCATTGGCCGAAGCCGCCGGCGCCTTCGAGACCTTCAATCTCGACCTGATGTACGCGCTGCCGGGCCAGAGCCTGGACGACCTGGCGCGCGAGCTGGACACGGCCCTGAGCTTCAAGCCGCCGCATCTGTCCATCTACCACCTGACCATCGAGCCCAACACGGTGTTCGCGACGCGCACGCCGGTCGGCCTGCCCGATCCCGACCTGGCCAGCGACATGCTGGACCTGATCACCGAGAAGACCGGCGCCACCGGGTTGTCGCGCTACGAGGTCTCGGCCTATGCCCGCGAAGGCCATCGCTGCGCGCACAACCTGAACTACTGGCAGTTCGGCGACTACCTCGGCATCGGCGCCGGCGCGCACAGCAAGCTGAGCTTCCCGAACCGAGTGCTGCGCCAGGTGCGCTGGCGCGAGCCGGCCGCCTTCATGGCCCAGGCCGACAAGGTCAGCAACGAGCACGAGGTGACCCGCAAGGACCTGCCGTTCGAGTTCATGCTGAATGCGTTGCGGCTCAAGGACGGTGTCACGCTGACCCAGTTCCTCGAGCGCACCGGCCTGCCGGTGTCTGCCATCGCCAAGGGCCTGGAGACGGCGCGTGGCCGGGGCCTGCTGGCCGAAGACGTCGCCCGCATCCAGCCGACCGAGCGCGGCTTCGATTTCCTCAGCGACCTGCAGCAGCTCTTCCTCTGAGGCGGCGCAGGCCCAGCGCGGCGCCGCCGGCCAGCCACAAGGCCGCGCTGGCCGGTTCCGGCACGGCACTGATGGACGTCAGGCGATATCCCTCGCCGCCGAAGGGCGTCACGGCGCCACTCTGGGTGACGATGTGGATGTGGCTGACCCAGCTCAGGTCACTGCCCCGGGCCGCATTGGCGGGATGCGCGGCGAAGTCGGCCAGGCTGAAGTCCGCCGTGAACGGCCCTTCATGCTGGGGCAGGTTGATGCCGAGCTGGCTGTAGTTGTCCAGCTCGTTGCGGTAGTAGAGCTGGACGATGACGGAGATGCCCTGCGGTGCATCGGCGAACGAGAAGCGCAGCGTCGATTCCTGGCTCAGGTCCAGATGCATCAGGTGGTCGGTGATGCCGCCGTAGTACAGGTCGAGGCGGTGGCTCGCGCCTGGGTCCGTGCGCAAGTCCAAGCCAGCCGGGCTGACGTTGACCAGCCCGGTCAGGGCTGGGTCGCCGCTCAGCAGCAGACTCCACACCCGCTTGCCGCTGGCCATGTTGCCAAACTGCGTGAGGTTGCCGCTGTCCGCGATCGGGTTGGGAGCCGCGTGCATGGCCAGCCCCGCGGGGCCGCTGGAGAAATCGTCGACGAGAACCTGGGCCTGGGCGGTCGGCAGCAGCAGCGCGGCAGTCAGGGCCAGCGCGATTCGGGCGTGAGGCATCGGCTTCATGGCTTTCTCCAGACAGGGCGGCAAAGCACCGTGCGGCCGTCCCTGTTCATGCAGACGCTGGGATGCAGGCAGACCGGACATGCCCGCATGCGCGAGCGAGGCTGCTGGACAGGCACTCACGCGATGCCTGCTGGTTGCCGGTGCCGCCTTGCCAGCGGCAATGTGCCCATCACCAGCAGCAACCAGGCCGGCGGCTCGGGCACCGGCGCAAGCGCATGCAGGTAGTTGGCGCCGCTGGCAGACTCGACGGTGAAGGCGATCGGTGCGAGGGCGGAGATCGCCGACCGCAGCGGCATGCCTTGCGGGTCGAGTTCTACCGACAGCAGCCCACCCCATTGCACGGCCAGCGAGGCCTGACCCGCCGCGTGGCGAGGGAAGACATAGGCCGGGTCCGAGACGTCCAGTGCGGGCGGCGCCACGCGAACGTCAGCTTCGGCACTTCCATAGACCTCCACACCCAGGGGCTCGCCGAACACGAAGGGCAGCACGACATCGAGGGTGAGCCAGCCGGCCTGCTTGGGGCCGACATAGCTGACCAGATTGCCACCCGTCGCGGGGTCCTTGACGTCGTAGCTCATGGTCTGCAGCTCGTCGGCCTGGTAGTGCAGGGCATCAAAGCGCGGGCCCGGCAGCCATTGCACATGCCCGCCTTCAGTCGATCGTTGTTGCCACTGGAAACTCTGCAGCGAGACCTCGGTGTCGACCCATGCCCGCTCGCGGGCGGCGGCGCCTATGGGTTGGCTGTCGAGCGCGCCGATGGCGTCACTGCGGATGAGCAGGCGGGCGTGAGCCAGTCCGTACCAACCAGCCAGGCCTGCGGAGCGAATGCGCAGGATGTCGGCAAAGGCGTCGTCGACGTCCGCCGTGCCGCTGGCCGTGGCATGGTGCTGCAGGGTGCCGGGTGGCGGCGTCGACCAGACCGATGCGCTGAGGCTGCCCTGCATCCAGCCCATGCCCATGCTGCTGTTCACGGACGCCAGGTTGGCGGGCAGCACGGGGTCGATGACCGACGCGGACAGGGCCGGCTGCAGGCCTGAAGTTGCCGGTGCCTGGTAGAACCCCGCGTCGTCCGTGTAGCAGTCCAGCGGACAGCGGTGGCCCGACACGTCGATCGTGGCCGACGCTTGCTCACGCACCTGCGCGAAGAAGCCGCTGGGTAGCACTCCGGCGGCATCGGCCACCATGACGAAGCCGCCGAATGCGGCACACAGGCCTCGACGCAGCCAGCCCCAGGCCTCACGGCCCGGACTTGTATCAGCGCAGACGTTGGACGATGAAAAACGCATGGGCCGGTCCTTTCTGGTGGCTGGGGGCTGGCGACAGGGCGCCCTTTCACTCCTTCAGACGCAGGCCCGAGGGCAAATGCGGACATGCCGCTGCCGCCGTCGAAGACGGGTGCCGCTGTGGGCAGAGCGCGGCAAGCCTGGCCAGGACGGCTCAGCGATCCACGGCCGCCGTCTCCGTGAGCCGCTGCTGCAGCGCCCCGATCTCGGCGTGCAGCCAATCGCAGAAGGCGCGCACGGCTGGGTCGTCGCGCAGGGCCTCGGGGTAGACGACGTGATAGTCACGCCCGGCATCCAGGTCCAGTTCCTGTGCGGCCACACGCACCAGGCGGCCGTCCAGCAGCGCATCGCCGGCGATCAGCTCGCGTGCGAGTGCCACGCCCATGCCTTGCTCGGCCGCCTGCAGCAGCACGCCGGCATCGTTGAAGCTGGCGACGACGACGGGCGCCACCGGGAAGCCAGCGAGCGCGAACCACTCGCGCCAGACGTCCACGTCGTCCAGCAGCGGCTGCGAGGCCAGGGCCGACAGTGGTTGGCCGATGAGGCGGTGCGCCAGCGCGGGCGCCGCGACGGCGATCAGCGGCGAATGGAAGAGGCGCTCGTTGACGAGACCGGGCCAGGGCCCGCGGCCGACGCGCAGGCCGAGCTGATAGCCCTCGCGCTCCAGATCCACGACCTGCTGGCCGGTGTGCAGGTCCAGCGTGATGCAGGGCTGCAGGGCCTGCCAGCGCGGCAGGCGCGGCATCAGCCAGCGCTGGGCGAAGGAGGGCAGGGAGGTCACGCGCAGCAGCTGCGCCTGGTTGCTGTGGGCCTGGTTGGCGGCCAGCAGGCCGGCCTGCAGTTCGGCGAACACCTTGCTGACGGCGCGCTGCAGGGCCTGGCCGGCCGGGTTCAGCGTCAGCCGCCGGCCCTGGCGGGTGAACAGCTCGAAGCCGAGCTGGGTCTCCAGGCCGCGGATCTGTTGGCTGACGGCGCTGTGGGTCAGGTGCAGGCTTTCGGCCGCGGCGCGCAGGTTCTCGGTCTGGGCGGCAGCGCGGAAGGCGGCCAGATAGTGAAGCGGAAAGCGGTCGAGGGATGCCATCCGGTAAGCCAATCCAACCAATTAGTGCAGAAATAAGCGCTTCGCGATGTCGTTCTGGATGAATAGCATAACCAGCACATCAAGGAGCCGCCATGAACACCCTTCTGCCCCGCTGGATTGCCTTTGCCTCGTTCGCCGCCGTTTTCGTCCTCGCGACGACGCGCGCGGGTGCCTTCACGGACTCGAATGCCGAACTGAAGGAAGCTGCCGCCGACAAGACGGACCGTGTCGTCGTGGTCGGCAAGGCCGCGCCGCCGGTGCGCACGGCCTGGGTGCCGGTCAGCCCGAAATCGCTGGACGGCTTCAAGCCGGTGTTCCCGAACGAGCCGGTGGTCGTTGCGCGTCAGCGCCCGGTGCTGCTGGCCAAGGCCGAGGCATCGGCCAGCGCCTCGAAGCGCTGAGCCAGTTCAGACGCGGTTGAGCGAGATGCCCGAGGTGGCGCGCAGCCGCTCCAGCACCTTGGCCGCAATCTGGTTCAGCGGCAGCACCTCGTCCGCCGCGCCGGCCGCGATGGCCTCGCGCGGCATGCCGAAGACGACGCAGCTGGCTTCGTCCTGGCAGTAGTTGTAGGCGCCGGCGTCCTTCATGACCTTCATGGCCTTGGCGCCGTCGGCGCCCATGCCGGTCAACATGATGCCGATGGCGTTCGGGCCCACCACTTTGGCGGCCGACAGGAACAGGGCTTCCACCGACGGCTTGTGCCGGTTGATGGGCTCGCCGTCCTGCACGCGGGCGATGTAGTTGGCGCCGCTGCGCTCCACGCTTAGATGCATGCCGCCCGGCGCGATATAGCCGTGACCGGGCAGGATGCGCTCGCCGTCCTGCGCTTCCTTGACGCGGATCTTGCACAGGCCGTCCAGGCGCGCCGCATAGCTCTTGGTGAAGCCGGGCGGCATGTGCTGGGTGATGACGACGGCCGGGCTGTCGGCGGGCAGGTTGATCAGCACGTCCTTTGTGGCCTCGGTGCCGCCCGTGGACGCACCGATGAAGATGATCTTCTCGGTCGAGGCCTTGCCGAGGCTGGCCATCGTGACGGACTTGACCGGCGCCGGCGCGGCGGTGCCCGGCGCGGCGGGCGGCGGGGCGCGGCGGATATGGGCCTTGGAGGCGATGCGGATCTTGTCGGTGATGTCCTGGGCCAGCTGGCGGATGCCGTCGGCCACGCCGATCTTGGGCTTGGCGACGAAGTCGATGGCGCCCAGTTCCAGCGCCTTCAGCGTGACCTCGGCGCCGCGCTCGGTCAGCGTGGACACCATCACGACGGGCATGGGCCGCAGCCGCATCAGGCGCGACAAGAAGTCCAGCCCGTCCATGCGCGGCATCTCGACGTCCAGCGTGATGACGTCGGGATTGAGGTTGCGGATCATCTCGCGCGCCACCAGCGGGTCGGCGGCCGCGCCAATGCATTCCATGTCGGACTGGCGATTGATGATCTCGGTCAGGATGGAACGCACCAGCGCCGAATCGTCCACCACCACGACCTTGGTCTTGGCCATCGTTGGCCTCCTCAGAACAGATCGATGGAGCCGCCGCTGCTGGCGACCGGCTGCACCTTTTGAATCGCTGCCTTGTCCTGCTGGACCAGTGCGTCGGTATTGGTCGGCGCCAGGCGCTTGACCATGGCCTTGCCGCTGGCCGGCAGGAAGCAGACCTTGCGTGGGTACACGTCCATCACGTCCTTGGACACGATGGGAATGCGTTCCAGCTTCAGGAAGTCGATGACGAAGTTGGTATTGCGCTCGCCGACGTTCAGCGAGTTCATGCCCGAGATGACGGCGCCGCCGCCGAAGATCTTGGCTTCCATGCGGGCCTTGCTGGCGCCGCGCTTCATCATCTCGTTGATCAGCAGTTCCATCGCATAGGAACCATAGCGGCCGGAGTCGCCATTGCCCTCGGGCAGCATGAAGTGGTTCATGCCGCCGACCTTGGCGACGCGGTCCCACAGGCAGGCGGCGATGCAGGAGCCCAGCGTCGTCATGACGAGCAGGTCTTCCTGGTCGACGAAGTACTCGCCAGGCAGGATCTTGACGGCGGCGTTCTTGAAATGGGCGTCGTAGAAGAAGAAGGAGGCCTCGCCCTGCTTGCGTGGCTGGCCCTTGAGGTGGTTGACCTTGGCCAGCGCGGCTGGGTTGCCGAGCGTCGATGCAGTGGCGAGAGGCGTACTCATTGGCTCAGACCCGTTCGTAAATCGTCTTGCCGCGCAGCTTGAACAGGTCGCGCGATTCGGTGAAGTTCTCGGAGTGGCCGACGAAGAGCAGACCGCCGGGACGCATGACGCGATGGATGCGCTCCAGCACCTTGCGCTGCGTCGGCGCATCGAAATAGATCATGACGTTGCGGCAGAACACCATGTGGAAGGGGTCGCCGAGCTGCCACTGCGCATCCATCAGGTTCAGCGTGCGGAACTCCACCCAGCGCTGCAGCTCGGGCTTGACGCGGATCTTTCCGGAATTGGCACCGGTGCCGCGCATGAAGAAGTTCTTCAGCCGCGTGGCATCCAGGCCACGCGCGTCGGCGTTGTAGACGCCGCGCTTGGCCGTGGCCAGCACATGGGTATCGATGTCGCTGGAGACGAGCTGCACCGCGGCGCCGGGGCCCAGGGCTTCGCTGCAGGTCATCAGGATGGAATAGGGCTCCTCGCCGGTGGAAGCGGCGCAGCACCAGATGCGCACGGGCTTGCCGGCTGAACCGTTGACGAAAGGCTTGAGGTCGTCCTTCAGCGCGTGGAAATGATGGTCCTCGCGGAAGAAGGAGGTCAGGTTGGTCGTCAGGCAGTTGACGAACTCCTGCCACTCGGCGGCACCGGAAGGGCCCGTGGACGCTTCCAGCCACTGCAGATAGCTGGCGAAACTCTTGTGCCCGGTCTCGCGCAGGCGGCGCGAGAGTCGGCTGTAGACCATCGCATGCTTGCCGTCGTGCAGGCTGATGCCGGCATGCTTGTAGATCAGTTCCCGAACACGATCGAAGTCGGCCTTGCTGAAGGTGAACTCGTGATCCAGTGCGTCGTTGCCGGTGGCGAGGTCGGGTGCGGGCATGTCGAAAATCAGATTTGTTGGTGCTCGCAGCAGTTCTGGCGTGGCGCGCCGATTCTGCACCGCAGGCCGTTTTTACGGTCCGGGTGCGACCCAGCATAGTGCAAACAGGCCGCAGGAACGTGCCTGTTTCACGACCTGGACACAGGGAGGCCGCTGCTAGACTGCCCCGAAACCACAATCCGGTCATCCGCTCAATCAGCCTTACCCTTTGGAACAACGCCTGCCCGCCAACCACCTGATCGATGCCCAAGCGCTCGTTCTGGACCAGGCCCTGCAATTGCTGCAGCAGGCCGGCGCGTTGCTTCCGGACGAGGCACCGATGAGTGCTGCCTGGCTGCAGGCGGTGCTGGACGCGTTGTGCGACCTCTCCAGCAAGGACGCGCTGACCGGCCTGGTCAACCGCCGCAGCTTCGAGATGGCCCTGGCGCGTGAAGTCGACCGCGTGGCCCGCTCCGGCGAGGCCGCCCTCTTGCTGATGCTGGACATCGACCACTTCAAGGCCGTCAACGACACCCATGGCCATGGCGCCGGCGACCAGGTCATCCGTGCCGTGGCCCGCGCCGTCGAGCAGACCGTCAGGCCCATGGACCTCGTCGCCCGCGTGGGTGGCGAGGAGTTCGCCATCATCCTGCCCAACTGCGCCTCGCATGTGGGCCTGGCCGTTGCCGAGCGCGTGCGCGAGCGGGTGTCCGAACTCGCCATTGAAGTCGGCCCCGGTCAGATGCTCAGCGTCTCCGTCAGCCTCGGTGGTGCCTTCGCGCCGCAATGGGTGCGTTCGTCGCCGCTGCTGTGGACGGAGCGGGCCGACCGCCAGCTCTACCGCGCCAAGGCCGAAGGCCGCAACCGCGCCTGCCTCGAACCCCAGATCGATTCCCTGGTCAGCGCCGAAGAAAAGGGCATGTTGTTCGCCTCCCTGAATCTCGAAACGCAACAGGACACGCCATGAGCACGACTACCGATCCTGCTGCTCCAACCCCACCGCCGCAGCGTCCCGCGCGCAGCGGCGGTGCCCGCACCCTCGCCGTCACCAGCGGCAAGGGCGGCGTCGGCAAGACCTTCGTCACCGCCAACCTCGCCGCGGCCCTGGCCGCGCGTGGCCAGAAGGTGCTGGTGCTGGACGCCGACCTCGGCCTCGCCAACCTCGACGTGGTGCTGAACCTGCACCCCAAGCTGACCCTGCACGACGTCTTCACCGAGAAGGCCACGCTGGAGCAGGCCATCCTGCCCGCGCCCGGCGGCTTTTCCGTGCTGCTGGCCGGTTCGGGCATGGTCGAGTATTCGCGGCTGACGCCCGAGGTGCGCGACAAGCTGCTGCACATCATCGACCTCGTCAAGCCGCGCTTCGACTGGGTGCTGCTGGACACCGGCGCCGGCATCTCCGACGTCGTGCTTTTCGCGATCTCGCTGGCCACCGACGTCCTCGTCGTCGCCACGCCCGAACCGACCTCGCTGACCGATGCCTACGCCACCATCAAGGTGCTGGCCACGCAGCAGGAGCGCCGCCAGGTTGGCCTGCTCGTCAACCAGGCCAACCGCGTCGGCGAGGGCAAGCTGATCTGCAGCCAGCTGCAGCAGGTGCTGCAGCGCTTCGTCGGCCCGACGCCGGGCCAAAACTTCCGCCTGGAGCTCTACGGCGAGGTCAAGGCCGACCAGGCCGTGCGCCAGGCCGTGCTGAAGCGTCAGCTGATGCTCGAACATTACCCGGGCTGCGACGCGGCCCAGGCCATCAAGGCCCTCGCCTCCAAACTTCTTGGCTGATCCGACACCCGCGACCGCTTTCGAGTGGGCTGGCGGCGAGGCGCGCGTGCGCGAACTCGTCGACCGCTTCTACGACCTGATGGACCTGGAGCCGGCCTATGCCCGGCTGCGCGCGGCGCATGGCGACACGCTGGAGTCGGCGCGCGACAAGCTGTTCTGGTTTTTGTGCGGCTGGCTGGGTGGTCCCGACCACTACATCAGCCGCTTCGGCCATCCGCGCCTGAGGGCGCGTCACCTGCCTTTTCGCATCGGCATCGCCGAACGCGACGAGTGGCTGGCCTGCATGGGCCAGGCCATGCAGGAAACCGGGGTCGACCCGGCCCTGCAGGCCCGGCTGGCCGAATCCTTTGCGGGAACGGCCGACTGGATGCGCAACGTCTAGGGCGGCGGCCCTCAGTCGATGCGGAACGCGAATTCCTGCTGGAAGGTCGCGTCGCCCTGGCACTGGTAGCCGGCGAGGGCGGATTCCACCGAGCGCTGCAGTGAGCGCTTGGTCTTGCTGTCCAGCGCCCCCTGCGCCACGCGGAAATCGCTGCCGACCACGCGGCCGCCGCGCACCGTGGCAATCACCTGCAGCACGGCTTCGCCGGCCCAGTTGACGGTCGGGACGTCGGGCCTAGGCATCACGGAACAGACGGCGCCGGGAGCCTTGATGCCGGTGTCAGGCTTGACCAGCGGCGGCGCCACTGTTTGCGCGGTACCGCCGGTTGAGCCGTTGGGCACCACCACGGCGTCTCCTTGCCGTTCCACGACGACCACGTGCGGTGTTTCCTCCGTCCATGTGGGCGGCGGCAACACGTCGGGCTTGGGAATGTTGATCAACGTGGGCTTCTCGGCCTTCACGACCTCACGGATCTTGTCCTGCTCACGTGGCTGCTCGGGGATGGGCGGCAACAGGACGGTGGGTTCCTTGTGCGTGGGCGGTGTCTTCACCAGCCCCAAACTCAGGGCAGAGATTGCCGCGACGTGAATGGCGACGACCAGACCGATGCCGACATAGCTCTTGGGCTGGGGCGCACGATCAGAAGAAAAGACAAGGGACATGGGCTCTCTCCTCGTTGGGCTGGGAAACCGGATGTCGCGCTGATGGCGGCTTGAGCCCAGACTACTCCGGGCTAACCGCGCTGGTCAATGGCGCCTGCACTACCCGTCAGCCTCGTGTCGGCCGCGCGACGCGGCGGGCCGGTGTTATTCACGCGTCAGCCGTGCGTCAGGCCGTTCCGCTGAGCAGCACGATGAGGGCGCCGGCGCCACCGTCGCTGGCGCGCGCCTGCACGAAGGCCAGCACTTCGTTCTTCTGCACCAGCCAGCGCCGCACCCGGCCCTTGAGCACCGGCTCGCGGCCCGGCGAGCCGTGGCCCTTGCCGTGCACGACGCGCACGCAGCGCAGGCCGCGCCGGGCGCTGTCATGGACGAAGAGGCCCAGCGCCTCCCGGGCCGCGTCGCGGCGCAGGCCGTGCAGGTCGAGCTGGGCCTGCAGGGCCCAATGGCCGCGGCGCAGCTTGCGCACCACTTCCAGGCTGATGCCTTCGCGGCGAAAGCTCAGCGTCTCGTCGGTGTCCAGCAGCGTGTCGATGTCGATCTCGTCCGACAGCGCCTGCAGCAGCACGGCGCGTTCGTCGGCCTCGCGCTGGCGCGGCTCGGGAGCAGGCTGTTCGAGGGCATGGACATAGCGGCCGGTGCTGCGCAGCGGCGTCACGGGGCCGACGGTCAATTCGAAGACGCGTCTTTCCTGCTCGGCCAGCCGCACGGCCGCCGCGACGCGCTCACGCTCGATTTCGGCCGCCAGCCGTGCCGCCGCCATTTCCCGGGCCAGCGGCTTCAGGTCGGCCAGGCTGCGCACCGTTTTCGTCACAGCAGGCCTCGTTCGGCAAAGGACACGACCTCGCCGGCGCCAACGACGAAATGGTCGACGACGCGCACGTCCACCAGGGCCAGGGCCTGGCTGAGCTGCTTCGTCAGCAATTCGTCGGAGCGTGAGGGTTCGGCGACGCCGCTGGGGTGGTTGTGCGCCAGGATGGCTGCCCCGGCGCCCAGGGCCAGGGCGCGCTTGACGACCTCGCGCGGGTGCACGGTCGTGGAGGTCAACGAGCCCTGGAACAGCGTCTCCATCGCGATCAGGCGCAGCTGGGCGTCCAGGAAGAGGACGGCAAACACCTCGTGGCCCAGGCCGCCCAGGTGCAGGCGCAGATAGGTCTTGACCGTCTCGACATCGCTCATGGCCGGCTTTTCGGCCAGTTGCTGGTTCAGCGAGCGGCGCGCGATCTCCAGCACGGCGGCGATCTCGGCGCGCTTGGCCGGGCCCAGGCCCTTGACCTTGCCGAGGTCCTGCACGGTGGCTGCCAGCAGCCCCGCCCAGCCGCCAAACCGGTCCAGCAGGCTCTGGGCCAACTGCAGCACCGGCATGCCTTTGAGGCCGGTGCGCAGCAGCAGGGCCAGCAGTTCGGCGTCCGCCAGCGCCTGCGGGCCGCGGGCAAGCAGCTTCTCGCGCGGGCGGGCGTCCGGGGGCAGATGGGTCAACGACATAAAATCGCGCCCAGTCTAGCCAAGCGTTTCTCTCCCTCGCATGAACCCCATCCAGGCCGGGTCCTTTCTGACCCTGCATTACCGGCTCTCGGGCCCGGACGGCGCCGACATCGTCAACACCTTTGACGACAAGCCCGCCACCCTGTCCTTGGGGCTGGGCCAGCTGTCGCCCGCCATCGAGGCGCGCCTCATCGGCCTGCCCGAGGGCGCCCACGAGCGCTTCGAGCTGGCGCCCGGCGAGGCCTTCGGTGACCGCAACCCCGAACTGCTGCAACGCGTGAAGCTCACGTTGCTGCGCCAGCTGGGTGATCCCGACGAGGTCTACAACGTCGGCGACGTCGTGCAGTTCCCGGGCCCGGACGGGCAGGGCGGTTATGCCGGCGTCGTGCGCGAGCTGGGCGACGAGGCCCTGCTGTTCGACTTCAACCACCCTCTCGCGGGCCAGCCGGTCAGCTTCGAGGTGCAGGTGATCGGGGTGCTGTGATGGAGGCGAAAGTGCAACCCCAGGAAGTGCTGCTGGCTGAGCCGCGCGGCTTCTGTGCCGGCGTGGACCGCGCCATCGAGATCGTCGAGCGCGCCCTCGTCAAGTTCGGCGCCCCCATCTATGTGCGCCACGAGATCGTCCACAACACCTATGTCGTCAACGACTTGAAGTCGCGGGGCGCCATCTTCATCGAGGACCTGGCCGAGGTGCCGGCCGGCGCCACCCTGGTGTTCAGCGCTCACGGCGTCAGCCAGGAGGTGCGCCGCGAGGCCCAGGCGCGTGGCTTCCAGGTCTTCGACGCGACCTGCCCGCTGGTGACCAAGGTCCACGTCGAGGTGGCCAAGCTGCACCGCGAGG
>CBHWBD010000117.1:0-15640 GCA_966111775.1 uncultured Comamonadaceae bacterium | reverse complement strand
ACAAGAACGTGCAGCTGTCGGTGTTCACCAGCTACACCCAGGCCAACGGCCAGCCCGGCTTCTTCGGCGACTTCACCAACGCCGGCAAGGCCACGGTCAACGGCGCCGAGGTCGAGTTCCTGTGGATGCCGACGACGTCCTGGCGCCTCAGCGGCAACCTGGCCACGCTGGACGCCAAGTACGACGAATACATCGACCGCGGCGTCAACGTGGCCGACCAGAAGAAGTTCACCAACACGCCCAAGTTCCAGGCCAGCCTGAACATCGAGAACAACATGAAGATGCCGGTGGGCACGCTGCGCTCGCGCCTGGGGCTGACGCACCGCAGCAAGGTCTACCCGACGACCGACCTGTCCGAGGCCCTGGCCCAGGACGCCTACACCCTGGTCAACGCCGGCCTGATCTGGGAGAAGGACGCCAAGCTGAGCTTCTTCCTGCAGGGCAGCAACCTGACCAACAAGGCCTACAAGACCGACGGCTACAACATCGCCGCCCTGGGCGTGCTGAACGCCTACTACGGCGCGCCGCGCACGTTCACGATTGGCGGTACGTTCAAGTTCTAGACGTGCGACTGAGCGGTTTCGGCCTCGCCGAAGGGGGCGGGCCGGCGCGGTACATTGCGCCGGTCATGCCTCTGTCCAAAAACCAGACACCCGCGCCCGCCGGCATCCCCCAGGATGTCGATGGGCTGCTGCGCCTGGCCGCGCAGTCGATGTTCGACGTGCTGGCCCGGTCGACGGAAGGGATGATGGTCATCGACCGCAACCACCGCGTCGTCTGGATCAGCGAGGGCTACAAGCGCTTCCTGCCGGCCCTGGGCTTCAACGACGAACGCGAGTTCGTCGGCCGCCCGGTCGAGGACGTGGTGCCCAACACGCAGATGCTGCAGGTGCTGGAGAACGGCAAGCCCGTCCTCGTCGACCTGTTGACCAACAAGGCCGGCACCTTCCTGGTCAGCCGTCTGCCACTGCGCAACGACGATGGCGAAGTCATCGGCGCCCTCGGCCTGGTCCTGCTGGATCACCCCGAGACGACCATGCAGCCGCTGATCCAGAAATTCGCGCGGCTGCAGCAGGAGCTGGAGGACACGCGGCGCCAGCTCGCCGCCCAGCGCCGGCCCAAGTACACGATTGCCAGCTTCATCGGTGCCAGCCCGGCGGCGCTGGAGGTCAAGCGCCAGGCCCGCCGCGTGGCGCAGACCGACTCCACCGTGCTGCTGCTGGGCGAAACCGGCACCGGCAAGGAGCTGATGGCCCATGCCATCCACTCCGCCTCGCGGCGCGCCCACCGGCCGCTGGTGGGCGTCAACATCGCCGCCGTGCCCGAGACCCTGCTGGAGGCCGAGTTCTTCGGCGTCGCACCCGGCGCCTACACGGGCGCGGAGCGCAAGGGCCGCGACGGCAAGTTCAAGCTGGCCGACGGCGGCACCTTGTTCCTGGACGAGATCGGTGACATGCCGCTGGCACTCCAAAGCAAGCTGCTGCGGGTGCTGCAGGAGCAGGAGGTGGAGCCTCTGGGCAGCAACACGGTGCTGCGCGTCGATGTGCGCGTGATTGCCGCCACCAGCCGCGACCTGGCAGCCATGGTCGCCGCAGGCACCTTTCGCGCCGACCTGTACTACCGCCTCAATGTGCTGCCCATCCGCGTGCCCGCGCTGCGCGAGCGGCTGGACGACATCGAGGCTCTGGCCGAAGCGTTGGGCGAAGACATCGCCCGCCGCAGCGGCATGCCGCAGAAGCTGCTCAGCCCCGACGCCATCGAATGGCTGATGCAGCAGACCTGGCCCGGCAATATCCGCGAGCTGCGCAACACGCTGGAGCAGGTCAGCCTGATGAGCGACGACATGCAGCTGACGGCGCAACACTTCCAGGGTGGAGCGGTGGCGCCGGCGGCGACTGCTGCTGCTGCTGCTGCGGCTGCGCCGGCGCCTCAGCCCGCGGCGCCCGCCATCACGACCGCCCAGGCGGTGGCGCCGCTGCCCGAGCTGATCGAGGCCCTGGAACGCGACGCCATTGCCCGCGCGCTTCAGGCCACCGGCGGCAACCGCATGGCGGCGGCGAGGCTGCTGCAGATCTCCCGAGCTTCCCTGTACGAAAGACTGGCGCGCTGGCCGGACCTCGAAGTCCAGCTTTCGGACAACGCCTGAATTTCGGACACTCCCACCGTCCCTGACGGCCAAAAACCTCGGGACAACCCGCACGAAAACCGCCCCGGCGCCCCCTTCCCCGCCGGGCACGGCCCTTGCAAAAAGGGAAGACACCGTCTGCCGACAGAGCAGACCCACAAGACCTCAGGAGACAAGCCCCATGCGCCCCATCACGCGCCGCCTGACCACCCGCGTTCTGCTCGCCGCCGTCACGCTGGTCACCTCCGGCCTCGCCCTGGCCGCCGGCAATGAGATCCGCATCGCCCACGTCTACAGCAAGACCGGCCCGCTGGAGGCCTACGGCAAGCAGACGCAGACCGGCTTCATGATGGGCCTGGACTACGCCACCGGCGGCACCATGACCGTCGCAGGCAAGAAGATCGTCGTCATCGAGAAGGACGACCAGGGCAAGCCCGACGTCGGCAAGAGCCTGCTGGCCGCGGCCTATGGCGACGACAAGGCCGACATCGCCGTCGGCCCCTCGTCCAGCGGCGTGGCCCTGGCCATGCTGCCGGTGGCCGAGGAGTACAAGAAGATCCTGCTCGTCGAGCCCGCCGTGGCCGACTCCATCACCGGCGAGAAGTGGAACAAATACATCTTCCGCACCGGCCGCAACTCCAGCCAGGACGCCATCGGCAATGCCGTGGCCGCCGACGTGGCCGGCCTCAGCATCGGCGTGCTGGCCCAAGACTACGCCTTCGGTCGTGACGGCGTGAAGGCCTTCAAGGAGGCGCTGAAGAAGGCCAAGATCGTCCACGAGGAATACCTGCCGACACAGACGACCGACTTCACCGCCGGCATCCAGCGCCTCGTCGATGCGCTGAAGGACAAACCCGGTCCCAAGGTCATCGCCGTCGTGTGGGCCGGCGCCACCACGCCCTTCCCGGCCCTGGCCGCCCAGGACCTGCAGAAGCGCTACGGCATCGCCGTCGGCTCGGGCGGCAACATCCTGCCGGCCATGACGGCCTACAAGCAGTTCCCCGGCATGGAAGGCGCGACCTACTACTACTTCGGCATCCCGAAGAACCCGGTCAACGAATGGCTGGTGGCCAACCACTACAAGCAGTTCAAGCAGCCGCCCGACTTCTTCACCGCCGGCGGCATGAGCGCGGCCATCGCCCTCGTCGAAGCCCTGAAGAAGACCAATGGCGACACGGCGACCAACAAGCTCATCAAGACCATGGAAGGCATGAGCTTCGAGACGCCCAAGGGCCGGATGACCTTCCGTTCTGAGGACCACCAGGCCATGCAGTCCATGTACCACTTCCGCATCAAGGTCGACCCCGCCTTCCCCTGGGGCGTGCCGGAGCTGGTGCGGGAGATCAAGCCGGAAGAGATGCAGGTTCCGATCCGGAACAAGCGCTGAACAAACACAGCCACAGAGACACGGAGGCACAGAGAGGCGGCGCGGCAGGCCAGAGGACCACTTCCTCTGTGTCTCTGTGCCTCTGTGGCTGTGTTCCTGAACCTTGGCGGCACCCATCTCCATGCTCGAAACCAAAAACCTGACCATCCGCTTCGGCGGCCATGTCGCTGTCGACGGCGTCAGCTGCGCCTTCCAGCCGGGCACGCTGACGGCCATCGTCGGGCCGAACGGCGCGGGCAAGACGACCTACTTCAACCTGATCTCGGGCCAGCTGCCAGCGAGCGGCGGCGAGGTGTGGCTGGACGGTGAGAACCTCACCAAGCTGCCGGCACCGGTGCGTACGCGCCGTGGCCTGGGCCGGGCCTTCCAGCTGACGCAGCTCTTCGCCCACCTGAGCGTGCTGGAGAACGTGCGCCTGGCCGTGCAGGCTCGCCAGGGCAAGGGCCTTCGCATGCTGTCGGTGTGGCTGTCGCACAAGGAGTTGATCGACGAAGCGCGTGCCATCCTCGAGCGTGTGCGCCTGGCCTCGCGTGCCGACGACCTCGCCGCCAGCCTGCCGCATGGCGACCAGCGCAAGCTCGAGGTGGCGATGCTGATCGCCCTCGATCCCAAGGTCTATCTCTTCGACGAACCGACGGCCGGCATGAGCGTGGACGAAGTGCCCGTCGTGCTCGACCTGATCCGCGCACTGAAGGCCGAGAAGAAGCACACCCTGCTGCTGGTGGAACACAAGATGGACGTGGTGCGCGAACTGGCCGACCGCATCATCGTGCTGCACCAGGGCAAGCTGGTCGCCGATGGCGACCCGGCCACCGTCATTGCCTCGCCCATCGTGCAAGAGGCTTATCTGGGAGTCGCAGCATGAACCTGTTGCAGCTCCAGGGCGTCCACACCCACGTCGGGGCATATCACATCCTGCACGGCGTGGACCTCGACGTGCCGGCGGGCCAGGTGACCATGCTGCTGGGCCGCAACGGCGCCGGCAAGACCAGCACGCTGCGCACGCTGATGGGCCTGTGGACGGCCAGCAGCGGCATGGTGCATTTCAAGGGCGAGGACATCACGAAGATGGCCACGCCCGACATCGCCTCGCGCGGCGTCGCCTATGTGCCCGAGACCATGGGCATCTTCGGCGAGCTCAGCGTAGCGGAGAACCTGCTGCTGGCGGCACGTTCGGCCAAGCGCCTTGGCGATCTGGATGCGAAGCGCCTGGATTGGCTGTTCGGCTTGTTTCCCGCGCTGAAGACCTTCTGGACCCACCCCGCCGGCAAGCTGTCGGGCGGCCAGAAGCAGATGCTGGCCATCGCCCGCGCCATGATCGAGCCGCGCGAACTGCTGGTCATCGACGAGCCCAGCAAGGGCCTGGCGCCGGCCATCGTGCAGAACCTCATCACGGCCCTGCGCGAACTCAAGGGCACGCAGACGACGGTGCTGCTCGTCGAGCAGAACTTCCGCGTCGCCGCCGAGCTGGGCGACCAGGTCGCGGTGATGGACGACGGCCGCATCGTGCACCGTGGCGCCATGCGCGAGCTGATCGAGGAATCCGACCTGCAGCAGCGCCTGCTCGGCCTTTCTCTGGCGGCCCACCAATGATGAAGCTCGACCCCCGCCCCCTGGCCCTGCTTGCCGCGCTGATGCTGCTGGCCCTGCCGCTGACCGGCAGCGCCAGCACCTGGCTCAACCTGACCCTGGCCGGCCTGGCCATGGGCCTCATCGTCTTCGTCATCGCCTCGGGCCTGACCCTGGTCTTCGGCCTGATGGATGTCTTGAACTTTGGCCACGGCGTCTTCATCGCGCTGGGTGCCTTCATGGCGACGACTGTGCTGGCTGCCATGGCGCCCTGGGCCACCAGCCCCAGCGTCGCCGCCAATCTTGCGGCCCTCGGCGCCGCCTGCCTCGCCGGCATGGCCATCGCAGCAGCCGTCGGTATCGTCTTCGAGCGCGTACTGGTGCGGCCCGTCTACGGCCAGCACCTGAAGCAGATCCTCATCACCATGGGCGGCATGATCATCGGCGAAGAGCTGATCAAGGCCAGCTGGGGCCCGGCGCTGATCCCTCTGGAACTGCCCGAGACCCTGCGCGGCATCTTCCTGGTCGGTGACGTCGCGGTCGAGAAGTTCCGCGTGCTGGCCATGGCCATCGGCATCGTCGTGCTCATCGCGCTGCTGCTGGTGCTGAACCGCACCAAGATCGGCCTGCTGATCCGCGCCGGCGTGCAGGACCGCGAGATGGTCGAGGCCCTGGGCTACCGAATCCGCCGCCTCTTCGTCGGCGTCTTCGTCGCCGGTGCCGGGCTGGCCGGCCTGGGCGGCGTGCTCTGGGGCCTGGTGCAGCAGGGCGTCACGCCGCAGATCGGCGGCCAGGTCAATCTGCTGCTCTTCATCGTCATCATCATCGGCGGCCTGGGCTCGACGGTCGGCTGCCTGGTGGGCGCGCTGCTGGTCGGTCTCGTCGCCAACTACGTCGGCTTCATCGCACCCAAGGCGGCGCTGTTTTCCAACATCGGGCTGATGGTGGCCATCCTGCTGTGGCGCCCGCAGGGCCTCTATCCAGTGGGGGCGAAATGATCCGCTCGCTGCTTTCGCACGACCTGCCGCGCAGCCGCATCCTCGGCGCGCTGCTGATCGCCTGCTTCGTCGGCCTGCTCGGCGCGCCCTTCATCTTCACGGGCACGCAAGCCCTGAACGTCGCGGCCAAGATTCTGGTCTTCATCCTGCTCGTCGCCAGCTACGACCTGCTGCTGGGCTACACCGGCATCGTCAGCTTCGCCCACACCATGTTCGTCGGCATCGGCGCCTACGGCATCGCCATCGCGTCGACACGGCTGGGCTCGGACTGGACCTCGCTGGGCATAGGCTTTGTCGCGGCACTCGCGCTGAGCGCCGTGCTGGCCCTGGGCATGGGCCTGGCCAGCCTGCGCGTGAAGGCCATCTTCTTCGCCATGATCACGCTGGCCGTGGCCTCGGCCTTCATGACGCTGGCCTCGCAGCTGAGCGATTTCACCGGCGGCGAGGACGGCCTGAACTTCCAGCTGCCCGAGGTGCTGAGGCCGTCGACCGAGTTCATGGAAGACCCTTTCCTCGGCGTGATGCTGGATGGCCGGCTGCTGACCTATTACCTGCTCTTCGTCGCTGTCGCGGCCCTCATCGCGCTGCTGCTGCGCGTCGTGAATTCGCCGTTCGGGCGGGTGCTGCAAGCCATTCGCGAGAACGAGTTCCGGGCCGAAGCGATTGGCTACCGCACCGTCGTCTACCGCACCGGCGCCAACATCGTGGCGGCCTTGCTGGCCTGCTGCGGCGGCGCCCTGCTGGCCCTGTGGCTGCGCTACACCGGCCCGGAGACGGCGATGAGCATGGAGATCATGCTGGACCTGCTCCTCATCGTCGTCATCGGCGGCATGGGCACGGTCTATGGCGCCGTCATTGGCAGCGTCCTCTTCATCGTCGCCCAGAACTATCTGCAGGCCCTGCTGAAGGGCGCCGGTTCGCTGGTCGAGGGCGTGCCGGTGCTGAACACGCTGGTGTCGCCCGACCGCTGGCTGCTGTGGCTGGGCCTGCTCTTCGTGCTGGCCGTCTACCACTTCCCCGGCGGCATCGTCGGGCGGCTGCGGCTGGCGGCGTGGACGCGCGCAAGGGGAGTGAGAAACAAATGAGATCGCGCTACCTGAACTGCCTGGGTCGCGAGATCCACGTCACGCAATGGGGTGACCCGCGCACGCCCACCGTCGTCGCCTGGCATGGCCTGGCACGCAGCAGCCGTGACTTCGACGACTTCGCGTCGGCCCTCAGCCATCGCTGGCATGTCGTTTGCCCCGACACCCTGGGCCGCGGCCTGTCGCAATGGGCCATTGATCCGGCGCGCGAGTACTGCCTGGAGTTCTACGTCGAACAGGCCGAAGCGCTGATGGACCAGCTGGGCCTGACCAAGGTGCACTGGGTCGGCACATCGATGGGCGGCGCCATCGGCACGCTCGGCGCGGCGACCCGGCTGCGCGGCCGCATCAAGCGCCTGGTGCTGAACGACAACGGCCCCGAGCTGGCCGCGCCGGCCCTGGCCCGCATCAAGACCTATGCCGGCCAGCCGCCGAGCTTCGCCACGGTCAGCGAGCTGGAGACCTATTTCCGCGAGATCTATGCCAGCTTCGGTCATCTGAGCGACACGCAATGGCGCCATCTCACCGAGACGTCGCTGCGCCGCCTGCCCGACGGCCGCGTGACCACGCATTACGACCCGGCCCTGGTGGCGCAATTCGAGCACCATCCAGACGACTACGAACTCTGGCAAGCCTGGGACCAGCTCGACCTGCCGGTGCTCTGCCTGCGCGGCGAAGACTCGACGCTGCTGACCGCCGAGACCGCCCAGGCCATGCGCGAGCGCGGCCCGCGCGCGGCCGTCGCCCTCATCCCCGGCTGCGGCCACGCGCCCGCCTTGAACACGCCCGAGCAGATCGGGCTCATCGAGCGCTTTCTCTACGCGGATCAAACCCCGTGAATGCCCGTAAGCCAGTGTCAGGCTTGAAGGCCTAGAGTCGCGCAGCCAACCCGGAAGTCCATGAGCGAATTCATCCTCGAGACCCAGGACCTGACCAAGGAGTTCAAAGGCTTCACCGCCGTCGACTCGGTCAACCTGCGCGTGCAGCGTGGCCACATCCACGCCCTGCTCGGCCCCAACGGCGCCGGCAAGACCACCTGCTTCAACCTGCTGACCAAATTCCTGACGCCGACGCGCGGCCGCATCGTGTTCGCGGGTGCCGACATCACCGGCGAAAGCTCGGCCCAGATCGCGCGCCGCGGCGTCATCCGCAGCTTCCAGATCTCGGCCGTGTTTCCGCACCTGACCGTGCTGGAAAACGTGCGCATCGGCCTGCAGCGCTTCACCGGCACCAGCTTCCATTTCTGGAAGGGGCTGACCGGGCTGAAGACGCTGGACGCCAAGGTGCTGTCCCTGCTCGAACTGGTCGACCTGCGCGACATGGCGAATGTGAAGGCGGCCGACCTGCCCTATGGCCGCAAGCGGGCCCTCGAGATCGCCACCACCATGGCGATGGAGCCACAACTGATGCTGCTGGACGAACCCACGCAAGGCATGGGGCATGAGGACGTCGACCGCGTGACAGCCCTGATCAAGCGCGTGGCCGAGGGCCGCACCGTGCTGATGGTGGAGCACAACATGAAGGTCGTCGCCAGCATCGCCGACCGCATCACCGTGCTGGCCCGCGGCGCCGTGCTGGCCGAGGGCGACTACGCCACCGTGTCCAAGCACCCCGCGGTGCTGGAAGCCTATATGGGCACCGAAGCCACCGAACTCCAAGGCGCGCACTGACATGGCCACGCCTGCACTAGCAATCACCAACCTCAACGCCTGGTATGGCGAGAGCCACATCCTGCACGGCCTGTCCTTGAGCGTGCAGCCCGGCCAGGTCGTCACGCTGCTGGGCCGCAATGGCGCCGGCCGCACGACGACGCTGCGCGCCATCATGGGCCTGACGGGCGCGCGCAAGGGCTCGATCAAGGTCCATGGCGAAGAGACCATTGGGCTGTCGACCCATCGCATCGCCAACTTGGGGCTCGGCTACTGCCCCGAGGAGCGCGGCATCTTCGCGTCGCTGACGACCGAAGAGAACCTGCGCCTGCCGCCGCTGCTGAAGGCCAAACGCGGCAAGGTCATGAGCGAGACCGAGATCTACGCGATGTTCCCCAACCTGGCGGAGCGCAGGCACAGCCCCGGCACGCGGCTGTCGGGCGGCGAACAGCAGATGCTGGCCGTCGCGCGCATCCTGCGCACGGGTGCGGACATCCTGTTGCTGGACGAAATCTCCGAGGGCCTGGCGCCCGTCATCGTCCAGGCCCTGGCCCGCATGATCCGCGCGCTGAAGGCCCAAGGCTTCACCATCGTCATGGTGGAGCAGAACTTCCGCTTCGCCGCCCCGCTGGCCGACCACTTCATCGTCATTGAGCACGGCGAGGTCGTGCTGTCCTTTCCCGCAGCCGAACTGCCGGCCCACCAGGCCAAGCTGGACGAGCTGCTCAGCGTCTAACCCGACCTTCAACTGGAGACATCATGAAGAAGACCCTCATCGCCGCCGCCCTCGCCAGCTGCGGCTTCGCCGCCCAGGCCCAGATCTCGGGTGACGTCATCAAGATCGGCTTCCTGACCGACATGTCCAGCGTCTATGCCGACATCGACGGTGCCGGCGGTGTCGAGGCCATCAAGATGGCCATCGCCGACATGAAGGGCATGGCCGCCGGCAAGAAGATCGAGCTGATCTTTGCCGACCACCAGAACAAGGCCGACGTCGCCTCCGCCAAGGCGCGCGAGTGGATGGACACGCAGGGCCTGGACCTGCTGGTGGGCGGCACCAACTCCGGCGTCAACCTGGCCATCGCCACCGTCGCGGCCGAGAAGAAGAAGCCCTTCATCTCCATCGGCGCCGGCAGCTCCGCGCTGACCAACGCCAACTGCACGCCCTACACCATCCACTACGCCTACGACACCGTGGCCCTGGCCAATGGCACCGGCGGCGCGGTGACCAAGGCCGGCGGCAAAAACTGGTACTTCCTGACTGCTGACTACGCCTTCGGCGCGGCCCTGCAGGCCGACACCACGGCCGTCGTGCAGAAGAACGGCGGCACCGTGAAGGGCAGCGTCAAGCATCCGCTGAACGCCAGCGACTTCTCCAGCTTCCTGCTGCAGGCCCAGGGCTCAGGCGCCCAGATCCTGGGCCTGGCCAACGCCGGCGGCGACACCATCAACGCCGTCAAGGCCGCCAACGAGTTCGGCATCACCAAGACGATGAAGCTGGCCGGCCTGCTGATGTTCATCAACGACGTGCACTCCCTGGGCCTGAAGACGACCGAAGGCATGTACCTGACCGACTCCTGGTACTGGAACCAGAGCCCCGAGGCCCGCGCCTGGAGCCGCCGCTTCTTCGAGAAGATGAAGCGCATGCCCTCGTCGCTGCAGGCCGCCGACTACTCGGCCGTGACCCACTACCTGAACGCCGTCAACGCGACCAAGACCGACGACGCAGAAAAGGTCATCGCCAAGATGAAGGACACGCCGATCAACGACTTCTATACCAAGGGCACCATCCGCAAGGAAGACGGCCGCGGCATCCACGACATGTTCCTGATGCAGGTGAAGTCGGTGAAGGAATCGACCGAGCCCTGGGACTACTACAAGGTCGTGACGCGTATTCCGGGTGAAGAAGCCTTCACCAAGCTCGCCGACAGCAAGTGCCCGCTGGTGAAAAAGTGATCCCCTGAGGGCGCGATGACAGAGTTCTTCGGTATTCCCCTGCCGGCCCTGCTGGGCCAGCTGCTGCTCGGCCTGGTCAACGGCTCGTTCTACGCGATGCTGTCCCTGGGCCTGGCAGTCATCTTCGGCATGCTCAACATCATCAACTTCGCCCACGGGGCGCTGTACATGATGGGGGCCTTCTTCGCCTGGATGGGGCTGGAATACCTGGGCCTGAACTACTGGTTCATGCTCGGTCTCGCGCCCTTCGCCGTGGGGCTCATCGGCATCGTCATCGAGCGCACCATGCTGCAGTGGCTCTACAAGCTGGATCACCTCTATGGCCTGCTGCTGACCTTCGGCATCACCCTGGTCATCGAGGGCGTGTTCCGCAGCTTCTATGGCGTCTCCGGCCAGCCCTACCAGGTGCCGGACGCGCTGCAGGGCGCCACCAACCTCGGCTTCATGATCCTGCCCAACTACCGCGGCTGGGTGGTCGTCGCCTCGCTGGTGGTGTGCTTCGCGGTCTGGGCGCTGATCGAGAAGACGTCGCTCGGCGCCAAGCTGCGCGCCGGTACCGAGAACCCCAAGCTCGTGCAGGCCTTCGGCATCAATGTGCCACGCATGGTGACGCTGACCTATGCCGGCGGTGTGGCCCTGGCGGCCTTCGCCGGCGTGCTGGCCGCGCCCATCCTGCAGGTGTCGGCGCTGATGGGGTCCAACCTCATCATCGTGGTCTTCGCCGTCGTCGTCATCGGCGGCATGGGCTCCATCCTCGGCTCCATCCTGACCGGCCTGGGCCTGGGCATCGTCGAGGGGCTGACCAAGGTCTTCTATCCCGAGGCGTCCAACACGGTCGTCTTCGTCGTCATGGCCATCGTGCTGCTCGTTCGTCCGGCTGGCTTGTTCGGAAAAGAGAAGTGATGAACAAGAAAGTCATCGGCTACGCCGCCCTGTTCGCCGGCATCGCCCTGCTGCCGGCCCTGGGGGTCTATCCCGTCTTCGTCATGAAGGTGCTCTGCTACGCGCTGTTCGCGTGTGCCTTCAATCTGCTGGTCGGCTTCACCGGCCTGCTGTCCTTCGGGCACGCCGCCTTCCTCGGCACGGCCGGCTATGTCTGCGGCCATGCGCTGAAGGTCTGGGGCCTGCCGACGCCGGTCGGCCTCGTCGCCGGCATGGCCGGCGCGGCCGTCGTCGGGCTGGTGTTCGGGCTGCTGGCCATCCGGCGCTCGGGCATCTACTTCTCGATGATCACGCTGGCCCTGGCCCAGATGCTGTACTTCTTCTTCCTGCAGGCACCCTTCACGGGCGGCGAGGACGGCCTGCAGTCGGTGCCGCGCGGCAGCTTGCTGGGCCTGCATCTGGAAAGCGACCTGACGCTGTACTACGTCGTGCTGGCCATCTTCATCGCTGCCTTCTGGCTGATCTACCGCATCGTCCACTCGCCCTTCGGCCAGGTGCTGACCTCCATCCGCGAGAACGAGGCCCGTGCGACGTCGCTGGGCTATGACACGGCCCACTTCAAGCTGCTGGCCTTCGTGCTGTCGGCCGCCCTGGCCGGCCTGGCCGGCGCCACCAAGACCCTGGTGCTGGGCTTCGCGACGCTGACCGACGCGATCTGGACCACCTCGGGCCTCGTCATCCTGATGACGCTTGTCGGTGGCATGGGCACCCTCGTCGGTCCCATGGTCGGTGCCCTGGTCATCATCGCGCTGGAGAACAAGATCGGCGACCTCGGCAACTGGCTGGGCGACCTGACCGGCGTGGCCTGGTTCAACAGCCTGGGCGAATCCGTCAGCCTCGTCACCGGGCTGATCTTCATCGTCTGCGTGCTGGCCTTCAGGCGCGGGCTGGTGGGCGAGGCGATGGCGCTGTTCGAGAAGCGCCGCCCGGCTTCCTGAACACCAGCACATTGCCGGCCATCACCAGGGCCAGGCCGGCCAGGGCCGGCGCCGTCCACCGGTAGCCCTCCACCCAGGCCGACACGTTCAGCGCCACGACCGGAAACAGCACGGTGCTGTAGGCCGCCCGCTCGGGGCCCAGCCGCCCCACCAGCGTCAGATAGGCCGTGAAGCCGATGACCGAGCCGGGAATGGCGAGGTAGAGCAGCGCACCGACGTAGCGGGCGCTCGCGTCAAACACCAAGGGCACGCCGGCCGCGAGCGCATAGCCCGTCAGGATGGCCGTGCCGACGGCCATGCCCCAGGCATTGGTCTGCACCGGCTTCAGCCCCTGGTTTTGCAGGGCGGCCGACAGCAGGTTGCCGGTCGAGAAGCACAGCGTGCCGCCCAGGGCCCAGGCCAGGCCGACGGCGCTGGCATGGCCACCGCTGATCTCGGGCCAGAACAGCAGCACCAGGCCAGTCAGCCCCAGCGCACCGCCGGCCAGCACCTGGGGCGCAATGGCCCGTCCGTGCACCACGCGGGCCAGCAGCGCATTCCACAGCGCCGCGCTCGAGAACACCACGGCCACCAGGCCGCTGGCCACGGTCTGGCTGGCGTTCAGGAAGCAGACGAAGTTCAGGCAGAACAGGCACAGCCCCTGGGCCAGCACCCAGCCCAGCGCCTTGCCGCGCGGCACCACGAGCTGGCGGCGCCAGATGAGCCAGGCGAACAGCACCAGGGCCGCCAGGCCGAAGCGGTAGGCGATGGACAGCGCGATGGGCACGGTGCCGAGCTGCCACTTCAGGGCGATCCAGGTCGTGCCCCAGATCAGCACCACCAGCACATAGAGCAAAGCATTCATGCCGCCATCGTGGCCGGTCGGGCGGCGGCGCGATTGCATATTCCTGCGCTTCGTCGACCCGGCCACGGCGCGAAAAGGCCGGTGGCCCTAGCATCGGCTCATGCTTGACCTGACCGCCGGCTCGACCGCCCACCAGCCCGTCTTCGACGTGCTGGGCCGCTCGCATGCGCGCCGCGAACGTGAGCTGGCGCTCGCCGACGGCTTGCGCCTGGTGCAGTGGTGCAACCGCGGCGGCCGCATGGACTATCAGAAGCCCGGCCACCACACCCTGTCGGTCTATCTGCAGGGCGGTCACGACACCCACCTCATCGAGACGCCCCGCGACACCGGCCACCCCGGCTGCCACTGCATCCTGCCGGCCGAGCACGAATCGCGCTGGAACGTGGCCGGGCCGCTGCGCTTCGTCCACCTCTACCTGTCCGACGCTGCCTGGGCCGACCGCATCGTGCGGCTGCTGGACGCCGAACCGCGCGCCATCACGCTGGAACAGCGCATCTTCGGCGAGGACGCCACCCTCGCCGCCTGGGCCCAGGGCGTCGCTGCCCAGGACTGGCAGGATCCGGCCGAGCGCCTGCGCATCGACGCCTTGAGCCAGGCCGCCCTCGACCACCTGGTGCTGCAGGCCGCCCGGCCGCGCCTGCGGGAGCGGGCCGAACGCGCGGCCGGCGGCCTGTCCAGCATCGCGCGCCGGCGCGTGCTGGACTTCGTCGATGCCCACCTCGACAGTGCGGACCTCAGCCTGCCCCGCCTGGCCGCCGAGGCCCATCTGTCGGAATTCCACTTCGCCCGCATGTTCCGCGTCTCCATGGGCTGCACGGTGCACGACTGGGTCGCCGCTCGCCGGCTGGACCGCGCCCGCGAACTGCTGAGCGGCAGTGCTCTGCCCTTGGCCGACATCGCCGCCGCCTGCGGCTATGCCGGTGCCAGCCATCTCAGCCAGCGCTTCAAGACGGTGCTCGGCACCACGCCGGGGCAATACCGTCGACTCCTGCCACCACGCCGTCAGCATTTACCAGCGAGTTAGGGGGGGCGCGCCACGACGACATGGCCCACTATCGAGCCCATGCCCACGTCACCCCGCTTCAAGTTCACCGTCACCCTCGTGGTGTCGGTGCTGGCGGTCGTGCTGACGCTTTTCGTGCCCGGTGAGGACGAAGTGGCCGGCAATGTGGCCCGCACGGCCAGCATCCTGCCGCCGCCGCAACGCTGAATCTGTCCGCCCCGGCGTGACAAAAACGACGCCGGCCGGACCGCATTGAAAAGGCCGATTCGCGGAGCGGACACTCAGGGGCGCGATGATGTGAGACTTTGAAGTCCCGCACGCCCCCCGACGATGAATGAGCTGTTGATCTGGACCCTGGCCGCCGTGGCGGTCGCCGTCGTGCTGTTCCTGCTCTGGCTGGGGCGCCGCCGCCAGCAAAAGGCCCGAGCCGACGCCGAGCGCCGCGAAGCCGACAGCCTGATGCAGAGCCAGGTCGAGCACGCCGCCCGCGCCCAGCATGTGTCGGCCGAAATGGCCGCCCGCCAGGAAGCCGACGCCCAGGCGCTGCGCGAGGTGGAAGAAGCCGTGGCCCAGCGCCTGGCCCAGCAGCGTGCCGAGGAAGAGGCGATCGAGGCCGAACGTGTCCGCGTCGAGCAGGAAGAAGCCGCCCGCCTCGAAGCCCAGGCCCAGGCCACCCGGGAGGCCGCCGCGGCCGCCGAAGCCGAGCGCCAGGCTGCTGAACGGGCCGAGGCCGAGCGGCTCGAAGCCGAACGCGTCGCCCGCGAGGAAGCCAAAGCCCGAGCCGAACGCGAAGCGGCAGAAGCCGCCGAGGCCCAGCGCCAGGCCGAAGCGCGGGCTGAAGCCGAGCGCCTCGCCCGCGAACGGGCCGAACACGAAGCCGCCGAAGCCGCGCGCCTGGCTCAGGAAGCCGCCGCCCGCGAAGCCGAGGCCCGCGCCGAGGAAGCGCGCCGCCAGGCCGCCGCCCAGGCCGAAGCCGAACGCCTGCGGGCCGAGCGCGAGGAAATCGAACGCCTGGCCCGCGAGCAGGCAGCGCGAGAAGCCGCCGAGGCCGAGCGCCTGGCGGCCGAACAGCGGCGCCTCGAGGCCGAACGTGCGGCGGCTGCGCAACGTGCTGCTGCCGAAGCCGCCGCTGCGGCCGCAGCGG
>CBHWBD010000116.1:0-15762 GCA_966111775.1 uncultured Comamonadaceae bacterium | reverse complement strand
GATGGTCGACGCCTCTATCGGGAGCGCACGATCATCGTCGGTCCGCGACACCGCCATCATCCATCGCGTTCGACGGCCAGCCGCTCGCCGGTGCGACCGAACACGGCCAGGCCGGCGCGGTTGCCGCCCATGCCTTCCTTGGCAGCCTTGCGAATGCGGGTATGGGCGGCGTACATGGCGTGGTGAGCGGCGTCGCCGCGGCCGAGCACGCGCGGCAGCACGGCGGCGAGGACCAGCAGGCACAGCGCCAGCCACAGCCACGGCAGGGCCTGCCAGGCCGCGGCGATGGCGGACAGTTGTGGCGCCCAGCGTTCGTGCAGGCGCCACGGCAGCACGAAGCCCGGGCCGATGGAGAACACGAACCACAGCACCCAGTGGCGCTGCGCCAGGGCGAAGAAGACGTTGACCACGGCGCAGCCCAGCAGCATCAGCGGCAGCGACACCGTGAATCCCAGCGTCACCCACATCAGCCCGCCCTGCACGGCCGACAAGGTCAGCCAGCTCAACAGCAAGGCCTGGCGCAGCCGCTGCACATGCCCCGGCACCAGGCGCGCGGCGACCGGGTGGTTCTGCTCCATCAGGTTGGCGATCAGTGCGATCCACAGGCCGAACAGCGACAGCGCCACGACGGCGGCCAGGATGGCCAGGCGCATCGGGTGGGTGGGCACGAACCACAGCGCCACGGCCAGGCCGACGGCACACAGGCCGTAGAACAGCGGTCGCAGCCAGCGCGGTGCGTCGGACTGGGGCTGGCGCCAGAAGGCCAGCAGGATCTGGTTGAGGCTGGCGTTCATGCTCAGGTCAGCTCCGTGAACAGGTCGTCCAGGTTGACGCGCTCGACCGCGACGTTGGTCGGCAGCGCCGCGTCGGCCGGCAGCCGCGCCAGCACGCGCTCGCGGCCGCCCTCCAGCGGCGTGCGCTTGAGCGGCTGGGCATTCAGCCGTGCGAACAGTCCGGCCAGTTCGGCGACGCTGCCGGTGAAGGCGCGCACCTGCTCCAGCAGCTCGTCCAGCGGCGCCTGCAGGGCGATGCGGCCGTCGCTCAGGAAGGCGAGGTTGAAGGCCACGCGCTCCAGGTCGGACAGGATGTGGGTGGAGAACACGACGGTCGTGCCGCGGTCCAGCACCTGGTCCACCAGCTCGCGCAGGAAGTCGCGCCGGCCGACGGGGTCGAGGCTGGCGACG
This sequence comes from uncultured Comamonadaceae bacterium, assembly GCA_966111775.1. Taxonomy (GTDB): domain Bacteria; phylum Pseudomonadota; class Gammaproteobacteria; order Burkholderiales; family Burkholderiaceae_C; genus Pelomonas. The sequence goes on along the minus strand of CBHWBD010000116.1, from coordinate 14,578 downwards.
GGCTCGTCCAGCACCAGCAGGTCGGGCTCGTGGGCCAGGGCGCGGATGATGGACAGGCGCTGCTGCTGGCCGCCGCTGAGCTTGCGGATGGGCTTGTCGCGGGCGATGTCCCAGCGCGAGAGCAGGCCCTCGACGCGTGATTCGTTCCAGCGCGGGTAGAAGCTCTTGAAGTAGGCCAGCAGCTGCGTGGCCGAGAAGCTCTCGAACAGGTCGTTGTGCTGTGGCACATAGCCGATGCGGGCGCGCACCGTGTCGTCCATGCGCAGGGCGTCCTGGCCGAAGACCCGCACGCTGCCGGCCTGCGGATCGCGCAGGCCCAGCAGGGTTTCCAGCAGCGTCGTCTTGCCGGCGCCGTTGCGGCCCAGCAGGCCCACGACCTGGCCGGGCAACAGCTGCCAGTCCAGGCCTTTCAGGACGGTCTCGCCCTTGGGGTAGGACAGGGTCACGCCGGCCAGTTCGGCGTTGGGGACGTCGGAATGCGGGAAGTGCGTCATTTGTCTTGCTCGTCGAGGATGTGCTTGAACAGCTGCAGGACCTGGGCCTTGGGCAGCTCCAGTTGCCGCGCTTCGGCGGCAGCCTTCTCCAGCGTCGGGCGCAGCAGCTCGACGCGGTCGGCGGTGGGTTGGGCCTTCTGGTGCTGGGCTGCCACGACCATGGACAGGCCACGGCGGCGTTCCAGCACGCCATCGCTCTCCAGCAGCGAATAGGCCTTGGAGATCGTCATGGGGTGCACGGCCAGGGCCTGGGCCAGCTCGCGCACCGACGGAATCTCGTCGCCGGCCTTCAGCTGCCCGGCCGCGACGCGCCGCTTCACCTGCTCGATGAGCTGGCGGTAGATGGGCTCTGGCGAGCCGGTGTTGATGTGGACGAAATGGGTGGGATCCATCGTGACTGCCAATGTGTACTGGTACTGTAGTACACATAGACAGTGACCGTCAATCACCCCGGATGCGCTGTTTTGAGCAAGGGCGAGGCATGCTGAAGTCGGAAAGTTCAGCGAAAAGTTGGAAACCGCCCAGCAAAAAAGACGGAAAGCGCGACCACTTGAACGCGTGTGGCCCGGGGCGAGCCAAGCCAGCGCGTAGCGGGATGCTGGACGCATCTCTGCCGGCATTCACCGCTTCCAGCGGAGCGCCGCAGCCAGCGCAGATGCATCTGTAAGCGAGGCCCGTCTTCTTGATCGCCGAGATGCGGACGATCTGCCTGTACGAAGCGCGGATCGCCCACGCCATCGTGGCGTTCGCGGATCCCTGGAGTTCGGGTTCGCGGGCGGGCTGTGGTGGGGACATGAGCCTCGGGCGGCTGCCGAGATGCCGCTAAGACTATCCGACGATCTGAGCCGGTCGCCAACACAACGCCAGTACGGTGCCAATCGCCTTTTGGGAGCAGCTGCTGAGTCTCGGCAACTCCCTCCGGCTGAGCTTGTGCATACCGTTCAACCTTCCCCTGTCTTGTCGTTTGGGCATTGCGCGACTAGCAGCAGTCCAGGTGAATTGAGTCTGTCCAACTTGTCACTAGTTCTGAGGAGCCTGCGCTTTGGATCTTTGTGTTGTCGAACCGTGGCGTGGGAATGCTCTTCAGGGAATTGACATCGGGGTTTTGCTTCGCGCTGTCGACTCAGAGTCTGGCTGCACCAGCCCCATCGCATGTCTAAGAAATTAGTCAAAAAGCCTGCAAATTAACGGACAACTCTCCGATGAAAACGAACGTGTCACATAGGAGGCAGTTATTGGGGGCAGCCGCTCCACCGCCTCTACCCTCCAGTGCAAAGGGCGGAACGAGGTGCGCCGACCCGCGGACGCCTTCTGGCACCAACCACGCCAGTGTTAGCGCGCAATTCAAAAGGTGGGAAACCTGCGCGATGCATTGACATAGTCGCTTTTCTCGCTTCAATTCTTGAAGCAGTCGCGGTATCGGACTAGGCCAAACTATTCGTTGCCGGGCTCCGCACATCAGATAAAACTCTTCTTCGAAAATGGGCTGATTCCAACACCCGTTCGGACTCCTTTTATAAACCACCGCATTTGGTGGGGGCGGATTCGACACCTTGCCGACAAATACATGCGTGCGTCTACTCATCCTGGGCATCATGTCGGCCGGCGGTGCTAGGGCATTCAAGTCGGCGGCAGCTGGTCTGCTGACTATCAGACAAGTGGTCACTCACTGGAATCATGTGACCGGGATGTGTTCGGAGTAGTCCAAGCCGACGGTCTATGACGTGTGGGGCATCGGGGCGTACGCGGGCCCTGCAGCCTCTATCGACATAGCGCTTGCCTATCCCGAACTTTGGCGCCGAAGCAGCCAAGCTCGTGGGCAAGAGGCTGGTCGCCTGTCACCGCAAGATGGGCGGGCAACCGCAGTTCTCGAGTTGCTTGAAATCGGTCTCGATCTGACCGCGCTCCGAACGCCCCGGCGAAAAAGACACTTGAGTGAGTTGCCCATAAAGCAACTGGCTAGCGCGGCGCATCTGAGCGTGGTCACCAGTTCGCCGTGTTCATTCTTGTAGAGATAGGCATGGCCCATCCGAAAGCCGTTGTGCGGCTACGCCTTGAGGCCGAGCAGCATCCCTCCGGACATCATCGCCAAGGATGCAGGCGTCCAGACCGGACGCGTCGAACATTCATTCGCCACTATGACCGGCCGCTCATGTGATCCATAGGACACATGGAGAGGCAGAGCGTGGAGACTCGCGCCCCAAGAGTCCGTGGCTCAAGACACCGTCAACTTTGATGACGCCGCTTAGGCCTGCAGGGTTTGAGCGGATTCGCACCCTGTTACCAATTGTTCAGAATCTTATTTTTGGGGTGACCGCAATCGTCTGATTGCACGCGGGTTATTGAGCAGGAGGCGCCAAAGCCCGAGCCAGAAGCCATTTGTCGCGTATAAATAGATTCAGCAGGCAAGTGGACAGCAAGATGGTTCTCTGGTTAATTTAAAGGGAGAGAGCTAAATGGATTTTGGTAGAGTGGGTGAAGGCGGCATTGGGATGCCCGCGTGGTATGAGCGCTTCGGGCGAATTTGTATCGCAATCGCCATTGTTTCGGTTGTCTTGCTATTGACGCAGCACTATCTACATCAACATTTCAAAGATAGTGACTGGATTATTGCGGTGTGCGATCTCCTCAAGGAGATTGGGTTTGCGTGTCTTGTTGCGCTCTTTTTGAACTTGTCTGTTGAATGGGTGAATAGGCGCAGACATATAGACCACGAGAGAAGCGTAGTCGGCGCGCTCGACAAAGTTTATACGGAGCGTCAGGATGGACTTTTACTTGCCATCGATCAGAAGTACAAGGAAACCAACAGCTCGCTACTTCAGAACGTCTTTACCACCGTTTATATGCGGCACGTGGATGCAAACGTTCTTGAAGTTATCGAGAACCACCTGTTGAAGAAAGAGACTCTCCGAACGGACTATCGAGCTCAGCTCAAGATCAGCAAGCTCGACAGTGCGATCACCGCGACGTTGGACAGGCCCATGGTCAAGCTCTCGCTGACCATCAGCTACACCCTACGAAACGTCACGAACAATAAAATTTCGACAGTCCTACTTCCTGCCTACATCGATATCACCCCAGGCCTCGAGCAGCACTGCAATTTCAGTCGCATGCGAATTGGCAGCAAGGTGTATATGGGCGCCGAACTTCAAAAGTACATAACAACTCCGCCCGGCGCGCCAGCGCTAGAGCTGCGCTTTCCGGGTGAGATGGCCCCTCGCGAAGAGACACAGTGTTCGGTGACTTACGAGAAGGTCGCGCCCATCGATTATTCCGAGGTGATGGTCAACACGGTCCCGATGGACGGGATGACAGTTATCGTTATGTGTTTGGATGACAGCATCGAAGTAGATGCAATTTCTTTGCATCCTGAAGACGCTGTGGCAAACCCAGAGAACAGCAGCGATCGCAAGGAGTGGACGATCGACGGCATACTTCCTGGCCAAGGTGCAATGGTTATCTGGCATCCGAAGCGGACGCCCGCTGAATCGGCGGCCCGGTAGGCAGGAATGGCTCGCTCCCGTGTGGAAGGTCACAGGTCGTCACCTATCCGTGGGAAATGCCCCACATTTAAAGGGTTGTTCCGCACCCAATCCCTTTTGTGTAGTCGTAAAATCCAATCATGCGTTGCAATACTGCGACGCGCCAAGGAGGACCACATGCGTCGTGGCATCACCAAGATGTAATTGAGAAGGGGCGTCAGCCCCTTCTGCTTTTTACGGCTGAGAGATGTTCCTCAATCGTAGCTGCGCTGAAAGCGTGCGATTGGATCCACTGTCCCTCGGCGGTAAGCCGAAATGTCGCCCGACGTTTCGCACCTTCAGGCAAGCGGAGGCACTTTAAGCAGTGCCCCAATGGACGCGTCACCGCCTCGGCGCCCAGCCGGAGAAGCCGTTGCCCCATTTGCAAGCGCACCGACCTCGCTGAGGCTTGTTGCGTGGGGCACGCCAGACCATGGTCGGCGGCGTCAGGTCTTGTCAATGATGCTGACGAAGACACATCGGACGTGTGAGGTGAGCAACCGCAGTGGCGAGGTCAGTACGCGCAACGGACCGAGCTCACCGTTTTCCGCAGCCGATGCGGAGCCTGGGAAAGCCCGCGATTCCGCAAAGGGCGGGAAGGCCGGGAATTCGTCGGCTACGGCTTCTCCGACACCCACTTATGACATGACCATCGGGCCACACCGGCGGCGCTACCAGCAGCTCTGACGGGGCGATGGGCGAACTCCGTGGCGTTACGTTGGAAGCCCATGTCCAGCAGGTCGGTCAAGCAGTCGACTCGTCAAGAGTTGCGGCCTGCCTTGGTCTTGCTCATTTGCTTCGAGGCCTTGGCTGCTCGAGGCTCTTTCGACAACCGGGGCGTCAGGTCCAGCACGCGAGCCATGACTCGTGCTTCACCACCGAGTCGCTGCTGAGCCAGCTGCGCCGCCTCGGTCAGCATGTCCTGGAGCTGATGCCGGTCCATCGGTTCGCCAGAGTCCGGGTGGTACCAAACTTTTCCTGGGTCCGACACGGTTACCAACAAGCAGCCCGTCTTCGCATTGCGCGCAGCCATGACTCCAACAAATAAGGTGTCGAAAACCATTCAGCGCTGCATGGAGGGCCGCACTCAGCCGAACCGTATATGTCGAAATGTTCACTGAATTTCGACATATTTTGGCATCATGTCGATCCGTTCGACCAGTGCCGCTAGTGTGTCGAACGCCGCCCGCTGATTCGACACATGGCTTACCACCCTGCCGCGCCCTACAACGACCTCCCGCCCCTGCCGCCCCCCATTGAGCTGGAGTCACGCGCCGTGCTCAAGGCCTGCATCGCCGCTCGGGCTGCCGTGGCAGAGCTCAAGGCGGCCGGCCAGCTCATCCCCAATCAGGGCGTCCTCATCAACTCCATCCCCCTGCTCGAAGCCCAGGCCAGCAGCGAGATCGAGAACATCGTCACCACCACCGACCAGCTGTTTCTGTTCGATGGCGCCAGTGATGCCGAGGCCGACCCTGCCACCAAGGAGGCCCTGCGCTACCGCAGCGCGTTGTGGGAGGGCTTCCAGGCCCTGGCGCAGCGCCCCTTGAGCACCAACGCCGCTATCCAGATCTGCCGCGCCATCAAGGGCGTGGACATGGACATCCGCCGCACGCCCGGCACCACGCTTCGCAACGACCGCACCGGCCAGGTCATCTACACCCCCCCCGAGGGCGAGGCCCTGCTGCGCGACAAGCTCGCCAACTGGGAACGCTGGATGCACGGCGCCCTGCCCGGCAGCCAGGACATCGACCCCCTCGTGCGCGTGGCCGTGAGCCACTACCAGTTCGAGGCCATCCATCCCTTCACCGACGGCAATGGCCGCACCGGCCGCGTGCTCAACCTGCTCTACCTCGTCGAGCAAGGGCTGCTCGACATCCCCGTGCTCTACCTCAGCCGCCACATCCTGCGCAACAAGGCGGCCTACTACAGCGGTCTGCAGGCCGTCACCGAGTCCGCCGCCTGGGAGCCCTGGCTGCTTTACATGCTCCAGGGCGTGACCGACACCGCGCTCTGGACCAAGGCCAAGATCGACGCCATGCGCCAGCTGCTGCACGACACCGCCGAACGCATCCGCCGCGACGCCAGCGCCTACTACTCCCGCGAGCTGGCCGAACTCATCTTCGTGCGCCCCTACTGCCGCATCGCCCATCTCGTCGACGCCGGCCTCGCCAAACGCCAAACCGCCAGCACCTACCTCAAGGCGCTGGTGGCCATCGGCATCCTGCGGGAGCACAAGCTCGGGCGGGAGAAGGTGTTCCTGAATCCGGCATTGATCGAATTGCTCAAGCGGGATTGATCACCGCAGTTGCCCGCCAGCTCTACCGGTGCCCGGGCGACTGAGACTCCGAGCAATGCTGGGATCCGACCGAGGCTCGGCGCAAGCTTGCAGAGGCAGCTAGGGAAGAAGCCCTCGCTGGCAGAGCGCTTTGGGCGTCCTGGGGTGGCTAAGCTTGTGGGCTTTGTGAATCTATGGTTTAACAAAATGGCAAATATGTGTAATCTCTCTTTATGCCAAGAGTTGCCGATTCCATTGCCTCGTTGCCTAGTTCCGTGCAGGTCTCCCTGGGCGTGCTGGGGGAGCACCTTCGCTTGGGCCGCAAGCGGCGCAAGGAATCCTTGCGCTCCTGGGCGCTGCGCATGAACGTGTCTGTGCCCACGCTGGCGGCGATGGAAAAAGGTGATCCGCGCGTGAGCATGGGGGTCTACGCCACGGCCTTGTGGCTCGTGGGTCAGGATGACGCCTTGCGCCACCTGGCGGCCCCGGAGAACGACGCGCAGGCCCTGGCCCAGGAAGTCCTGGCGATCCAGAACAAGGGGAGGCGGCGCGATGGTTGATGCCTACAAACCGCAAGACGCTATGAGCCTGTGGTGGCTGGGGGCGGGGCGGAAGAGCGCGCCGTGCTTGATCGGTCGCATCTTCCTGGCCGACGGCAACCGCAAGGTGGGGCTCGAATATGCCTCCGACTGGCGGCAGCAAGGCTTCGCCCTCAGCGAGGATCTGCCGTTGGCCGGTGGCGTCTTCCTGCCCAAGGAACGGGATATGGCGGCCGGTGCCGTGGACGATGCCCGGCCCGACCGCTGGGGCGAGCGCGTCATCCGCAACCTCTACAAGCCGGCCCGGCTGTCAGTGTTGGAGTACCTGTACTTCGCTGGAGATGACCGGTTCGGCGCGCTGGGCGTGTCTGCGGCTTCCGCTGGCTACCTGCCCAGCGGCGGGGGGGCGATGGCCAGCCTAGCCACCTTGCCGGACATGGAGCGGGCCATCGCGGCGGTTCTTGCCGGTGAGCCGTTGACCGAACCTCTGAAGCGCCTGCTCAAGCCTGGCCCCTCGTTCGGTGGTGCACGCCCCAAGTCCCTGATCGAGATGGATGGGGCGCAGTGGGTGGTGAAGTTCTCGGAAGGGGAGGACTTCGACACCGAGCTGGTCGAGCACGCCACGATGCGCCTCGCGGCGGAGTGCGGTATCCAGGTGGCGACGACACGCGCTCTGCCGCTGCCTCGCGGGCACGCCATCGCAATCCGGCGCTTCGACCGCGAGGGCGATCAGCGCTCGCATGTGATCTCAGCCAACACCGCGCTGCGCGCGGCCGGCTTGCCGATGGGCTACCCCGAGCTGGCCCAGTGCCTGCGCAAGATAGCGCGTCCTGAGGCCATTCGGGGGCATCAGCAGGAGCTGTTCCGGCGCATGGTCTTCAACATCCTCATGGACAACACGGACGACCATGAGAAGAACCACGCCTTCGTGCGGGCTGCGGACGGGTTCTACGACCTGTCCTTGGCCTACGACGTCGTGCCGTCGGTTCAGGGGCTGGGCCAGCAGCAACTGCGGGTCGGCAAAGGAGAGGCGGAGTCGTCGATTGAGAACGCGCTGTCGCAGGTCGAGGCTTTTGGCCTCAAGAAGGACGCGGCAGTCGAGACGATTCGGCGGGTGGCAGGAGTTGTCGATGGATGGCAGGCCTTCTTCCAGAGTCTGGGTGTCGGCAAGAAAGACCTGGATCTACTGGCTCAGTACATCGACGGGCCGAATCTAGAGGTTCAGCGCGCCGAGTTTATCGACAGGAAAACCCGGGGCCGCTCCAGGTAGCACGCCGGGGCCCGGCCTTGGTTGGCGTGAGGCCCGCCAAGGGGCCCGATGAACAGCCAGTTCGGCGCAAAAGTACAGACTTGGGTGAACGGAAACCGGGAAAGTTCAGAGTTGAATGCGCATCCGTTTCAGGACTCGGTGAGCACGAAGTCCGCAAGCCATTGATCGGGCTGAATGTCGGGCCGCGACGAAGTACAGAGATGGGCGGTTCTCGGCACCGGCGGGAAAAGCCCCGGCTTCTCCTCTCTTTTCATGATCCCGTCGCCGCAGGGGCGCCGCATGATGGGCTCAGCCGTTCCCCGACGGGCGCCAGGCGCCTGCGCTGCGACGTGCCGGCCAACACCACCCGGCACCGGCAGCCCACCTTCCGCACCGCCCCCAGGAAGGAGACCGCCATGGCCACGTTTGCCGCTTCCAGCACGCCGCATTTCGAACTGCGCTTCCAGTCCCTGTTCCAGCAAGGCCGCGCCTGGGTGTTCCCATGCGACGCGCGCGGCGAGGTGGACCTGGACCACCTCAGCGAACGTGCGCTGTCCAACTATCTCTATGCCCGTACCGTCATCGGCCGCGAGGTGATGGCGCCGCGTGTCTGCCGCCTGCCCTGAGCCTCGGCCTCGCTGCCCGAGGACTCCCGTTGGCCGTGCATGGGTTCCGGCTGCCGGCGCGGCGGCGCTGGCAGTACTTGCGCACAATGGAGCCCATGTCCTGGTCTTCGTCATCCACCATGCGCCGCCTGTTCATCGCCTCCGCCCTGCTGCTGTCCCTTGCCGCCCAGGCCCAAGTCAAGGTCGACGACGCCTGGGTGCGGGCTACCGTCGCGCCGCAGAAGACGACGGGCGCCTTCATGCAGCTGACTGCCGCCAAGCCGGGCAAGGTCGTCGCGGCCAGTTCACCGATCGCCGACGTGGTCGAGGTCCACGAGATGAAGATGGTGGACGGTGTCATGAGGATGCGCGCCGTCGACGCCCTGCCGCTGCCGGCCGGCCAGGCCGTGGCGCTCAAGCCCGGCAGCTATCACGTCATGCTGATGGGCCTGAAGAACCCCATCAAGGCCGGCGAGACCGTGCCGCTGTCGCTGACCGTCGAGGGTGAGGACAAGCAGCGCACCACGGTCGAGATCAGGGCTGTCGCTCGCTGATATCGCGCTGATGTATCGCGTTGACGCCACCGACCCCGAAAGCTATGTCGCCGCGTTGGATGGTTGGCAGCAGGCCCGGGTGGTGGCGTTGCGTGCCGCCGTGCTGGAGGCTGCGCCTGGCGTGGAAGAGAAGCTGAAGTGGGGCCACCTCGTCTATTTCAGCAACGGCCCCGTGCTGCTGATCCGCGCCGAGCCTACCCGCCTGCTGTTCGGCTTCTGGCGCGGCAAGCGGCTGCTGGACCTGGAGCCGCGCATGCGCGGCAGCGGCAAGTTCGAGCTGCGCACGCTGGAGCTGCGCGAGGACACGCCCCTCGAGCGCGCGACGGCCTTGGCGCTGGTGAGGGCCGCCGTCGCCCTGAATGGTGAGCTCGGCGACCCCCAGCGAGCGATTGTGTGAAGTCGGTGTAAAGCAGCTTCAGTTCCCGCCCGGCCTGCCGATAGGCGGGCAATACACCGGAGTCGCCCATGGTCACCGCCGTCAACACCCCAGCGCTGGTCGGCACCCTGCTTCGCCCCGCGGATTGGCTGGACCCTGGCAACAAGAGCCCGGCGACTGCCGAAGACGCGCAGGCCGCAGTGGTGCAGATTTCCGCCGAAGGCGCGAAGCGGGCCGAAGCGGCTGCCCAGGCGGCTCCCGCTGCACCCCAAGCCGAGGACTTGTCGGCCCGCCTGGATGGCGGCGGCGCAGGCCAGGTCAGCGTGCAGCAATTCAAGGCCAGCGAGCCCCCGGCGCCCCCCGCGGGCGGCGGCGCGAGCGCACGTGCGCAGGCACCGGCCGACGGTGGCGGCAGCGCCGTCGGCGTCAGCAGCACCCCCAGCAGCAGCCAGACCTACGACCCGGCCGACACCGACCAGGACGGCCAGGTGTCGCCGCGGGAGCGGCAGGCCTATGAGGCCAAGCTGGCCGATGCGAAGCAGGCGCAGGCTCTGGCGAACAGCGGGCGAGCCGCGGAAGTCGGCGCTGCCGTCAAGGCCTACGAGGCGGTCGAGCAGCTGGGCGCCGCGGGCTGAGTTCGACCCGGCGGAGACCTCAAGCCTTGGCGGCGATGGCCGCGATGGACGTGGCCAGTTGCGGCCACAGCGCCTCGGGCAGGTCGTGCCCCCAGCCGGGGATGGTCTGCAGCTGTGCGCCGGGAATGCGCCTGGCGAGGTCATGGGCCGCGGCGACGGGAATCAGCGCATCGCCCTGGCCATGGATGACGAGGGTGGGAACGCTGATGCGCGACAGGCGCTCGGCGCGGCGGTCGTCGGCCGCGACGGCCACCAGCTGGCGCGCGACGGCCTGGGGCCGGAAGGCGCGCCTGACGCTGAGCGCGAGCCGCTCGCGCAGCGTGGTGGGCTCGGGCGGGAAGCCGGGGCTGCCGATGATGCCGTACAGGCCGATGTAGTGGTCGAGCACGTTCTCGAACTTCTGCTCCGGCGTCGTCCCCGGCCGTGGCCGGGACAGCAGGGCGCGGCGCACCTTGAGGCTTTCCTTGGGCAGGCCGCGGGCGCCGCTGGTCGTCATCATCAGCGTCAGGCTCTTGAGCCGCTGGCCATGGGCGAAGCCGAGGTGCTGGGCAATCATGCCGCCCATGGAGGCGCCGCAGACATGGGCCCGGGCAATGCCCAGGGCGTCCAGCACGCCGACGGCATCGCGCGCGAGGTCGGCGATCTGGTAGGGCGCCTTGATCGGCAGGCGCAGTGTGTGCATCAGCGCCGCCATCGGGATGTTGGGCACGCCGAGTTCGTCGAAGGGCTGGGACAGGCCGACGTCGCGGTTGTCGAAGCGGATGACGCGAAAGCCCCGGGCCACCAGCTGCTCGACCAGGCCCTCGGGCCAGGCGATGAGCTGCATGCCCAGGCCCATGATCATCAGCAGGGGCTCGCCGTCGGCCGGCCCCTGGATGTCGACTTCGATGCGGACGCCGTTGGCGCTGACCTGCATGGGCGATGGCTTAGCCGAGGTCGACCTGGCGTTCGATGACGCGCGATACCAGGCCGTAGGCGATGGCTTCGTCGGTGCTCATCCAGAAGTCGCGCTCGATGTCGACGGCCACGCGGTCCAGCGGCTGGCCGGTCTCGCGGGCGATGACAGCGGCGATGCGGGCGCGCGTGCGCAGGATTTCCTTGGCCTGGATGGCGATGTCGCTGGCCTGGCCGCCGGCGCCGCCCGCGGGCTGGTGGATCATGAAGCGCGTGTTGGGCAGGGCGAAGCGGCGCTCCTTGGGCACGGCCAGATAGATGTGGGTGCCGGCGCTGGCCACCCAGCCCGTGCCGACCACGTTCACCGGCGCACGAACGAAGCGGATCATGTCGTGGATGGCGTCGCCGCTCTCCACATGGCCGCCGGGCGAGGAGATCAGCAGCGTGATGGGGGCGTCGGATTCCTGGCTCAGGGCCAGCAGTCGGCGGCAGGTGGCCAGGGCCATCTTGTCGTCGATCTCGCCGAAGACCATGACGAAGCGGCCCTTGAAGAGCAGCTGCTCTTCCATCTTCTCGGGGGCTTCTTTCTTGGCGGCCTTGTCTTCGGCGGCGAGGGTGTGGTGATGCATGGTCGGGGTCCGGTTGAGGGCGATACCTTACCGCGAGAACGGCAGGCGGCGTTGGGCGGGGGCATCAGCCATCGCGCCGCCGGTGCCACCAGAGCAGGCTCGCGAGGATGAACAGCGTGGCGAAGCAACTGGTGCTCCAGACGACCGTGCGCACGAGGCGGTGCGAGATGTAGGCCGGCAGCGTCGCGGGTGTGAGCGCGTAGGCGGCCGTGGCGCCGACCATGACCGCCACGGCCGCGCAGGCGAGCAGCAACCTGGTGCGCCGCGGGTCGCGCGCGGGCGGCGTGGCGGGGAGCCGCGCGCGTACCGAGCGCCGGTAGGCGAGGGCCAGCAGCACGACGCCCATGGCGGTGCTCAGGTGCTGCAGCAGTTGCGCGAAATTGAATTGCTGCCCCGTGGCGTCCAGCAGCGGCTCGTCCAGCTCTGGCAGCAGTTCGGTGCCCCAGAAGCCGTCGTGCGTGAACGAGTCCCACAGCAGATGCGTGGTGGCACCGAGCAGGATGGACAGCACGGCCACCGCTGCGGCTGTCCACACGGGGTGGGGCGACGGCCGCAGCTCGGCACGCACGAGGGCGCGGTGCGGCTCGGGCAGCAGCACGGTCAGTGGCGCGGCAAAGCGCAGCAGCAGCGCCAGCAGCAGCAGGCACACCGGCAGGCAGGCGATGAGGACGCCCTCCGGGCTGTGGCAGAAGGCGCGCCACTTGCCGTGCATGCCGACGTAGTAACCCATGTCGGGCGCCAGGGTGCCGAGGATGAGGGCGGGCAGGGACAGCCAGCGGGGGCACAGCCGCCGCAGCGGCAGGATGGCCGCGGGATGGGCGAAGGTCCAGGGCATGGGCGGCGGCGATCAGCGCTTGGCTGTCTCTCGAGGGGATGGCGGAAGTGGCTCGGGCAGGAGATGCGGCCAGTGCCAGCTTCCCACAAGGGCTGGGGCTATGGCTGCACCGGCGTCCTGTAGAACCAGCGCCTCGCGCCCTTGGGCTCGAAGTGCTTCCACTCCCCTTCCGGCTGGGCCAGGCGGTCGGCCAGCGCGTACAGCGCGATCGGGTTCACGCCCAGGCCGATGTGGCTGGCCTGGACCTCGATGTTCTCGGCCAGCGGCGAGGGCTCGTTGACGCTGCAGCGCCAGGCCACGACGCCGTCGGTCTTGGAGTAGATGGAGGTCGTCGGCACCGGCGGCGCCTGGCGGATCTGCTCCATCAGCTCGGGATCGTTGGACGCATGGCCGCTGACCATCTCGAAGAAGCGCCAGGCATTGGTGGCGCGCGGATGGCCGGTGAAGGGCGTGCCCAGGGTGATGACGCTGCGCGTCAGTTCCGGGCATTCCTTGGCCAGCTCGCGGGCGTAGATGCCGCCCAGGCTCCAGCCCAGCAGGCTGACCTTGCGGCCGTGGCGGCGATGCAGCTCGACGAGGTCGGCCTTGGTCTGGTCCAGCACGCCGGCACGCGGCCCGAAGTTGAAGCCCTGGCCCCAGCCCTGGGTGGCGTAGCCGAGCGAGTCGAGCATGGAGCGCAGCGGCGCGGTGGTGAAGTCATGCGCTCCGAGGCCGGGAAAGACGAGGACGGGATGGCCGTCGCCGTGCGGCAGCTTCTTCATCCACGGCATGGTGGCCAGCAGGGCCGCGTACTCCCAGGGGGCGCGGCCCTCCAGCATCAGCAGCCAGGCGTTGGGCGCGCGCAGGTCGGACCAGTCGGGGTGCGGGGTGGTGGGGGTCTGGTTCCAGCGCGAGAAGCGCGGCGAGCGGGTAGCGGGCATGCGAAGGAAAGCGGATTCAGGCAAAGCAGGCTGATGTTAGCCAGCTGTCGCCTGTTTCCGGGGCGTGCTTGCCCGGGGGCTGGGGTGTCGCGTGGGTGACGTCAGCGGGGCGGATCGCCGGGGCCAGGGCGCACCCTCTGCACCGTGCGCTGCAGCTTTTCGTTGCCCTGGCTCCAGAAGCGCAGGCTGCCCTCGACGAAGCGATGCGGGTTGTCGGCGTCGCGGCGGATCTTCAGCGCCGCCGCGGCCAGCGGCACGTAGAGGATGGCCAGCAGCGTGAAGCCCAGCAAGAGACGCAGCCAGCCCGTCATGAAGAGCTGCACGCCGAAGGCGGCGGCGATGACCGCGGCGATCAGCCAACCCGGGGGCTGCACGGCGTGCCGGTCGCGCAGCGGCGTGTCGCAGCGCGGGCATTGCAGGCGCATCGTGGTCGGCCGCCACCAGGGCACCTGGGGCGGCCAGGCCACCTGCACCAGGGCCGGAATCCGTTCGTGGCAATGCGGGCAGATGTATTTGCCGGCGGCGCCGGAGGGCGCGGCGGACAGTTCGGCCTCGCAGTGCGCGCACACCGACTCCGGCGTCGGCAGCAAGGCGCCGCAGCCCTGGCAGCGGAGGGCGGGATCGGTCATCGGCTCAGGCGGCCTTGGCCGTCCGGCGCTTGGCGGGCGCGGCCGCCTTCTTCGCGATCGGCTTCTTGGCAGCCACTTTCTTGGCTGGCGCCTTCTTGGCCGCGACCTTCTTCACCACCGGCGCCGGCTCGGGTTCGACGACCTCGGCCACCGGCAGGGCCTGGAACTCCATGAAGGCGGCCTCGACATAGGCGGCGAACTCGGCCGTCTCCGGCATGGCCTCGCCGCAGGCCATCAGGCCGATGTCCAGGGACTGGTTGTAGGTCTGCACCGTCACGTTCAGGGCCAGGCCGTGCACGGCGATGGAGGTGGGGTAGTTGGTCAGCATGCGAGCGCCGGCCAGGTACAGCGGCAGCTGCGGCCCGGGCACGTTGGAGATGACGACGTTGGCCACCACCGGCAGCTTCTCGGCCACCTTGGCGC
>CBHWBD010000115.1:0-15913 GCA_966111775.1 uncultured Comamonadaceae bacterium | reverse complement strand
ACGACAAGGTTCGCATCTTCAAGATGCGCCGTCGCAAGCACTACAAGAAGAGCCAGGGCCATCGCCAGAACTTCACCGAGCTGGAAATCAGCGCGGTCAACGGCTGATCCCATCTTCTTTCGCTAATTTCTAGGAGCTAAACATGGCACAGAAAAAGGGCGGCGGTTCTACACGGAACGGCCGCGACTCCAAGCCCAAGATGCTGGGCGTCAAGGCTTACGGCGGTGAACTGATCTCCGCGGGTTCGATCATCGTTCGCCAGCGCGGCACGAAGTTCCACCCCGGCGTCAACGTCGGTATCGGCAAGGACCACACGCTGTTCGCGCTGGTCGACGGCCACGTGAGCTTCACCACCAAGGGCGCCAACAGCCGTTCGACGGTTGTCGTGACCCCGCTGGCCGCCTAAGGTCGGCAGTTCGGGCGACAACATCGCCCGACACTCCAAGCCCCGGCTCGCCGGGGCTTTGTCATTTCTGAAGTCTGCTGCGCCACACGACGGCGCGCCAGATCCAACCCAGCCATTACGATGGCCAATCCGCCATGAAATTCGTTGACGAAGCCACCATCGATGTCGCCGCCGGTAACGGTGGCGCAGGCTGCGCGAGCTTTCGCCGCGAGAAGTTCATCCCCTTCGGCGGACCGGATGGCGGCGATGGCGGCAAGGGCGGCAGCGTCTGGGCCGAGGCCGATCGCAATCTCAACACGCTGATCGACTACCGCTACGCGCGCCGCCACGAGGCGCGCAACGGTGAAGCCGGCCGGGGCTCCGATTGTTTCGGTGCCGCTGCTGACGACATCGTGCTGCGCATGCCGGTCGGCACCATCATCACCGACCTCGAGACCGAAGCCGTCATCGGCGAACTGCTCGAGCCGGGCGAGCGCATCCTGCTCTGCAAGGGTGGCGACGGCGGCTTCGGCAATCTGCATTTCAAGACCTCGACCAACCGCGCCCCGCGCCAGAAGACGCCGGGCTGGCCGGGCGAGATCAAGAAGGTGCGCCTGGAGCTGCGCGTGCTGGCCGATGTCGGCCTGCTGGGCCAGCCCAACGCCGGCAAGTCGACGCTGATCACGGCGATCTCGAACGCCAAGCCCAAGATCGCCGACTACCCCTTCACGACCCTGCATCCCAACCTCGGCGTCGTGCGCGTCGCGCCGGAAAAGAGCTTCGTCGTCGCCGACATCCCCGGCTTGATCGAAGGCGCCGCTGAGGGGGCGGGTCTCGGCCACCAGTTCCTGCGCCATCTGCAGCGCACCCGCCTGCTGCTGCATGTCGTCGACCTGGCTCCCTTCGACCCCGAGGTCGATCCGGTCAAGGAAGCCAAGGCCATCGTGGCCGAGCTGAAGAAGTACGACCCCGAGCTGCACGCCAAGCCGCGCTGGCTGGTGCTGAACAAGCTGGACATGGTGCCCGAGGAAGAACGCGCCGCGCGCGTGAAGGACTTCATCAAGCGCTACAAGTGGAAGGGGCCGGTCTTCGAGATCTCGGCCCTGACCCGCCAGGGCTGCCAGCCGCTGATCCACGCCATCTACGACCACGTCGCCGCCGAGCAGCGCGTGATCGAAGAGCGCGATATCCGCTTCGACTCGCCTGAGTCCCCCAACGCCACAGAATGACCCTGCTCTCCAGCGCGCGCCGCATCGTTGTCAAAGTCGGTTCCAGCCTCGTCACCAACGAGGGCCGAGGCGTTGATGCCGAAGCGATCGCGAACTGGAGCCGTCAGCTGGCGACGCTGGCGGGCGAAGGACGCGAGCTGGTCATGGTGTCCAGCGGTGCCATCGCCGAGGGCATGAAGCGCCTCGGTTGGGCAGCGCGCCCCAAAGAGTTGCATGAGCTGCAGGCCGCGGCGGCTGTCGGCCAGATGGGGCTGGCCCAGATGTACGAGAGCCAGCTCAGCGCCCACGGCCTGCACAGCGCCCAGGTGCTGCTGACCCATGCCGACCTGGCCGACCGCGAGCGTTATCTGAATGCCCGCTCGACACTGCTGACGCTGATGGCGCATCGTGTGCTGCCCGTCATCAACGAGAACGACACCGTCGTCAACGACGAGATCAAGTTTGGCGACAACGACACCCTGGGTGCCCTGGTGGCCAATCTCGTCGAAGCCGATGCCCTCGTCATCCTGACCGACCAGCGTGGCCTGTACTCGGCCGACCCGCGCAAGGACCCCAACGCCCGCTTCATCGACACGGCCCAGGCCGGCGACCCGGAGCTGGAGCGCATGGCGGGCGGTGCTGGTTCCAGCATCGGCCGCGGCGGCATGCTGACCAAGATCCTGGCCGCCAAGCGCGCGGCCGGCAGTGGTGCCGGCACCGTCATCGCCTGGGGGCGCGAGCCCGACGTGCTGCTGCGCCTGGCGTATGGCGAGTCCATCGGCACGGCCCTGCTGGCGGCCACGCCCAAGCTGGCGGCGCGCAAGCAGTGGATGGTCGACCACCTGCAGTTGCGCGGTTCGGTCAAGGTCGATGCCGGCGCGGTCGTCAAGCTGCGCGACGAGGGCAAAAGCCTGCTGCCGATTGGTGTCGTCGAAGTGCAGGGCGGCTTCCATCGCGGCGACGTCATCGCCGTGCAGACGGCCGAGGGCGTCGAGCTGGCGCGCGGCCTGGCCAACTATTCGGCGTCGGAAGCACGGCTGATTGCTCGCAAGCCGTCGTCGGAGTTCGAGGCACTGCTCGGCTATGCCGCAGAGCCCGAACTCATCCACCGGGACAATCTCGTCCTCCGGTGAGGACGAGATTGCGGCGAAGCCACAATTTGGTACTCCGCTGAGTCAGCTCTGCGGCTCGCCATCCGGCGGCGCCACCACCGCCTCCAGCGGCACCGGCCCGCTGCCGGTATCCAGTGGCATGGGCCCGCTGTTGCGCTCGCGGTGCGCCGGCCGCATGCCGGCACGCAGATAGCGGTTGTGGTGGTTGATGCGCGGCAGATAGCGCGCCAGTTCAGTCAGCGCCATTTCATAGACGCCGCGCTTGAACTCGATGACGGCCTCCAGCGGCACCCAGTACTCGTTCCAGCGCCAGGCGTCGAACTCGGGGTGGTCGGTGGCGCGCAGATTCATGTCGCAGTCGCGGCCCACCATCTGCAGCAGAAACCAGATCTGTTTCTGACCGCGGTAATGGCCGCGCGCATCACGCCGGATGAAGTGCTCGGGCACCTCGTAGCGCAGCCAGTCGCGGGTCCTCGCGATGATGCGCACATGCTCTGGTGTGAGCCCCACCTCTTCGTGGAGCTCTCGGAACATCGCCTGCTCAGGCGTTTCACCGTGTTTGATGCCCCCTTGCGGGAACTGCCACGAGTGCGTCCGGATGCGTTTGCCCCAGAAAACCTCGTTGCGCTGGTTGAGCAGGATGATGCCGACGTTGGGGCGGAAGCCTTCACGGTCGAGCATAATCAACCTCAAATCTCTAGTTGGTTCGATTATTGCATCGGGCCGCGATTGCGCCAGCGCCCTCGCTAACCCGAAGATTTGCCCCTGTTTTGCTGTGACTTCGGCCGGGTTTTCACCCGGCCTTCGCATTTAGTACCGCCCATGAAAGCCTCCCAGTTCTTCATCTCGACCCTCAAGGAAGCGCCCGCCGACGCGGAGATCGTCAGCCACAAATTGATGATGCGCGCCGGCATGATCAAGCGCCTGGGCGCCGGCATTTACAACTACATGCCGATGGGTCTTCGCGTCATCCGCAAGGTCGAGAAGATCATTCGCGAGGAGATGGACGCGGCCGGCGCGGTGGAGTGCCTGATGCCCGTCATCCAGCCTGCCGAGCTGTGGCAGGAGACCGGCCGCTTCGACAAGATGGGCCCCGAACTGCTGCGCGTGAAGGATCGCCACAACCGCGACTTCATCGTCCAGCCGACGAGCGAGGAAGTCATCACCGACATCGCCCGCCAGGAGCTGCGTTCCTACCGCCAGCTGCCGAAAAATTTCTATCACATCCAGACCAAGTTCCGTGACGAGCGCCGTCCGCGCTTCGGCCTGATGCGCGGCCGCGAGTTCACGATGAAGGACGCCTATTCCTTCGACCGTGACGTCGAGGCCGCCGGCCGCAGTTACGACAATATGTACGCGGCCTACGGTCGGATCTTCGAGCGCTTCGGCCTGGAGTACCGCGCCGTGGCGGCCGACACCGGCGCCATCGGCGGCGACCGCTCGCACGAGTTCCAGGTCATTGCCGAGACCGGCGAAGACGCCATCGTCTACTGCCCCACCAGCGATTACGCCGCCAACATGGAGCTGGCCGAGGCCGTGGCTCTGCTGCCCGCGCGCGGCGACGCGCTGCAGGCCCTGGCCAAGACACCCACGCCCGGCAAGGCCACCTGCGCCGAGGTCGCGCTGCTGCTGAACCTGCCGCTGGCCCAGACCGTCAAGTCGCTGGTGCTGGCCACCGACGAACTGGACAAGGACGGCAACATCATCAAGACCCAGGTCTGGCTGCTGCTGGTGCGCGGCGACCATGAGCTGAACGAGGTCAAGACCGGCAAGGTCGAAGGCCTGAAGAACGGCTTCCGCTTCGCCACCGTCGGCGAGATCGAGGACCACTTCGGCTGCAAGCCGGGCTACCTCGGCCCCATCGGCTTGAAGAAGCCCGTCAAGGTCATCGCCGACCGCACCGTCGCCGTCATGAGCGACTTCATCTGCGGCGCCAACGAGGCCGACTTCCACCTGACCGGCGTGAACTGGGGCCGTGACCTGCCCGAGCCCGATCTCGTTGCCGACATCCGCAATGTCGTCGCCGGCGATCCGTCGCCCGATGGCAAGGGCCTGCTCGCCATCCAGCGCGGCATCGAGGTCGGCCATGTCTTCTATCTCGGCACCAAGTACTCGGCCGCGATGAACGCGACGTTCCTGGACGAGAACGGCAAGCCCAGGCTGATGGAAATGGGCTGCTACGGCATCGGCGTGACCCGCATCCTGGGCGCCGCCATCGAGCAGAGCCACGATGCCCGCGGCATCATCTGGCCGGACAGCATCGCGCCGTTCACCGTCGTCGTCTGCCCCATCGGTGCTGACCGCAGCGCCGAGGTCAAGGCCGCCGCCGACAAGCTCTACGAAGAACTCAAGGCCCTGGGCGTGGACGTGCTGCTGGACGACCGCGGCGAGCGCCCCGGCGCGATGTTCGCCGACTGGGAGCTGATCGGTGTGCCGCATCGCGTCGTGCTGGGCGACCGCGGCCTGAAGGAAGGCCAGGTCGAATACCAGGGCCGCCGCGACGAGGCCGCCACCAAGCTCGGCGTCAACGACGTGGTTGGCCATCTGAAGGGCCTGCTCAAGCTTTGAAGCGCCGGCTTCTCCTGTCCAGCCTGCTTGCCGTGCCGCTGGCAGCGCGGGGGGGCGCGCAGGTCGAGGAGCCGCTGGCGGATTCGATGCGCTCGGCCCTGAGCGCCTCCATCGCCCAGAGTGCCCCGCCGCGGCCCAAGTTCGAGGCCAATCAGGTCGACGAGCGCATGGCCTATCTGCGCTGGCTGGGCACCATGAGCGAGCGGCTGAAGAAGCGCCTGAGCGAGACGCAGATCCGCATCGAGTTCCTCGAGACGGTCTGGTACGAGGCCAAGCGCGCGGGCCTGGAGCCCAGTCTGGTGCTGGGCCTGGTGCAGGTCGAGAGCGGCTTTCGCAAATACGTCATCAGCATCGCCGGCGCGCGCGGCTATATGCAGGTCATGCCCTTCTGGACCCAGCTGATCGGTGACGGCGACGCCGCGCGCCTCTTCCACATGCAGAGCAATCTGCGCTTCGGCTGCGTCATCCTGCGCCACTACCTGGATCGCGAGAAGGGCGACATGTACCTCGCCCTGGGCCGCTACAACGGCAGCCGCGGCCGGCCGGAGTATCCGAACGCGGTGTTCGCCGCGCGGCGCCAGTGGCTGCTGCCCGACGAGAAGTGAAGGGCCGGTAAAGGCCTCAGGGTTGACCCGGCGTGGCTTGTGGCTGGGGCCTGTCGAAGCGTTAGGCTCGATGGTTTCGTCCACAAGACAAACCCGCTCATGCCCGCTGCAAAACCTGCCGTCAGACGCTTCGCGCCTCTCCTGCTGTCGACCCTGCTGGCCACCAGCCTCAGCTGGGGCCAACAGCCTTCGGCCAACCCGTTGTTCAAGCCCAGCCCGCTGCCGCTGCAGTACCCGCAGTTCGACAAGGTCAAGGACGAGCATTTCGGTCCGGCCCTGGACAAGGGCATGGCCGAGCAACTGGCCGAGGTCCAGGCCATCGCCGACAACGCCGCCGCGCCGACCTTCGACAACACCATCATCGCGATGGAGCGCAGTGGCCGCCTGCTGCGCCGCACCAGCACGCTGCTGTACAGCCTGATCGGTGCCGACGCCAATCCCGCGCGCCAGCAACTGCAGACCGATTACGCAGCCAAGCTGGCCGCCCACCGCGACGCCATCCAGCTCAACCCCAAGCTGTTCGCCCGCATCGAGACCCTGTACGCCGCGCGTGACAAGGCCGCGCCCAATGCCGAAGCCAAGCGCCTCATCGAGCGCTATCGCCGCGACATGGTGCGTGCCGGCGCCTTGCTGAACGAGGAGCAGAAGGCCCGCATGAAGGCCATCAACGCCGAGCTGGCGACGCTGGGCGCAAGCTTCAAAAAGGCCGTGCTGGCCGAGGTCAACGACTCGGCCATCGTCGTCGACAGCGCCGAGGAACTGGCCGGCCTGACGCCCGCCCAGATCGCCGCTGCTGCCGAGGTCGCCAAGAAGCGCGGCATGGAAGGCAAATACGTCCTGACGCTGCTCAACACCACCATCCAGCCGCAGGAGACCAATCTTCAGAACCGTGCCGTGCGCGAGCGCCTGCACCGTGCGTCGGTCGCACGCGGCAGCCGCGGCAATGCCAATGACACCACGGGCATCATTGCCAGCGTGATCGCCCTGCGCCAGGAGCGCGCGGCCCTGCTGGGCTATGCGACGCCGGCGGCCTTCGTGCTGGAGGAGGAGACCGCCAAGACGGCCGATGCCGTCAACGCCATGCTCGGCAAGCTGGGCCCCGCCGCCGTCGCCTCGGCCAAGCAGGAAGCGGCCGAGCTGCAAAAGCTCATCGACGCCGACCAGTCGGCCAGGCAGCAGACCAGCTTCGACCTGCAACCCTGGGACTGGAGCTACTACTCGGAGAAGCTGCGCGCCGCCAAGTACGGCTTCGACGAGAGCCAGCTCAAGCCCTATCTGGAGCTGACCAGCGTGCTGGAGAAGGGCGTCTTCTTCGCCGCCCACCAGCTCTACGGCATCAGCTTCAAGCGCCGCACCGACCTGCCGGTCTACCGCGACGACGTGCGCACCTACGACGTCTTCGACACCAACGGCAAGCAGCTGGCCGTCTTCATCGCCGACCTCTATGCCCGCCCGAGCAAACGCGGCGGTGCGTGGATGAACGCCTACGTCAACCAGAACCCGCTGGAAGGCACTTCGCCCGTCGTCGCCAACCACCTCAACATCCCCAAGCCGCCGGCCGGCGAGCCGACGCTGCTGACCTGGGACGAGGTCAACACCCTCTTCCACGAGTTCGGCCATGCCCTGCACGGCATGTTCAACAAGGGCCGCTACCCCAGCCTGGGCCGCGTGCCGCGCGACTTCGTCGAGTACCCCTCGCAGGTCAATGAAGTCTGGGCCGACTGGCCGAGCGTGCTCGCCAACTACGCCAAGCACTACCAGACCGGCGAGCCCATGCCGCGCGAGCTGCTGGACAAGGTGTCGCGCGCCAAGCGCTTCAACCAGGGCTACACGACGCTGTCGTACCTGAGCGCGGCCATCGTCGACCAGCGCCTGCACCAGCTCAAGGCCGGCGAAGTGCCGGCGGCCGACGCCGTCATGGCCTTCGAGGCCAAGGTGCTGAAGGACGAGGGCATCGACTTCGGCCCAGTGCCGCCGCGCTACCGCCTGCCTTACTTCAGCCACATCATGGGTGGCTACTCGGCCGGCTACTACGCCTACATCTGGAGCGAGGTGCTGGACGCCGACACGGTGGAATGGCTGAAGGCCAACGGCGGCCTCAAGCGTGCCAACGGCGATGCGCTGCGCGCCAAGCTGCTGTCGCGTGGGGGCTCGGAAGACGCGATGGTGTTGTTCCGCAACCTCGTCGGCCACGAGCCCGACATCAAGCCGCTGTTGGAACGTCGCGGCCTGGTGGTGCAGAAGCCCTGATCAGGGCACCGGGCTCGTCAGGCGCTGGCCGCCAACGAGCCCGGATAGGTCAGCGAGCTCGATGTCGACGAGATGGAGAACACCACGCTGGTGCTGCTGCTCTGCTGCATCAGCGAGGTGTAGAGCGACATCACGCCGCCGGCCGAGCGGGCCAGCTTGGCGGCCTGGGAGATCGCGGCGTTCTGCTGGATGGTCGTCGACAGCTTCATCGCCTCTTTCGCCTGGTCGGCGATGCGGTTGGCAAAGCTGGGCTGGCTGGTGTCGGCCTTCAGGAAGGCCTTCATCGCCGCCTTGTCGTCGTCGGAGCCGTTGAAGGCCACGCTGCCGTCGCTGTTCACCGAGATGTCGACGGCACCGCTGAGGTGGACGCCGGCCTTGTCCAGGGCAGCGCGCAGGTCGGTGCCCAGTTTTTTCTGGGCGGCGTCGAGCTGATGGTTGGCTGCCGACGACTTCGCCGTGCCGGCGGCGCGCTGCAGCGCGGCCTGAGCCGCCTGCGAAGTGATCGAGTTGTCTTTGGTGCGTGCGTTGGTGGCCGTCTTGCTGTTGGCCGTCGAGTTGTCGAGGCCCGGCGTCGACAGATAGTTGAGCAGCGAGGCACTGAGACCCGTCACCACGGCGTTCCCCTGAGAGTCGGTTCCAGCCGACATCTTCCCGGTGGGCTGGCCATCTCAAGGGCCGTGCAAGGCCCGATTCACCCGGCAGTTCGTCGTTAGAGACCCGTCCAGGCCTTGGGCTGGGCCTGCGCCACACCCGCCAGCTCGAGCACGCGCTCGGCCGTCTCGTTGACCATCTCCTCGATGGTCTTGGGGTGGTGATAGAAGGCCGGCAGCGGCGGGAAGCAGATGCCGCCCATCTCGGTCACCGCCACCATATTGCGCAGATGCGCCAGGTTGAAGGGCGTTTCGCGCACCATCAGGATGAGGCGGCGGCGCTCCTTCAGCGTCACGTCGGCGGCGCGGGTCAGCAGGTTGTCGCCCAGGCCGTGGGCAATCGCGGCCAGGGACTTCATCGAGCAGGGCGCGACAACCATCGCGGCCGTGGCGAAGCTGCCGCTGGCGATGCAGGCGCCGATGTCGCCGGGGGCGTAGGCGTGATCCGCTTCAGCTTCCAGCGCCGAGCGGTCCAGGCCCAGCTCGTGGTGGGCGTTCAGGATGCCGGCGGGCGTAGCGGTGAGGTGGGTCTCGACGCCCAGCTCACGCGAGCGGCGCAGCAGGCGCAGCGCATAGGCCGCACCCGTGGCGCCCGTCAGCCCGACGACAAGGCGGGTCACGCCGTAGCCAGGGCCTGTTGGAGCTCACCTGACTCGTACATCTCCATCATGATGTCCGAGCCACCGAGGAACTCGCCATTGATGTAGAGCTGGGGAATGGTGGGCCAGTTGGCGTAGTCCTTGATGCCCTGGCGCACTTCCTCGTCTTCCAGCACGTTGAAGGTCTTCAGGTCGGTGACGCCGGCGGCTTTCAGGATCTGGATGGCGCGGCCGGAAAAGCCGCACATGGGGAACTGGGCCGTGCCCTTCATGAAGAGCACGACACGGTTGGACTTGACCAGGTCGTCGATGCGTTGCTGAACGTCGCTCATTGCAGTTCTCTGAAAAGGCAAAACCGCAATTATCCCGGACGGATCCCGTCCGTTATCAGTAGCTGTAAGCCAGGCCCAGTTGCAGCAGGGGCTTGAAGCGCAGGTCGCGCATGGCGTCCTCGAAGCCCTGGGCGCTGCTGCGGCCAAAGCGCAGGCCGCCGTAGGTGCCCGACATCAGGCCGAAGTCGGCACTGAAGGCCAGCCCGCCCCGGTTCACGCGGCCCGTGTAGCCGATGCCGACATAGGAAAGATTGGCGTTGTCGACCGAATAGGCGTCCGGCCCGCTCAGCGACAGGCTGCGCCGCCCGGCGGTGATGGAACCGCTGCCCAAGGCCAGGCCGCCGCTGCTTTGGGACATGGACAGGGGACCCATCAGCACGCCGCCGGTGGCGCGCAGGCCGCCGCGCAGGCTGGAGAAGCCGGAACTGGTGAGGTAGTAGTCGCCCAGCAGGTTGGCGCTGAGAACGCGGGAGCCGCCGAGGTGAGGCAGTTGGGCCTCGCTGCCGCCGTCGACGCTGCTGAGCTGCAATCGGGCCTGCCAACGCGGATTGGCATCGCTGTCAGCCCACGCTGAAGCGGCACCAAAAAGGGCAGCGAGGCTCAGAACTGCGGCGCTGGCAAGGCGGGCCATGATCGTCTCCTGCGCGGTGCATCGGCTGGCACCGGGATTTGATACTACGCCCGCGGCTCAGTTACGGGAATCAAGAACTGGCAGCAATACATCACACATTTCGGGGTGGTTTCAGCCCGTTGCATCCCAGCGGCCACCACTGGCGCGGGCCCGATCGGCCAGGTCGCGCCTCAAGGTGGCCTGGGAAAACCCTTGTGCCTGCAAGCGCGAAGCCACGGCCTCGGCCTGGTCCCAGCCATGCTCCATCAGCAGCCAGCCGCCGGCGTTCAGATGTTGCGGCGCAGCATCAATCAGGGTCTGCAGATCGGCCAGGCCGTCGCCGCCGGGCGTCAACGCCGTGAGGGGCTCGTGGCGCAGGGCCGGCAGATGCGGGTCGTCGCCGGCGATATAGGGCGGGTTGCTGACGACGAGGTCGAAGCGCTGGCCGGCCAGCGGCTCGAACCAGCTGCCCCAACGCCAGTCGACTTCCAGCGCAAGCCTCTCGCCGTTCGACCGGGCGACGGCCAGGGCGTCAGCGCTGAAGTCGACGGCCGTGACCCGGGCGCGCGGGCAGGCGGCCTTGATGGCCAGGGCGATGGCGCCGCTGCCGGTGCCGAGGTCGACGACGGTTGGCTCACCAGGCAGGGCGGCCAGCAGCTCCAGCGCCCAGTCGACCAGGGTCTCGGTGTCCGGGCGCGGGATCAGCGTGGCCGGCGTGACCTGCAGCCGCAGGCCGTGGAAGTGCTGCCAGCCGGTCAGGTGGGCCAGCGGCTCGCCAGCGGCCAGGCGGCGCAGGGCGGCATCGGCAGCGGGCACCAGCGCATCGCCGTGGGTGACGAGCCAGGTGCGGCTCTGGCCGGTCAGATGGCCGATCAGCGTCTGCGCGTCACCGCGCTCGATGCCGAGCTGGCGCGCCAGGGCCAGCGCTTCATCAACCGTCATGTGCGCCCGGCTTCCAGCTCGGCCAGCTGTTCGGCGGCCTGGGCGGCCAGCAGGCCCTGGATGACGTCGTTCAGGTCGCCGTCCATGATCTGGCCCAGCTTGTAGAGCGTCAGGTTGATGCGGTGGTCGGTCAGCCGCCCCTGGGGGAAGTTGTAGGTGCGGATGCGGTCGCTGCGGTCGCCGGTGCCGATGAGCCCTTTGCGCGTGGCGGCCTCCTTGGCGGCGCGTTCGCTGCGCTCCTTTTCCTGGATGCGGGCCTGCAGCACCTGCAACGCCTTGGCCTTGTTGCTGTGCTGGCTGCGGCCGTCCTGACATTCGGCCACGATGCCGGTCGGCAGGTGGACGACGCGCACGGCGGAGTCGGTCTTGTTGATGTGCTGACCGCCGGCGCCGCTGGCGCGGAAGGTGTCGATGCGCAGGTCGGCCGGGTTCAGCGTGATGGCCTCGGCCTCGTCGGGCTCGGGCATCACGGCCACGGTGCAGGCGCTGGTGTGGATGCGGCCCTGGGTTTCCGTCGCCGGCACGCGCTGCACGCGGTGGCCGCCGGACTCGAACTTCAGACGGCCATACACGCCGTCGCCCTCCACGCGCACGACCAGCTCCTTGTAGCCACCCAGGTCGGATACGTTCTCCGACAGGATCTCGGTGCGCCAGCCCTGGGCTTCGGCGAAGCGCAGGTACATGCGCGCCAGGTCGCCGGCGAACAGGGCCGATTCATCGCCACCCGTGCCGGCGCGGATTTCCAGGAAGGCATTGCGCTCGTCGTCGGGGTCCTTGGGGATCAGCGCGAGTTGCAGCTCCTGGTCGAGTGCGGTCAGTGCTGCCTCGTTGGTGGCGATCTCCTCGCGCGCCATCTCGGCCATCTCGGGGTCGTCCAGCATCTCGCGCGCGGCGGCGAGGTCGGCCTCGTGAGTCTGGTAGCGGCGGTAGCGCTCGACGAGGCCGGAGACCTCGGCCTGCTCCTTGGTCACCGAGCGATAGCGCTTCATGTCGGCGGCAATGCTGCCGTCGGCGAGGAGGGCGTCGAGCTCGGCGAGGCGGTAGCCGAGGCGGTCGAACTGCTGGCGCAGGGAGTCTTTCATGGCGGGAAACGGGAAGGGCAGTCAGGGGCGGCGCGAGGACTTGATCCCGGAGCGCCGGGCGGCGGCAGGTGAGCGCCGCTAAGACTGCTTGCCGCGCAGGAAGAGGCGCGACACCGTCTGGGCCAGTTGCAGGCGCTGCTCGCCGTCGCTGCTGTTCAGCTCGGCCAGCGTGCCGTGCAGCAGCTTCTGGGTGAGGCCCCTGGACAGGGCGTCCAGCACCTCGTCCACGTCGGCACCCTTGGCCAGCAGCTTGCGGGCGCGGGCGATTTCCAGCGCGCGCCAGTCGTCGGCCTGCGCATGCAGGGCCTGGATAAGCGGCACGGTGTGGCGCTGGTCCAGCCAGTGCATGAAGCTCTGCACGCCGGTCTCGACGATGGCCTCGGCCTGGGCCACGGCGGCCTGGCGCTTCTCGCCGGCCGTCTGTACCTGGGCGGCGAGCTCGTCGACGGTGTAGAGGTAGACGTCGTCCAGTTGGGCGACCTCGGGCTCGATGTCGCGCGGCACGGCCAGGTCGACCATGAACATCGGGCGGTGCTTGCGCTTTTTCAGCGCCCGCTCGACGGCGCCCAGGCCGATCAGGGGCAGGCTGGAGGCGGTGCAGGAGACGACGATGTCGAACTCATGCAGGCGCTCGGGCAGGTCGGCCAGGCGCATGGCTTCGGCGCCGAAATGGGTCGCGAGCTTTTCGCCGCGCTCGAGAGTCCGGTTGGCGACGGCCATCTGGCGCGGTGTCTTGGCCGCGAAGTGAGTCGCGGTCAGCTCGATCATCTCGCCGGCGCCCACGAACAGCACGCGGGTCTTGGCCAGGTCCTCGAACAGCTGGCCGGCCAGGCGCACCGCCGCGGCGGCCATGCTGATGGAATGGGCACCGATCTCTGTGGAGGAGCGCACTTCCTTGGCGACCGAGAAGCTGCGCTGGAAGAGCTGGTGCAGGGTCGTGCCCAGGGCGCCGGCGTTCTCGGCCTCGCGCACGGCCTGCTTCATCTGGCCCAGGATCTGGGGCTCGCCCAGCACCATGGAGTCCAGGCCGGCCGCGACGCGGAAGGCATGGCGGGCGGCGTCGCTGCCCTGCATCACATAGGCGTGCTCGCGCAGGGCGCCGGCCTGAACGCCGCCGGTGTCGGCCAGCCAGGCAATGGCGGGCTGGACCAGGGCCGACGGCGCGGCCACATAGACCTCGGTGCGGTTGCAGGTGGACAGGATGGCGGCCTCGGGCGTGCCGGACAGCTTCTGGCGCAGGCCGGTCAGCGACGGTGCCAGTTGTTCGAGAGTGAACGCAAACCGCCCGCGCAGATCGAGCGGGGCGGTGTTGTGGTTCAGGCCGAGAGCAAAGACCGACATGGAAGCTGAATTGTAGGATTCGCGGCTTTTCCGCCCCTGACGCCGGTCAAGTCCGAATGAGCCCTCTCGACGCCTTCTGGCATATCACCAACCTGTTTGCGCCCGCCTGGGGGCTGGCGGCGCTGCTGGCGCTGGCGATCAAGGGGCTGTGGCGGCGTGAGGCGAAGTCTTTGGGCTGGCGAAAGCTGTGGGCCTGGGGAGCGGCGGGTGGCACGGTGGCCACCATCGCGACTTTGATTCTGCTGGGTCGCGACGGCCGCATGGCCGGCTACGCCTTGCTGGTGCTCGGCGTGGCCCTGCCACCCTGGTATTTGCTCAGCTTCAGGCGCTGAGCACCTCCTCAGTCGTGACGACCTCGCCGCGCAGGGAATGCGCGAAGGCCATCGTGATGCGCACATCGACGAGCTGGTTCATCAAGCGCGGCGAACCCGCGAAGTTGACGATGCGGTTGCACTCGGTGCGGCCCATCAGCTCGGAGGCGTCCTTGCGGGCGTTGCCGGTGACCAGCACCTTCTCGACCTTGCCCACCATGCCCTGCGAAATGCCGATGGCATGCGCCTCGACGGCGGCCTGCAGCTCCTGCAGGCGCTTGACCTTGACCTCGTAGGGTGTCGTGTCTTCCAGCGCCGCGGCCGGCGTGCCGGGACGGGGGCTGAAGATGAAGCTGAAGGACGCGTCGAAGCCGACGTCGTGCACCAGCTTCATCAGCTTGGCGTGGTCCTCGTCGGTCTCGCCGGGGAAGCCGACGATGAAGTCGCTGGCCAGGCGCAGGTCCGGGCGGATGGCGCGCAGCTTGCGCACGATGCTCTTGAACTCCAGCGCCGTGTAGCCGCGCTTCATGGCCATCAGGATGCGGTCGCTGCCATGCTGCACCGGCAGGTGAAGATGGTTCACCAGCTGCGGGATCTTGCCGTAGGCCTCGATGAGGCGGGGGCTGAACTCGTTGGGGTGGCTGGTGGTGAAACGCAGGCGCTGGATGCCGGGGATCTCGGCGGCGTATTCCAGCAGCAGGGCCAGGTCGGCGTACTCCGCCGTGTCGCCCATCTTGCCGCGGTAGGCATTGACGTTCTGGCCCAGCAGGTTGATTTCCATGACGCCCTGGTCGGCCAGGCCGGCGATCTCGGTCAGCACGTCGTCGAAGGGCCGCGAGACCTCTTCGCCGCGGGTGTAGGGCACCACGCAGTAGCTGCAGTACTTGGAGCAGCCTTCCATGATGGAGACGAAGGCCGAGGCGCCCTCGACCTTGGCCGGCGGCAGGTGGTCGAACTTCTCGATCTCGGGAAAGGAGATGTCGACCTGCGGGCGGCGCTGCTCGCGGCGGGCTTCCAGCATCTGCGGCAGGCGGTGCAGGGTCTGCGGGCCGAAGACGACGTCCACATAGGGCGCACGCTCGATGATGGCCGCGCCTTCCTGCGAGGCCACGCAGCCGCCGACGCCGATCATGACGCCCTTGGCCTTGAGGTGCTTGACGCGACCGAGGTCGCTGAAGACCTTCTCCTGCGCCTTCTCGCGCACCGAGCAGGTGTTGAACAGGATCAGGTCGGCCTGCTCGGGGTCGTCGGTGGGCGTGTAGCCCTTGGCGGCGCCCAGCACGTCGGCCATCTTGTCCGAGTCGTACTCGTTCATCTGGCAGCCGAAGGTCTTGATGTAGACCTTCTTTGGGGTCGCCTCGCTCATGGCTTGACCCACGTCTGGTTGCCGGGGAT
This sequence comes from uncultured Comamonadaceae bacterium, assembly GCA_966111775.1. Taxonomy (GTDB): domain Bacteria; phylum Pseudomonadota; class Gammaproteobacteria; order Burkholderiales; family Burkholderiaceae_C; genus Pelomonas. The sequence continues at coordinate 523 of CBHWBD010000115.1, read as the reverse complement.
GAACTGCCAGCTCGCGGCCTCGGCCGGCGTCGTCGGCCAGGTCTTGTTGGCGAGCTCGGCCGGGTTCAGCACCCAGACGTCCATGATCAGGCCGCTGGACTCCACGGTGTAGTGGACGATGAGCTTCTGGCCCGTCAGGCCGGCCGGTTGCACGAGCAAGTTGGTGTCGCCCTTGATGCGGCTGCCGGGCGCCAGGCGTGCGTACTTGCCGTTCAACAGCACGTCGGGGTACTGCGTGATGACGAACTCGCCGCGCAATGCGGTGGCCGGGAAGAAGCGATGGGTTTGCGCCTGGGCGACCAGGCAGGTGGCGGCGAGCGCCAGCGGGAGAACACAGCGGTACATGGCATGTCCAGTGGCTGCGTAAGCAGTCGCCGCGGCGGCGGCTGCAAAGCGGGTCTGAAAAGACAAACGGCCCGAGCAGTGTGCTCGGGCCGTTCGGATTTTGGTGGCGCTTCAGGGACTCGAACCCCGGACCTGTGGATTATGATTCCATCGCTCTAACCAACTGAGCTAAAGCGCC
>CBHWBD010000114.1:0-16044 GCA_966111775.1 uncultured Comamonadaceae bacterium | reverse complement strand
CCGGTTGGCGGGCGCAAAAAAGGCCCCGCGGGGGCGCGCGGGGCCTCGAGATCAGAGGACGAACAGCAGTCAGCCGACCTTGATCTCGTTACGCACTTCCTTCACGCCGGGCACGGCCTGCACCAGCTGAACGGCCTTCTGGGCCAGGTCGGCGGTGGGTGCAGCGCCCTTCAGGACGATCACGCCAGCACTCGTGCTGCTGACGGTCAACGGCAGGGCTTGCAGGTCCTTGTCCTTTTGCAGGGCGGCCTGGGCCTGACTGGCGATGGCGGCATCACCGGCCGGCTGTGCCTGCGCGACCTGTTCGGCCGGCGCGGTGGAGGGCGCCGGTGCCTGGTCGGCCGCGAAGCTCGCGGTCGCGGCACCCGCCATCAGGGCGGCGGTCAGCAGTCGGGCGAAGGTCGAGGTTTGTCGCATGCGGAATCTCCTGGGATGCGTGAATCGAAAGCGGCACCGGGCGGCGCCACCTCCGCCTTAGCGCAAGGCCTGTGCCAGCTTGCGGTTTCCCTTGCAGATCAGGCACTTGCCGGAGAACTCACGCATGACGAGGGTCGCGAGGCGCACGTTTTGTCGCCGGGTGGCGACGCCTCCCCCGCAGCAGCGGCCTAAGTGCTTGATCCATCTGACAACGTCCTGTCGCCAGACTGTGACGGCTGGGCTAGGGGGCGGCGTCGCCGCGAAACAGCTGCGGGTCCAGGCCATGCTTCTGCAGCAGGCGGTAGAACTCGGTGCGATTGCGGTCGGCCAGGCGGGCGGCCTCGGCCACCTGGCCCGAGGTCAGCTTCAGCAGCTGGTTCAGATAGTCGCGCTCGAAGCGCTGCTTGGCATGCTGATAGTTCAGCACTGCGGTCGGCGGCATCTGCAGGGCGCGCTGCACCTGGGCCAGCGGCACCAGCGGTGCAGTGGCCAGCACGCAGACCTGCTCCACCACGTTGAAGAGCTGGCGCACATTGCCCGGCCATGGAGCCGTCACGAGCGCGTCGAGGGCGTCGGGCGCAAAGCCTCGCACTGGCTTGCGATGCCGCCCGGCCAGGGTCAACAGGAAGTGCTGGGCCAGCAGCGCGATGTCCTCGCGCCTTTCCGCCAGCGGCGGCAGGCTCAGCTGCACGACGTTGAGCCGGTAATAGAGGTCGGGCCGGAACCCGCCCTCGGCCATGGCCAGCTCCAGGTCGCGATGGGTGGCGGACAGCACGCGAACGTCCACGGGCACGGCCTCATTGCTGCCCACCGGCCGCACGACGCGCTCCTGCAGCACGCGCAGCAGCTTGACCTGCAGGGCCAGCGGCATGTCGCCGATCTCGTCGAGGAAGACGGTGCCGCCTTCGGCCGCCGGAATCAGGCCCTGTCGATGCCCCTGGGCGCCGGTGAAGGCGCCCTTCACATGGCCGAAGAGTTCGGACTCCAGCAGGGCCTCGGGAATGGCCGCGCAGTTCACGGCGACAAAGGGCTTGGCCGCGCGCGGGCTGGCCTGGTGGATGGCGCGAGCCAGCAGCTCCTTGCCGCTGCCACTGTCGCCAGCGATCAGCACGCTGGCGTCCGTCCCGGCCACCAGCCGCGCCTCGGCCAGCACCTCGGCCATGCGCGGGCTGCGGCTGATGATCTCGCTGCGCCATTCACCGTCGCCGTCGAAAGGCAGGGGCTGGGGCGCGTTGACGCGCAGGGCCTGGTTGATCTTGCCCAGCAGCTCCTTGCCGTCGTAGGGCTTGGTCAGATAGGCATGGGCGCCGCGCGTCGTCGCCTCCACCGCATCCGGAATGCTGCCATGGGCGGTCAACAGGATGACGGGCAGCGAGGGGTGATGGGCGCGGATCTCATCGAACAGGGCCAGGCCGTCCAGTCCGGGCAGGCGCACGTCGGTGATGACCAGGGCCGGCAGGCGCACGGCCAGATGGGCCAGCGCGGCCTCGGCGCTGGAGACGGCCTGCACCGCATGGCCGGCGGCGGTCAGCCGCATGGTCATCAGACGCAACAGGTCGGTGTCGTCGTCGACGACGAGGATGGTGGCTTGAGCGGTCATGCAGGCTCCTGTCGGTCTTAGCGGGCCGAGCGCCGGGCCGCTCCCTAGCCGGCCCGCGTTGGGCGATGTGCTTGCCGGTCAACCCGGCAAGCATCGCCGTCCCCCCTGGGGACCGGCCAAGGTACTCCTTGGACGAGGGGCTTCATCTCGCGCCGGGCTTGGCCGGCAGGGTCTGCTCGATGGCCTTCAGCGCTTCCAGCTTCTCGTTGAGCTGCTCGTTGCGACGCTGGCTGTCGCGCAATTGCTGGCTGAGCTTGTCGATGCTGTCCTGCAGCCGCTTCTGCTCGGCCATGCGCGCCGTTGCCAGGGCCACCAGAGGCTTGAGCGGCTCCGCCTGGGGGTCGCTGGAATTGCCCAGGGCCTCCAGCTGGGCCGTGGCCTGGGCCTGGTCGGCGGCGCTGCGGCCCTGACCGAGCTGCAGGGCCTTGTGCAGATCGGCCACATAGCCCTGCAGGGCCTTGGCGTTGTCATCGCTGGCGACTGGCGCTGGCGGCGGCTCGGGACAGGCTGGCTCGGGCGGCAGGGGCGCGGGCGCCGGCGTCTGGCAGGCCGCCAGCAGCAGCAGCAGGCCCATCTCAAGCAGTCGTCGGGGCGGTATGGACATGGTGGGGAAGCTCGATCCGGAATTGGGCGCCGCTCTCGCTGGCCAGCAGCCGGCAACTGCCGCCATGGGCCTGCACGATCTCGCGCACGATGGACAGGCCGATGCCGCTGCCGCGGCGCGCGCCGGGGGGCTGATGGCGGCCCTGGTAGAAGGGGTCGAAGATGCGCTCGACGTCCTCGGGCGCGACACCCGCGCCTGCGTCGATGCAGTCGATGCTGATGCCGGCCGCGTCCTGCGCCAGCAGCAGCCGGATGGTCCCGCCTGGTGGGCTGAAGCGCACCGCGTTGACGAGCAAATTGGCGAGCACGGCGGCCAGCTTGTCGCCGTCGACAAGCGCCGTGGTGTCCGGCGCTTCCAGCTGCACCTGCAAGCCCTTGGCCTGCCACAGCAGGCGCTGCTCGTCGACGACGCGCGCCAGCAGGCCCCCCAGTTCCACCGGCTGACGGCGCAGCTGCTGGGCGTCGGAAGCCAGGGCCTGGTAGCTCAGCAGACCTTCGATCTGGTGCTGCAGGGCCGCACTGTTGTCGCCCAGGATGCGCACGATCTCGGCCTGGTCGCTGGTCAGCGGGCCGGCCACGCCATCGCGCAGCAGGGCCGCGCCTTCGCGGATGGAGGCCATGGGCGTCTTCAGCTCGTGGGAGATGTGGCGCACGAAGCGGGTCTTGTCGGACTCCAGCGTGGCCAGGCGCTGGCGCAGCCACTCCAGCTGGCGCCCCAGGCGCCGCAGGTCCACCGGGCCGCGCACATCGACGGGCTGGTCGAAGCGGTTGTCACCCAACCGGCCGATGGCCGCCTCCACATCCGTCAGCGGCCGCAGCAGCCAATGGCCGAAGGCGAGGCCGAGCAGCACAGCGATCACGATGGCGCCGACGACCAGGGCGCTGATGAGGCGGCGCTGCTGCTCCAGTTCGGCCAGCACGGCGTCGCTTCGTCTGTCCATGGCCTGCTGGCTCTGCTGGCTCAGCGCCTGGTTGATGCCGTGCAGGCGGGCGAACAGCGGCGTCAAGCGCTGCAGCGCCAGCTGGCGGGCCCGGCCGGGGTTCTGCACGACGCGCCAAGCCGCATCGGCTTGGGCATTCCAGTCGACAAAGAGCTGACGCGCGCCCTGTACGGGAAGCGTGATGGCCAATGCTGCCTGGGTGTCGCGGGCGTCCGCCCAAGCGGACTGGAAGCGCTCGCGCAGGCCGGCATCGTCCAGCACCAGGAACTGGCGCGCGCTGCGCTCCATGGCGACGGTGCGCTCGGCCAGGCGCTGCACCTGGGCCGACAGCGCCGCGGCGTCCTGCGAGGCTTCGCGGCCCTGCAGGGCGACGTGCTCGAGCGCCAGCATGGCCTGGGCCGCCGCGCCGCCGAGGGCGACCGCAATCAACAGGAAGACGGCCAGCAGGCCCTGGCGGAAGGACAGGCCGTGCAGGCCTTCGCTGCGCAGGCGTTGCCAGGTGGGAGATGGGGGGACGGGAGTGACCAGGGCGGTAGCGGACATCGGGCAGGCTGCGCCCGACCTTGCACCGGGCGCTCCAAATCCTATGAGGCCCGTCGCGCCCAGCCTCTCCCCAGCTTCGCATCCATTGCAACAGCAGGAAACGGGGCTTGACCGAACCCATGCTGCAGCGCAGCAACCCAGGCGTAGGATGGGGTTCATGCGTCCCCAAGTCCTCATCATCGGCTGCGGCTTCGGCGGCCTGGAGGCGGCGCGTGCCCTGCGCGCTGCTGCAGTCGACATCACCGTCGTCGACAAGACCAACCACCACCTCTTCCAGCCCCTGATCTACCAGGTGGCGACGGCGGGCCTCTCGGCCCCGTCCATCGCGGCGCCCATCCGCCATCTCTTCCGCAGCCAGCGCAATGTGACGACGCTGCTCGGCGAGGTGACCGGCATCGACGCCGGTGCGAAGACTGCCACGCTGAAGGACGGCGCGGTGCTGCGCTGGGACCATCTCATCGTCGCGGCCGGCGCCACGCACAGCTATTTCGGCCGCGACGACTGGGCCAGCCACGCGCCGGGGCTGAAGACGCTGGAAGACGCCTTCGAGATCCGCCGCCGCGTGCTGTTGGCCTTCGAAGCCGCAGAGCGCGAGGACGACCCGGTGAAGCGCGCCGCGCTGATGCAGTTCGTCGTCGTCGGCGCCGGGCCGACGGGCGTGGAGCTGGCCGGCACCTTGGCCGAGATTGCCCGCCACACCCTGCCCGGCGAGTTCCGCCGCATCGACCCGCGCCAGGCCAAGGTGCTGCTGGTCGAAGGCGGGCCGCGTGTGCTGGCTGCCATGCCCGATTCGCTGAGCGAGAGCGCACGCGAGCAACTTGTCGCGCTGGGCGTGGACGTACGCCTGGGTGCCCGCGTGACCGGTATCGATGCCGAAGGCCTGGACGTCACGACGAGTGCCGGCGCCGAACGCCTGGCGAGCCGCTGCGTCGTCTGGGCCGCTGGCGTGGCCGCCTCACCGTTGGGCCGCGTGCTGGCCGAAGCCACCGGCTGCACGCTGGACCGCGCCGGCCGCGTCTTCGTCGAGCCCGACCTCAGCCTCAAGGTCCATCCCACCCTCCAAGTCATCGGCGACCTCGCCGCCGCGCAAAGCCATGCGCCCGGCCAGGCGCCCAAGCCGGTCCCCGGCGTGTCGCCCGCTGCCAAGCAGATGGGCCGCTGCGCCGCCGCCAACATCCAGCGCCGGCTGCGCGGCGAGGCGACGCAGGCCTTCCGCTACCGCGACTACGGCAACCTGGCCACCATCGGCCGCAACAGCGCCGTCGTCGACCTCGGCACGCCGGCCGGGCCGCTGCGCTTCTCAGGCTATTTCGCCTGGTTGTTCTGGCTGTTCGCCCACGTCTACTTCCTGATCGGCTATCGCAACCGCTTCGTCGTGCTGCTGGACTGGGCCTGGGCCTACTGGACCTACGACCGCGGTGCCCGCGTCGTCGCCAATGCCGCCCTCAATGAGGCCAGCCCGGCGCGCGACGCGCAGGCCTGACGTCGTCCTCGGGCAGGCTCACCAGCAGCAGCGACAGGCTGGCACCCAGGGCAATGACACCCCAGAAGATCAAAAAGCTCAGCGTGTAGATCGCCTGCGCCGACAGCTCGAGGGACGCACCACCGAACCAGCGCAGGTCGGCCGGGTCGACGACGGCGAAGACGAGGGCTTCCATCACGCCGGCCGCCAGGAAGGACGACCAGACCACCGCCATCGCGAAACGCCTGACGCGCGAGGGGCCGGCGGGACCGTTCATTTCTTCAGGCCTGCCGTGCCGGTGGCGGCGTGGTTGCGGGCCACCAGGGCCGGCACGGGGTCGCCTTCGTGGGCGCGCAGGTCGGCCACGTCATCGGCGGCCTGGGCCGCGGTGTGACGCAGTTCCAGCGGCGGGTCGGGATGGCGGATGGCCAGGCTCAGCGTGTAGAAGCTGGCGATGACGACGAGGGCCGGGCCGGACACGACGAGCCAGAACATGGGCTGGCGCCAGGGCGATGTGGAGGTGGTGGGAATGACGTTCATCGAAGTCTCCTGCCGCGTCAGCGCGGCACGACGAAGGTGGATTTCTCGGCGACGGTCTCGCCGTCGGCTTCGCGCTTCACGCGCCACTGCAGCGCATGGGCGCCGGACTTCAGGGCCTGGGCAGCCTCGGGCGGCATGCGCAGGGACACCGCCACCCAGCGCGCCTCGGCGGGCCCGATCTCGATGGTGTTCGCCTGGCTGATCTTCAGGCCGGGCAAGCCATCGGCCTCCAGACGGTAGCGCTGCGCCGACTCGGTCGCATTCATGATCTGCAGCCGATAGACGTTCTCGACCCAGCCGTCCTCGACGATGCGGGCCAGGGCGGCACGGTCGCGCACCACGTCGACGCGGAAGCTGTGGCGCGAGGCCAGGCTGTAGAGGGCGCCGGCGCAGATCAGCAGCAGCACCGTGCCGTAGACGAGCACACGCGGCCTGAAAACGCGGCGCCAGCGCTGCGCGCGGCTGAGCCCCTGCTCCAGGCCGTTCTCGGTGTCGTAGCGGATCAGGCCATGCGGCGTGCCCATCTTGTCCATGACGCCGTCGCAGACGTCGATGCAGGCGGCGCAGCTGATGCATTCGTACTGCAGGCCATCGCGGATGTCGATGCCGGTCGGGCAGACCTGCACGCACAGGCCGCAATCGATGCAGTCGCCCACGGCCTCCAAGCGGGCCTCGCCCTTCTTGCCGCGCTGGGTGTTCTTGCCACGCGGCTCGCCGCGCACCGGGTCATAGCTGATGATCAGCGTGTCGCGGTCGAACATCGCGCTCTGGAAGCGCGCATACGGACACATGTATTTGCAGACCTGCTCGCGCATGTAGCCCGCATTGCCGTAGGTCGCAAAGCCGTAGAACAGCACCCAGAAGGTCTCCCACGGCCCCATCCCCAGGCTCAGCACCTCGGCGCCCAGTGTGTGGATGGGCGTGAAGTAGCCGACGAAGCTGAAACCCGTCCAAAGCCCCATGACGATCCACACGAACTGCTTGCCGGCCTTGCGCCACAGCTTGTCGAAGGACCAGGGCGCCTTTTCCAGGCGAAGCCGCGCATTGCGGTCGCCCTCGAACCAGCGCTCCACCCGCATGTAGATCTCGGTGTAGACGGTCTGCGGGCAGGCATAGCCGCACCAGACCCGCCCCGCCACCGCCGTGAACAGGAAGAGGGCGAAGGCCGAGACCATCAGCAGCACCGCGAGATAGACGAAGTCCTGCGGATACAGCACCAGGCCGAAGACGTAGAAGCGACGCGCGGCCAGGTCGAACAGCACGGCCGGCCGGTCACCCCAGCTCAGCCAGGGCAGGCCGTAGAAGACGAGCTGGGTCAGGGCGACGAGGGCCCAGCGCCAGCGCGCGTAGAAGCCGTCCACCGCGCGCGGGTGGATCTTGTCTTCAGAGCGGTAGAGCCGGATGACGGCTTCGGAATCGGCCATGACTCAGTTGCTGAGGCCCCAGACATAAGCCGCCAACACCCGGATCTGCTCGGGCGTCAGTCGCTCGCCGTGCGCCGGCATCACATTGTGCTTGCCGTTGTTGACCATGGCCATGACGGCTTCCTCGCCCCAGCCGTGCAGCCAGATCTTGTCCGAGAGATTCGGTGCCCCCAGGGCTGGATTGCCCTTGCCGCCGGGGCCGTGGCAGGCGGCGCAGACGACGAACTTGGGCTTGCCCAGCTGGGCGTAGAGCGGGTTGTGCGGACTGTCGGACAGCGACAGCACGTAGTGGGCGACGTTGCGCACGTCCTCGCTCGTGCCGACGGCCGGTGCCATCACGGGCATATTGCCTTCGCGGCCCTTGGTGATGGTCTCGGTGATGGTCTCGAAGCTGCCGCCCCAGAGCCAGTCCTTGTCGGTCAGGTTGGGGAAGCCCTTGGAACCCTTGGCGTCCGCGCCGTGGCACTGGGCACAGTTGTTGGCGAACAAACGCTCGCCGATGGCATGCGCCTTCTCGTCCTTGGCCAGTTGCTCGGGCGCCATGTTGGCGAAGCCGGCATAGACCGGCGCCATCGCGGCGCGCGCCTGGCTGACGTCGGCGGCGTGTTCATTGACGCTCGTCCAGGCCAGCTTGCCGCCGGCGCTGCCCAGGCCCGGATAGAGGGCGAGATAGGCGCCGGCGAAGACGATGGTCAGCACGAACAGGCCCATCCACCAAAGCGGCAGGGGATTGTTCAGCTCACGCAGGTCTTCGTCCCAGATATGACCGGTGGTGTTGTCGGCGGCCGAAGGCTGGCGGCGGCTGGCGATGAGCAGCAGCACGATGCAGGCGATGAGGCCCAGCACGGTGGCGGCGGCGACGAAGATCGACCAGCCGGGGCTGATGAAATCGCTCATTGCTCCTCCCCTTGCAGCGGCAGCTCGGCGGCGGCCTCGAAGCGGCCGCGCCAGGCCCAGACGACGATGCCGATGAAGACGGCCAGCGACACCACGGTCACGGCCATGCGCAGTTCATTGATTCCCACGAGAAGCCTCCTTGTTGCTTGGGCCTGCGGTGCCCAGCACCTGCAGATAGGCGACCAGGGCGTCCAGCTCGGTCTTGCCGGCGGCGGCCTGGGGAGCGCCCTGGATCTCGGCGTCCGTGTAGGGCGCGCCCAGGGTGCGCAGCGCCGTCATCTTGGCCGGCAGGGCCGCCGCGTCGACTGGCGCATTGGCCAACCAGGAATAGGCAGGCATGTTGGACTCCGGCACCAGATCGCGCGGGTTGTTCAGGTGGATGCGGTGCCAGTCGTCGCTGTACTTGCCGCCAACGCGGTGCAGGTCAGGACCGGTGCGCTTGCTGCCCCACTGGAAAGGGTGGTCGTAGACAAATTCGCCGGCCGTCGAGTAGGCGCCGTAGCGCAGGGTCTCGGCCAGCAGCGGGCGGATCATCTGCGAGTGGCAGTTGTAGCAACCCTCGCGGACATAGATGTCGCGGCCGGCCACCTGCAGGGCCGTGTAGGGCTTCAGCCCGGGAGCGGCCTGCGTGGTCGAGCGCTGGAAGAACAGCGGCACGATCTCGACGAAGCCGCCGACGAAGACCGTCAGCAGCACCAGGATGATCATCAGCAGATTGCTGGTCTCGATGCGCTGGTGGCCGGAATAGCGTTCAGTATTGGTGCTCATGTCGATGCCTCCTTCAGGCATGCGCCAGGACTTGAGGGATGCGGACCTGCTGAGGCTTGCCGGCCTGCACGGTCTTCACGACGTTCCAGGCCATCACCAGCATGCCGGCCAGATACAGCAGGCCACCCGCCAGCCGCGCCACGTAGAAGGGCCAGGTGGCCTTCACGCTCTCGACAAAGGTGTAGACCAGGGTGCCGTCGGGATTGACGGCGCGCCACATCAGCCCCTGCATGACGCCGGCGATCCACATCGCGGCGATGTAGAGCACGATGCCCAGGGTCGCGATCCAGAAGTGCAGCTCGATGGCGCGCCTGGAGTACATCTCCGTGCGGCCGAACATGCGCGGGATCAGGTGATAGAGCGAGCCCATGGAGATCAGGCCCACCCAACCCAGGGCGCCGCTGTGCACGTGGCCCACGGTCCAGTCGGTGTAGTGCGACAGCGCATTGACCGTCTTGATGGACATCATCGGGCCCTCGAAGGTCGACATGCCGTAGAAGGACAGCGACACGATGAGGAACTTCAGGATGGGGTCATCCCGCAGCTTGTGCCAGGCACCACTGAGCGTCATGACGCCGTTGATCATGCCGCCCCAGCTCGGCGCCAGCAGCACCAGGCTGAAGATCATGCCCACGCTCTGCGCCCAGTCCGGCAAGGCCGTGTAGTGCAGATGGTGGGGGCCTGCCCACATATAGGTGAAGATCAGCGCCCAGAAGTGGACGATGGACAGGCGGTAGCTGTAGACGGGGCGCTCGGCCTGCTTGGGGATGTAGTAGTACATCATCCCGAGGAAGCCCGCGGTCAGGAAGAAGCCGACCGCGTTATGGCCGTACCACCACTGCACCATGGCGTCCTGCACGCCGGCGTAGGCCGAGTAGCTTTTCCAGAGGCTGACCGGCAGCACGGCGCCGTTGACCAGGTGCAGCAGGGCGACGGCCAGGATGAAGGCCCCGAAGAACCAGTTGGCCACGTAGATGTGGCGGATCTTGCGCCGCCCCACGGTGCCGAAGAAGACGATGGCGTAGGCCACCCAGGCGAGGGTGATCAGCACGCCGATGGGCCACTCGAGCTCCGCGTATTCCTTGCCGCGTGTGAAGCCCATGGGCAGCGTGATGGCGGCGCCGACGATGACGGCCTGCCAGGCCCAGAAATGGAACCAGGCCAGGCCGGGTGCGAACAACCGCGTCTGGCCGGTGCGCTGCACGACGTGATAGCTGGTCGCCATCAGCGTGCAGCCACCGAAGGCGAAGATCACCGCATTGGTGTGCAGGGGGCGCAGGCGGCCGTAGCTGAGCCAGGGAATGCCGGCACCGAGTTCGGGCCAGGCCAGCTGGGCGGCGATGAAGACACCCACGGCCATGCCCACCACGCCCCACAGGACCGCTGCCAGCGCAAAGGCACGCACCGGTCCATCCTCGTATGTCGCCCCGGACGCCACCGGGACCTTTTCGTTCGCCATCGCGACTCCTTCAGTCTGATGCAAACGATTCTTCGTGGAGCCGACCTCAGGCGGCTTGATCCTCGTCAAGCAGGATGCGTTCAGCCTCGTTTTCGAATCCGTCGAGTTGGCCGGAGTTCACAGCCCAGCCGAACACGGCCACGATGAGCAGCACCAGGACGACGGAAAAGGGGATGAGGAGGTAGAGGATGTCCATCAGCCTGACTTCAGCGGTTGAGCCTTTGGGCGTTGAGGACGACGAAGAGGGAACTCGTCGCCATGCCGATGCCGGCCGCCAGCGGCGGCAGCCAGCCGGCCAGGGCCAGCGGCACGCAGGCCAGGTTGTAGAGGGCCGCCCAGGCCAGGTTCTGGCGCAGCACGCGGCGGGTCTTCTTCGCCAGGGCCAGGGCCTGCGGCAGGGCCATCAGGCGGTTGGAGACGAGCAAGGCGTCCGCTGCGCTGCGGGCCAGCATGGCGCCCTGCCCCATCGCGATGCGCACGTCGGCCGCCGCCAGCACGGGGGCGTCGTTGATGCCGTCGCCCACCATCAGCACATGCTCGCCACCGGCCTGCCACTCGCGCACCGCGGCGAGCTTGGACTGCGGCGTCGCGCCACCGCGCCAATGCACGAGGTCCAGTTGCCCGGCCATGCGTGCCACGGCCGCGGGATGGTCACCCGACAGCAGGCGCACCCGCAGGCCGGCCTTGCGCAAGGCGGTGACAGCTTCGGCCGCATCGGCCCGCGGCGCTTCGGCCAGATCCAGCCACAGCACGCAGCCCTCGCTGCCGAAGGCCAGCCTTGCTGATTCATCGGGACGCTCACGGACCCAGCCCGGCGCGCCCAGGCGCCAGAGCCGGCCGGTTGCGTCCCGTGCCTGCAGGCCACGGCCGGCGATCTCCTGCACATCGGTCCAGACACCCGGGCCCCCGCCGTCGGCCAGCGCCCTTGCATGCGGATGACGCGACAGCGCGGCCAGGCTGCGGGCCCCGGCGAGCAGCGCAACGGCATCGGCGCCCACGGCCCAGTACCGACGCAGCACGAGGCGGTCTTCGCCGAGCGTCCCGGTCTTGTCGAAGACGACGGTGTCGACGGCACAGAGGCGGTCCAGCGCCGACAGGTCGGCCAGCAGCAAGCCGCGCCGCGCCAAGGACCCGCTGGCCGTCAGCCAGGCGGCCGGGGCGGCCAAGGTCAAGGCGCAGGGGCAGGTGACGATGAGCACGGCCACCGCCACGGCGATGGCGCGCGAGGGATCGACCCACCACCAGGCCATGCCGGCCGCCAGGGCCAGCAGCAGCACGGTGGCCGTGAAGCCGGCGGCAACACGGTCAACCAGGCCATGGGCCAGCGGCCGCTGGCTCTGGGCCTGCTGCATCAGGCGCACGATGCCCTGGGCCGTCGTGTCCGCACCAGCGCGCTCAACGACGACGACGAAGCTGCCGTCGACACTGAGGCTGCCCGCGACGACGGCGTCGCCGGCCGCCTTGGCGACCGGTGCGGATTCGCCGGTCAGCAGGGCTTCATTGACCCAGCCCTGGCCGCCGCTGATGCGCCCATCCGCCGCAAACGCTTCACCGGCCACCACGCGGATGCGGTCGCCGACGCGCAGGGCCTCGGGCGGGACGCTCTCGGTCGTGCCGTCGTCCTTGAGGCGCTCGGCGGCTGTCGGCAGTGCGCTCGCGACGGCCTCCAGCGCGTCGGCGGCGCGATGGCGAGCCCCCAGCTCGAACCAGCGCGCCAGCAGCAGCAACGCGACGAACATGGTCAGGGAATCGAAATAGACCTCGCGGCCGAGAACGCCGCCGGGATCGAACAAGGCGCCGGTGCTGGCGATGAAGGTGACGGCGATGCCGAGAGCCACCGGCACGTCCATGCCCAGCCGTCCGGCGCGCAGCTGCCGCCAGGCGCCGCTGAAGAAGGGGCCGGCCGAGAACACCATCACCGGCAGCGTCAGCACCCAGCTGGCCCAGCGCAGCAGGCGGTCGATGTCGGTCGCCAGCTCGCCCGCACCGGCCACATAGGCCGGCGCGGCCATCATCATGACCTGCATCATCAGGAAGCCGGCCACGAAGAGCCGCCACAGCGCCTGGCGCTTCTCGCGGCGGCGCAGTTCGCGTGCCGGCGCGGCGACGTCGGGCGTGGCCTGGTAGCCCGCGGCCTGCAGGGCAGCGAACACGTCGCCCAGGGCGATGCGCGACGGCTGCCAGGTCAGGCCCAGCCGCGCCGAGGCCGCGTTGACCGTGGCCGCCTGCACGCCCGGCAGCTTCAACAGCGCCGCCTCGATGATGCCGGCGCAAGCGCCGCAATGCATGCCCGCCACCTGGAACTGCGACAACGCCGCGCCGCCCGGGCCATCAGGCCAGGTCGTGAAGGGGGCAATCAGAAGCCGCGCGTCGGACTCAGCCGCGTGCAAGCCAGGGGGTGGGGCACTCACGCCGGCAATCTAGGCCGCCCCTGCCCTTGGGCGCTTGACCTGAATCAAGGCAGCGGCCGCCCGCCCATGCAGGAACGCATATTGCGTGAGCTCCTGAGCCTTTCAGCATTTCAGGAGGCCCTCATGTCGGACCTGTCGATACCCGTGGACGCCGCCAATGACGCGTCCGCCACGCAGTTCTCCCACGTCAAGCCCGGCGACACGCCCTGGCGCAGCGACGGGCTCAGAGACTTCTTCCTCTACCGCGACCTCGGCGTGGCCGAGGCCACCGGCGGCAAGGTCATCGCGCACCTTGTGAAGGCAAACATGGCCCCTGAAAAGGGCACGGGCTGGCACCGACATGAGGCGGAGTTCCAGATCGTGCTGATGACCAAGGGCTGGGCCAAGTTCATGTACGGCGACCAGGTGACCCTGGTCGAGGCCGGCGACTGCGTGCACCAGCGCCCGGGCATCGTGCACTACTTGTTCGACTACTCGCCGGACATGGAATACCTGGAGATCGTCTCGCCCGCCGACTTCGGCACCGTGGACATGCCGGCGCCCTGCGAGGTACCGGCGCCCTCCTCCTGGCCCTGATCAGAAATCCATGTCGAGCTGCTCGATCTCGTCGGGCTCGAGCTGGGCCGCAGCCGTCCATTCCTTCAATTCAGGCATGGCGCTGATGGTCTTGCAATAGGCCATGCAGGCCGGGTTCAGCGGCACGTCATAGGTCTTGAAGCGCGTGGTCACCGGCGCAAAGAAGGCGTCGGCCGCGCTGCGCTTGCTGCCGAACAGGTAGGGGCCGCCGTAGCGCGCCAGGCAGTCGGTCCAGATCTCGCTGATGCGCTCGATGTCGGGCCTGGCTCCGGCCCAGATCTTGTGGCGCGGGAAATGCCCCTTGAGGTTCATCGGCAGAGACGCGCGCAGATTGGCGAAACCCGAATTCATCTCGCCGCAGATGGCCCGCGCATGGGCACGCGCGACGCGGTCGGCAGGCCACAGGCCGGCTTTGGGGAAAACCTCGTTCAGATACTCGGCGATGGCCATGTTGTTCCACACCGTGGCACCCTCGTGGCGCAGGCAGGGGACGCGGATGGACGGGGCCAGCAGCAGCAGCTCCTTGCGCGCATCCTCGTCGTCGGGCGAGACCATGATCTCCTCGAAGGCCAGGCCGGCAAAGCGCGTCAGCAGCCAGCCGCGCAGCGACCAGGACGAGTAGTTCTTGCTGCTCAGCGTCAGCGTCGCGGCCACCGCAGCGGCCTTGGGTTTGACGGTCTTGCGGGCTGCGGGCTTGGTGGGCGTGGCAACGGGCATGGGCGTCTCCTCGGCGTTCAGGACCCCCATCTCATCGCAAGGCCCATGCCATGCTGGCGCGCGTCTTGCGATGCCTGAGACATCACGGCTTTGCAGGAGCAGGCATGTACCCCGCTTACCAGGCTCACAGCGATCTGATGTGGCCGTTGCGCATGGCCACGCGCTTGTCCCTGCCGCTGCTAGAGCAGTCCGCCGTCGCCGACACCGGCTGGCTGCCGGCGCGGCAGTTGTCAGCGGCCGGGCGGGTCTTTCAGCTGGCCCAGGTCACCCACGCCCGACCGCCCTGGCGCATCGGCGAGATCCACAGCAGCGGCGAGCGCTGGCCCGTCACCGAGGAGGTCACGCTGACGACGCCCTTCGGCACGCTGCTGCGCTTTCGCAAGGAGGGTGCGCCACCGCAGCCCCGGGTGATGGTGGTGGCGCCGATGTCCGGCCATTTCGCCACGCTGCTGCGCGACACGGTGCGCACCCTGCTGCAGGACCACGACGTCTATGTCACCGATTGGCACAACGTGCGCGACGTGCCGCTGTCGGCCGGCCGCTTCGGCCTGGACGAGTACACCGGCCATCTGATCGACTTCCTGGCCGCCATCGGTCCGCAGGCCCATGTGGTGGCCGTCTGCCAGCCCTGCGTCAGCGCCCTGGCCGCCGTCGCGCTGATGGCCGAGGACGACCACCCGGCCACGCCGGCCAGTCTCACGCTGATGGCCGGCCCCATCGACTGCCGCGTCAGCCCCACCGAAGTGAACAGGCTGGCCACCAGCAAGCCCATCGAGTGGTTCCGCAACAACCTCATCAGCCATGTGCCCTGGCAACACGCGGGTGCCGGCCGGCGCGTCTACCCGGGCTTTGTGCAGCTGTCGGCCTTCATGAGCATGAACAAGGACCGCCATGCCAACGCCTTCAAGGACTACTACCGCCACCTCGTCGCCGACGAGTTCGACAAGGCCGAGGTCACGCGCATGTTCTACGAGGAGTACCTGGCCGTGGCCGACCTCGCGGCCGAGTTCTACCTGGAGACTGTGGAGCGCGTCTTCCAGACCTACGACCTGCCGCGCGGCGAGTTGATGTTCAAGGGTCGGCGCGTCAACCCCGCGGCCATCCGCCGCACCGCCCTGCTGACGGTGGAGGGCGAGCGCGACGACATCTGCTCGGTGGGCCAGACGCTGGCGGCCCAGGACCTGGCATCAAGCTTGAAGGCCTATCTGCGCACCCACTACATCCAGCCGAATGTCGGCCACTACGGCGTGTTCAGCGGGCGGCGCTGGCAGCATCAGGTCTATCCGCTCGTCCGCCATGTGATCCAGGTCTCGCAATGAATGAAGCCGGCTCAAAGCCGGCTTCATTCATCGGGTATTCGGGCCGAGCGCTGGGCCGCTCCCGAGCCGGCCCGCGCTGGCGATGTGCTCGCGGCTCGAGGTCGCGAGCATCGCCGTCCCCTCGGGGGACCGGTCAGGCGTGCCCGCGTTCAGCGGGAGCACGACTGGACGAGGGGCTTGTTAATTCAGGCGAAGTTGGCTTCGGCGAACGACCAGTTCACGAGGTTGCTCAGGAAGGTCTCGACAAACTTGGGGCGCAGGTTGCGGTAGTCGATGTAGTAGGCGTGTTCCCACACGTCGACGGTCAGCAGGGCCTTGTCGGCGGTGGTCAGCGGCGTGCCGGCGGCGCCGGTGTTGACGATGTCGA
>CBHWBD010000113.1:0-16069 GCA_966111775.1 uncultured Comamonadaceae bacterium | reverse complement strand
GGCGACGTCAAGGACGTGCTGCAGGAATTGATCGTGCAGATCAAGGAAGCGCAGGCCAAGCCCGACGCGCAGGCGCTGGGCGCCTGGTGGAGCCAGATCAACGACTGGCGCCGCAAGGACTGCCTGGCCTTCAAGGGCTCGGACGAGGTCATCAAGCCGCAGATGGTGGTGGATACGCTGTGGCGCCTGACTCGCGACCGCGACACCTACATCACGTCGGACGTTGGCCAGCACCAGATGTGGGCCGCGCAGTACTACAAGTTCGACCAGCCGCGCCGCTGGATCAACTCCGGTGGCCTGGGCACGATGGGCGTGGGCCTGCCCTACGCGATGGGCATCAAGCTGGCCAAGCCCGAGTCGGATGTGTTCTGCATCACCGGCGAAGGCAGCATCCAGATGTGCATCCAGGAGCTGTCGACCTGCTTCCAGTACCAGACGCCGGTCAAGATCGTCTCGCTGAACAACCGCTACCTGGGCATGGTGCGCCAGTGGCAGCAGCTGGACTACGGCGGTCGCTACTCGCACAGCTACATGGATGCGCTGCCCGACTTCGTGAAGCTGGCTGAGGCCTACGGCCACGTGGGTATCCTGGTCGAGAAGCCCAGCGACGTGGAAGGCGCGCTGAAAGAGGCGATGCGCCTCAAGGACCGCACCGTCTTTCTGGACATCCGCACCGACCCGACGGAGAACGTCTGGCCGATGGTCAAGGCGGGCAAGGGCATTTCCGAGATGCTGCTGGGATCGGAAGACCTGTGAGTGCCTGAAGCTGACAGCTCTGGCTGGCGTTACCGCGCCACCTGGGGCTCCCGGCGAAAAGCGCAATCAGTTCGACACCGCAGCGAATCCATTCACTCGATCAAGCGCAGCCAAGGTCCGGCGGTTACCGCCGCCGGCACTGAAGAGCGCGAAGGACGAAGACCCATGAAACACATCATTGCTTTGCTCATCGAGAACGAGCCGGGTGCGCTGTCGCGCGTCGTCGGCCTGTTCTCGGCCCGCGGCTACAACATTGAGAGCCTGACGGTCGCGCCGACCGAGGACCCGTCGCTGTCGCGCATGACCATCGTGACCACCGGTAGCGACGAGGTCATCGAGCAGATCACTAAGCACCTGAACCGCCTCATCGAGGTCGTGAAGGTCGTGGACCTGACCGAGGGCAACTACACCGAGCGTGAGCTGATGCTCATCAAGGTGCGTGCAGTCGGCAAGGAGCGCGAGGAGATCAAGCGCACCGCCGACATCTTCCGTGGCCGCGTCATCGACGTGACCGAAAAGACCTACACCATCGAGCTGACCGGCGACGCCGGCAAGCTCGACGCCTTCATCGATGCGATCGACCGCGCGTCCATCCTCGAAACCGTACGCACCGGCGCCAGCGGCATCGGCCGCGGCGAGCGCATCCTGCGCGTCTGATCCGTCCCCACCCCTACACCACAGTTTTTTCCTGGAGCGACCCATCATGAACGTCTATTACGACAAGGACGCCGATCTCAGCCTCATCAAGGGCAAGAACGTCACCATCATCGGCTACGGCTCACAAGGCCACGCCCACGCGCAGAACCTGAACGACAGCGGCTGCAAGGTCACCGTCGCCCTGCGTCGTGGCGGCGCGTCCTGGTCCAAGGCCGAAGGCGCTGGCCTCAAGGTCGCCGAGATCGCCGAAGCGGTGAAGGCCGCCGACGTGGTCATGATCCTGCTGCCCGACGAGCAGATCGCCGACGTCTACAAGAAGGAAGTCGAGCCCAACATCAAGCAGGGCGCCTCGCTGGCCTTTGCCCACGGCTTCAACGTCCACTACGGCCAGGTGCAGCCGCGTGAAGACCTGGACGTCTGGATGGTCGCCCCGAAGGCCCCCGGCCACACGGTGCGCAACACCTACCGCCAGGGTGGCGGCGTGCCCCACCTGATCGCCGTCTACGCCGACAAGACCGGCAAGGCGCGCGACCTGGCCCTGAGCTATGCCGCGGCCAACGGCGGCGGCAAGGCCGGCATCATCCAGACCTCCTTCCGCGAAGAGACCGAGACCGACCTGTTCGGCGAGCAGGCCGTGCTGTGCGGCGGCACCGTGGAGCTGATCAAGGCCGGCTTCGAAGTGCTGGTGGAAGCCGGCTACGCGCCCGAGATGGCGTACTTCGAGTGCCTGCACGAGCTCAAGCTCATCGTGGACCTGATCTACGAAGGCGGCATCGCCAACATGAACTACTCGATCTCGAACAACGCCGAGTACGGCGAGTACGTGACCGGTCCGCGCGTCGTCACCGAAGACACCAAGAACGCCATGCGTCAGTGCCTGAAGGACATCCAGACCGGTGAGTACGCCAAGAGCTTCATCCTCGAGAACAAGGCCGGCGCCCCGACGCTGATCAGCCGCCGCCGCCTGACCGCCGAGCACCCCATCGAGCAGGTCGGCGAGAAGCTGCGCGAAATGATGCCCTGGATCAAGGCCAACAAGCTGGTCGACAAGGCGAAGAACTAAAACCAGGTATTTCCGGATCGTTTGGGCCGGTGCCGCGAGGCGCCGGCCTTTTTGCCTTTTAGGGCTGGTGGTTGGACCGCAGCGCCTCGACGACCTCCTCGGGCAGCCACAGCAAGGTGTTCAGATAGGTATCCAGGCAATCCACCAGCGCCTCACGCGGGCCCTGGCGCCAGACGTCCGAGCCGTAGAAGGCGTCCTGTTGGGCCACGAGTTGCTCGCGGCTGTCGAAGGCGCGGATCAGGAAGAAGCTCTCACCCTCGTGGTCGGAGCGGCCAAAGGCGACGACGTCCATGCCGCTGGCGCGCACCAGGGGCAGCGCGACACGCACGGCGGCGACAAAGCGCTCGGCGCAACCGGGCTTGAGCCGGTAGGTGCGGACTTCGATGAGTTTCAAGGCGGTCTCCTGTCGTTTTCGGCAATGCTAGGAGCGTCATCGGCTGGGATCTGTCAGCTATCCTGCCGACCATGATTCCCGAGCCCACCGAGGACGACGAGCCCAGCACGTCAGTCCGCCCCCGCCGCAAAGGCATCTACGCCCTGCCCAACGCCATCACGTTGTGCGCGCTCTTCAGCGCCTTCTATGCCATCGTCATGGCCATGAACGGTCGCTTCGAGGTGGCCTGCGTGGCCATCTTCGCCGCCGCCATCCTCGACAGCCTGGATGGGCGCGTGGCGCGCATGACCAACACCCAGTCGGCCTTCGGCGAGCAGATGGACAGCCTGTCCGACATGGTTGCCTTCGGTGCCGCGCCGGCCCTCATCGTCTACATGTGGGCGCTGAAGGACATGGGCAAGCCGGGGTGGATTCCGGCCTTCGTCTACATCGCCGGCGCGGCGCTGCGCCTGGCGCGCTTCAACGTCAACATCGGCGTCGTCGACAAGCGCTACTTCCAGGGCCTGCCCAGCCCCGCCGCCGCCGCCCTGGTCATCGGACTGATCTGGGCCGTCGTGGACGGCGCCGAGTCCAACCGCGTGCCACCGGGTGGTTGGGTGAGTTGGGCGGCCTATGGCGTGACGCTGTTCGCCGGCCTTTCGATGGTGACGAATGCGCCCTTCTACAGCTTCAAAGTCTTCGATCGCCGGCGCAGCGTGCCCTTCGTCGTGCTCGTCGTGATCATGCTCGGCATCGGCCTCGCGGCCATCGACCCATCGCGCGTTCTCTTCGGTGTCTTCTGCGTTTACGGCCTGTCGGGCTATGTCATCTACGGCTGGCGCAAGGCCAAGGGCAGGCCGGTCAGCGTCATCTCCACAAGCAAGGATGAGCCCGATGAACGCGGCTTGCATCAATAGGCTTTCGTGCTAGATTCCAGTCCCATGAGCTGCGCCACGCGAATTAGCCTGCTACTAGTCCTAGAGGAACCACGGGTTCGCTAGTCAGTCGCGCACGTACGCTCACACCTGACCCCAACGGCCCGTATGCAACCGCAGCGGGCCGTTCGTGTTTTCAAAGGCTGCTGGTTGCGCCACCCACCCTCGGATGGACACCATGTTGAAGCAACCGCAGCAAAAGTACCGCTCCTTCGCCCCTGTCGCATTGCCGGACCGCACCTGGCCCGACGCCGTGCTGACCCGTGCGCCGATCTGGCTGAGCACCGACCTGCGTGACGGCAACCAGGCCCTGATCGAGCCCATGGACATCCCGCGCAAGCTGCGCATGTTCCAGCAGCTGGTGAAGATCGGCTTCAAGGAGATCGAGGTCGGCTTCCCCTCCGCCTCGCAGACCGAGTTCGACTTCGTCCGCCTGCTCATCGAGGGCGGCCACATCCCCGAGGACGTGACCATCCAGGTGCTGACCCAGGCGCGTGCCCACCTGATCGAGCGCACCTTCGAGTCGCTGGATGGCGCCAGGCGCGTCATCGTCCACGTCTACAACGCCGTCGCGCCCATCATGCGCCGTGTGGTGCTGGGCACGGACGAGGACGGCATCGTGGAACTCGCGGCTTCGCATGCCCGCCAGATCAGGGAGCTGGCCGCGGCGCGGCCGGGTGTCGACTGGCGCTTCGAGTACTCACCCGAGATGTTCTCCGGCACCGAACTGGCCTTCAGCAAGCGCGTGGTGGATGCGGTCACTGCAGTGTGGGCGCCGACGCCCGAGCGCAAGTGCATCATCAACCTGCCGTCCACCGTCGAGCACAGCACGCCCAATATCTTTGCGGACATGATCGAGTGGATGCACCGCCACCTCGAGCGCCGCGACAGCATCGTGCTGTCCGTCCACCCGCACAACGACCGCGGCACCGGCACGGCCGCCGGCGAGTTCGCGCTGATGGCCGGTGCCGACCGCGTCGAGGGCTGCCTGTTCGGCAACGGCGAGCGCACCGGCAATGTCGACCTCGTCAACATCGCACTCAATCTCTACACCCAGGGTGTGGACCCGCAGCTGGACTTCTCGGACATCGACGAGGTGCGCCGCTGCGTCGAACACTGCACGCAGATCCCGGTCCACCCACGCCATCCCTACGTGGGCGATCTCGTGTACACCTCCTTCTCCGGCTCCCACCAGGACGCCATCAAGAAGGCCTTCGCAGCCCGCCGGGAGGGGGAGATTTGGGACATGCCCTACCTCCCCGTCGACCCCAAGGACCTGGGCCGCAGCTATGACGCCGTCATCCGCGTGAACAGTCAGTCGGGCAAGGGCGGCATCGCCTATCTGCTCGAGGCCGAGTACGGCCTGGAGTTGCCGCGCCGCCTGCAGATCGAGTTCAGCCAGGTCGTGCAGCGCGTCATGGACGACGCCGGCAAGGAACTGACCGCGGCCGACATCTACGCCATCTTCGAGCGCGAGTACGGCATCGGCAACGCCGGCGCCTCCGTCGTGCAGCCGCAGATGACCGAGGTGGCGGGCGGCGCCATGCGGCTGTCGGCCGAGGTCGTGCTGGGCGGCTGGATGGGCCATGTGCAGGGCGAGGGCAACGGCCCCATCGACGCCTTCGTCAATGCGCTGTCGTCGCGCCTGGGCCAGGAGGTGCGCGTGCTGGACTACCACGAGCATTCCATCGGCAGCGGTGCCGATGCCCGTGCGGTGGCCTATCTGGAGCTGCGCGTCGGCGATGTGACTCGCCACGGCGTGGGCATTGATGGCAGCATCGTGCGTGCGTCCATGCAGGCCATCCTGTCCGGCCTGTCGCGGGCGCCGGTGGCCGTCCCCCAGATTCGAGAGGAAAACGTGCGATGACCGACAAGCTCATCATCTTCGACACCACGCTGCGCGACGGCGAGCAGTCTCCCGGCGCGTCCATGACGCGTGAGGAAAAGATGCGCATCGCCCGCCAGCTGGAGCGCATGAAGGTCGACATCATCGAGGCCGGTTTTGCGGCCTCGAGCAATGGCGACTTCGAGGCGGTCAAGGCGATTGCCGCGGCGGTCAAGGACAGCACGGTCTGCTCGCTGGCCCGCGCGAACGACCGCGACATCTCGCGTGCCGCCGAGGCCCTGGCACCCGCGCAGCGCGCCCGCATCCACACCTTCATCGCCACCAGCGAACTCCACATGGAGAAGAAGCTGCGCATGACGCGCGAGCAGGTGCTGGAGCAGGCCACGCTGGCGGTGCGCTTCGGCCGCAACCTGTGCGGCGACATCGAGTTCTCGCCCGAGGACGGCTACCGCTCCGACATCGACTTCCTGGCCCGCGTCTGCGAGGCCGTCATCAAGGAAGGCGCCGGCACCATCAACATCCCCGACACCGTCGGCTATGCCATTCCCGAGCTGTACGGCGACTTCCTGCGCCGCCTGCGCGAGAAGGTGCCCAACTCGGACAAGGCCGTCTGGAGCGTGCACTGCCACAACGACCTGGGCATGGCGGTCGCCAACTCCCTGGCCGGCGTGAAGGTCGGCGGCGCCCGCCAGGTGGAATGCACCATCAATGGCCTCGGCGAGCGCGCCGGCAACTGCTCGCTCGAAGAGATCGTCATGGCGGTCAAGACGCGGCGCGACTATTTCGGCCTGGACATCGGCATCGACACCTCGCAGATCGTGCCCGCCTCCAAGCTGGTGTCGCAGACGACCGGCTTCGTCGTCCAGCCCAACAAGGCCGTCGTCGGCGCCAACGCGTTCGCGCACGCCTCGGGCATCCACCAGGACGGCGTGCTGAAGGCCCGCGATACCTACGAAATCATGCGTGCCGAAGACGTGGGCTGGGCCGCCAACAAGATCGTGCTGGGCAAGCTGTCGGGGCGCAATGCCTTCAAGCAGCGCCTGCAGGAGCTGGGCATCGAGCTGGAGAGCGAGGCCGAGGTCAACAACGCCTTCGTTCGCTTCAAGGACCTGGCCGACCGCAAGAACGAGATCTTCGACGAGGACATCGTCGCCCTCGTCATGGACGAGTCGGTCATCAACGACGCCGAGCACTACCGCCTGCTGTCGCTGGCCCAGCGCAGCGAGACCGGTGAGCGCCCGCATGCAGCCATCGTCTTCGCCATCGGTCATCAGGAGCACCGCGCCGAGAGCGACGGCAACGGCCCGGTGGACGCGACGCTGCAGGCCATCGAATCGGTCGTGCAGTCGGGTGCCGAGATGCTGCTGTACTCGGTCAATGCCATCACCGGCGGCAGCACCGAGTCCCAGGGTGAAGTGACCGTGCGCCTGCAGCATGCCGGCCGGGTGGTCAACGGCGTGGGCGCCGACCCGGACATCATCGTGGCCTCGGCCAAGGCCTATCTGAGCGCGCTGAACAAGCTGCAGAGCAAGGCCGAGCGGGTCGCTGCCCAAGGCTAGCCATCGCGCCGGGAGGCGCTGTAACCGCCGTGACCCCGGTCACGGCTGTCGCAATCGTTACCACGCGACGTGCAATCTGGCGCGTAAACACCCCGGTGCTCCTGCTACGGAGCGCCGGGAGTGCCCCCAGAATGGCGTCCAGAGGCGACCCGCCTGCAGCGAGCGGGTCGGCGGAATGGCAAATCCTTGGCATTCGGGGCTGATCCCAATACCCCTAACTTGTCAGCCAAGGCCTACTTGCATGCGTTTGGAGCCCGCTGCGAAGCGAAAGAGCCGGTGGCAAGCCTGAAGTGATTTCACTTGAGGTATCTCACTTAAGTTCTTATCTTGTCGGTACTTTTGGCGTCACGTACACTGCCGCCCTGCGTTGGGGACCTCCGTTGAAGACATTTGCCGCTGCTTTTCTGAGCCTCGCCCTTCTGGCCGCACTGCCCGGTGCCGCCACGGCCGCCGCCGCTGACACCACCAAATCCAAGGCCACCCGCACCACCAAGGCCACCGCCGCGCCCACGCGCAAGGTGCGCTCCGTCGTGCTGCGCAAGGCCGCTGTGCCCTTCGTTCCGGCCGTGCCCACCTTCGGCCAGGTCGCCGGCCTGCATCAGGTGGACGACCCCCTGGCCCTGAAGTCCAGCGTCGCCTACGTGCTGGACCAGGACACCAACGAGGTGCTGTTCTCCAAGAACCCTCAGGCCGTCCTGCCCATTGCCTCCATCACCAAGCTGATGACGGCCCTGGTGGTCGTGGAAGCCGGCCTGTCGCTGGACGAGAAGATCACGGTCACCGACGACGACATCGACACCGAGAAGTTCACCCGCTCCCGCCTGAGCGTCGGCACGACGCTGACCCGCGGCGACATGCTGCATCTGGCCCTGATGGCCAGCGAGAACCGCGCCGCCCATGCCCTGGGCCGCAACTATCCGGGCGGCCTGGAGGCTTTCGTCGCCGCCATGAATGCCAAGGCCCAGACCCTGGGCATGGCCGATACCCACTACGTCGAGCCTACCGGCCTGTCCAGCCGCAACCAGAGCAGCGCTGCCGACCTGGCCAAGCTGGTCAACGTGACCAGCCAGGTGCCGCTGCTGCGCGACCTGTCCACGTCCCGCGAGGCCCGCGTGGCCCTGGGCAAGCGCCTGGTGCAGTTCCACAGCACCAATGGCCTGCTGTCCAACCCGCTGTGGGACATCGGCCTGCAGAAGACTGGCTTCATCAACGAGGCGGGCAAGTGCCTGGTCATGCAGGCCAGCATGGCCGGCCGCAAGCTGATCATGGTGTTCCTGGATTCCAGCGGCAAGGCGTCGCGAATCGCCGATGCCGAACGCATGCGCAAATGGCTGGCCAGCCAGGGCGACAGCGGGACGCCTTCGGCCAAGCTCTGAGCTGAACCCTGAAAGCAAAACGCGGCGCCAAGGCGCCGCGTTTTGCTTTCGGGGTCAGGCCCGGTGGCCCAGCGCCGACGAGATCTGCGCTGCCGTTTCCTTCAGCCTCACCACCCAGCTTTCCTCCAGCCGGTCGGCCGGCGCCGAGATGGACAGGCCGGCAACCAGCTTGGCCTGGTCGTCGTAGATGCCGGCGGCCATGCAGCGCACGCCCAGTTCCAGTTCCTCGTCGTCGCGGGCGATGCCGCGCTGGCGCACCATGGCCAGTTCGCGCTCCAGCGAGCCGATGTCGGTCAGGCTGTTGCGCGTGTGGCCCGACAGGCCGGTGCGGGTGGCATAGGCGCGCACCCGGGGGCTGTCGTCGCTGGCCAGGAAAAGCTTGCCCACCGAGGTGAGGTGCAAGGGCGCCCGGCCGCCCACGGCGCGCACGACCTGCATGCCCGAGCGCTCGGAGTAGGTGCGCTCGATATAGACGATCTCGTCGCCCTGGCGCACCGACAGATTGACCGGCTGGTGGGTGAACTTGTGCAGCTCGCGCATGGCCGGCAGGGCCGCATCGCGCACGTCAAGGCGCGCCTTCACCAGATTGCCCAGCTCCAGCATGCGCATGCCGAGTCGATAACTGCCGGCCTCGGGTCTATCCACGAAGCGGCCCAGGGTCAGGTCGTTCAGAATCCGGTGCGCCGTGGAAGGGTGCAGTCCGGTGGCCTCGGACAGGGCCTTCAGCGAGACCGGGTCCTGGTGCTGGGCCAGCACGTCCAGCAGCGAGAACATGCGCTCCAGCACCTGGATTGCCGGGGTCTGCTGGGCCTCTTTGGATTTCATGGCGTCATTGTGGGGGAGATTGCCGGTGTTTTGTATGGCGAAAGCGGGCTTCAGGAGATGGCAAGCAGGACTGACCCTGTCGCTGGCTTTGCTGGGTGCCGCGCAGGCGGCCGAGCCCGTCGCCGCGCCTGCCGAGGCCCGCTGGGCTCGGGCGCCGCGGATGTATGGCCGCATCACCGCCAGCGAGTTGGGCCTCGTCATCAACACGGCGGACCCCTATTCGATCGCGGTGGGCGAGTACTACGCCAGGCGCCGGGGCATCCCGGCCGAACAGATCTTGCGCGTGCAACTGCCCATGCGGCCCAGCCTGACGCGCGAGGAATTCGCGGCCCTGGACCAGACCCTGCGCAGCCAGATGCCCGAGAACGTCAACGGCCTGGCCCTGGCCTGGGTGCAGCCCTATGCCGTCGAGTGCAACTCGCTGACGAGCGCCCTGGGCGTGGGTTTGCAGCCCGAGGTGTGCTTGCACTCCTGCGCCGCCACGCGCACCAGCCCCTACACGGCGTACTTCGGCGCGCGGCCCTGGCTGGTCATCGGCGTGCGACCGACGATGCAGCTGGCGGCCCGCTCCGTGCCGGCTGCCCTGGCCATGATCGAGCGCGGCATTGCTTCCGACCACACGCTGGCTGCGGGCAGTGCCGAGCCGGCCATGGCCTATCTGGCGGCGACGCCCGACGCGGCGCGCAACGTGCGCGAGCGCCTCTTCCCGCCCGCCGGCCCGGTGCCGGGCGCTGCAGGCTTCGAGGTGGCCCGCGTCAAGAGCGACGCGCTGCCCGCGCTGCGCCGCATCCTGGTCTATGAAACCGGCCTGATCCGTGTGCCCAAGCCGCTGGGCGGTGAATGGCTGCCCGGCGCGCTGGCCGACCATCTGACGTCGGCAGGGGGTGTGCTCGACAAGCCCCCGGCCGATGAGGGGCAGATGAACATCCTCGACTGGATCGATGCCGGTGCGACGGCCAGTTATGGCACCGTCAGCGAGCCTTGCAACCATCTGCAGAAATTCCCGCATCCCCAGATGCTGATCCAGGCCTACGCCCAGGGCCTGAGCGCCTTGGAGGCCTATTGGCACAGCGTGGCCTGGCCGGCTCAGGGGGTGTTCGTCGGCGAGCCTCTGGCCGCGCCTTTCGCGCCGGTGCCGATTCCCTGAGCGGCCGCCAGGCCGGCGCGTACGGCGCCTTCCAGCGTGGCGGGGTAGGGGCCGGCGATGTAGTCGCCGGCGGCCCACAGCCCCGGTGCAATCTGCGCGGGTGCCCGAGCCAGGCCGGGCGTGCAGGCGAAGGTGGCGCGCTTCTCGGTCAGCACCTTGTCGATGACGGGTGGCGTCGCCCAGGCCAGCTCGCGCTGCGCCTGGGCCAGCACGGCTTCGGCGCAGCCGCCGCGTTCGACCCACGCCGCCGCGCCGCTGACGACAAAGGCGAAGCGCCCGGCCGCGCCGCCGAGGGCGCCGTGGTCGAAGACGAACTGCGCCGGCGCCTCCGGCCCTTCGCGCAAGGCCAGCATGGGTGAGGGCAGGGTGCTGCCGGGGCTTAGCAGATAGACGGTGATGATGGGTTCGAAGCCGAGTGCGCCCGCCGTGGCCGACCAGGCTGGCGCGAGGTCGGTGGTCAGTCTTGCTGCTTCGACGCTGGTGCAGGCCAGCACCACGCCATCGAAGGCTTCGCCATCGACGCGCCAGCCGGCCTCGATCTTCTGCACGCGGGTGCCCAAGCGCAGCCGATCGCCCAGCCAGGCGGTGGCGGGGCCGGCGAGCAGGTCGGACAGCGGCCGGCGCGGCAGCAGCAGGTCGGCGCTGCCCGGACCGCTGAAGAGGGCGTCCTTCAGCACGCGCAGGAAGACCTGGGCGCTGGCCTGGGGTGCCGGTGTGTTCAGCGCGGCCACGCACAGCGGCTCGACGAGATCACGCTTCACGGCGGCCGGCAGGCTGGCGCAGAGCTCGGCCACGCTGAGGCTCGCATCGCAGCGAAAACCGCGGGCCAACCAGCCCCCCGCCGCCATCAGCAGGCCCAACCGTGCCGACAGCGGCCAGCCGCCATGGGCCAGCACGCCGCGCGTGAAGGCGATGAGTGGCGATCCCGGTGGCAGCCTCAGGCCGGGCTCGCCGGGATAGGGCAGGGCCAGCGGCAGGCGCTTCAGTACGGTGTCGGGGTCGACGCCCAGGCGCCGCATCAGCGCCAGGCTGTCGCGGTAGGCGCCGATGAGGATGTGCTGGCCGTTGTCGTAGGGGGGCTCCCCGGCCACGCTGCGTGCCCGCCCGCCCAACTGGGGCGCCATTTCGAAGACGCTGATGTCGTGGCCGGCATCGGCCAGGCTGACGGCCGCCGCAATACCTGCCCAGCCGCCCCCTACGACCGCTGTTTTCACGACCGCGCGACTCCCACGGAACCGGCTTTGCCGGGCCGTCGGGAGTGCCCCCTTGAGGGGGCCGGCGAAGCCGGTAGGGGGTGGGCCATTACTTGCCGCGCCAGTTGGTCTTCATGGCGATCCAGAGCTTGCGCAGCGGCGTCAGCGCGATGCGCTGGTGCAGGACCTGGAAGTTCTCGCGCTCGATCTCGACGAGCAGGGCGCGGTAGATGTTGGCCATCATCAGCCCGGGCTTCTGGGCCACGCGGTCGACATCGGGCAGCAGGGCCAGGGCCTCGTCGTAGAGCCGGTGCGCCCGCTCGGCCTGGAACGTCATCAGCGCCGTGAAGCGATCCGAATAGCCCCAGGGCTTGCTGCGCAGCAGGATCTCGTTGGCCTTGACGCCGAATTGCTGCAGCTCGTTCACCGGCAGGTAGATGCGGCCGCGCCGCGCGTCGTCGCCGACGTCGCGAATGATGTTGGTCAGCTGCATGGCCAGGCCCAGCTTGTGGGCGTATTCGATGGTCTGCGGCTGGCTGCGGCCAAAGATGCCGCTGGCGACTTCGCCCACCACGCCGGCCACCAGGTGGCAATAGCGCGCCAGGCCGGGGTAGTCGAGATAACGCGTCTGCTGCAGGTCCATCTCGCAGCCTTCGATGACGGCGTTCAGGTGCTCCAGCCGGATGTCGTAGGTGGCGGTATGGGGCATCAGCGCCTTCATGCAGGGGTGGCTGGGTTGGCCGGCAAAGGCGCTGGCCACCTCCTTGCGCCACCAGGCCAGCTTGGTCGCGGCGACGCCAGCGTCCTGGGTCTCGTCGACGACGTCGTCCACCTCGCGGCAGAAGGCATAGAAGGCCGTGATCGCCGCCCGCCGCGGCGGCGGCAGGAAGAGGAAGGCGTAATAGAAGCTCGAGCCGCTCGCGGCGGCTTTGTCCTGGACGTATTGCTCTGGGCTCATGGTGCGGCCCGCATTGTCAGGGCGCGCCACAGCAGCCGAGGGCCGTCCCAAACCCTTAAAGCGGGGCGGTGCAGCAGGCTGTCGTGATGACGCGCCGCGATCTTGTCGAGGATGAGCAGGCCGCCCTGCACGACCAGGCGCAGTTCCCAGCCGGCGCGGCCGCGCAGGCTCAGGGCCAGCGGGGCGCCTTCCAGCATCAGCTGGCGCGCCCAGGTGCAGAGGTCGGCAATCAAGAGGCGGGCGGCCGGGCTGTCCCGGCAGGCCAGCACGTCCGCGGCACTCACGCCATGGCGGTCGAGGTCGCTTTGCGGCACGTAGAGCCGGTGGTTCGGGCCGTCGCGGCTGAAGTCCTGCCAGAAGTTGATCAGCTGCAGCGCCGAGCAGATGGCGTCCGAGCGACGCAGCGACACGTCATCGTTCACGCCGTAGAGCCCGAGCAGCAGCCGGCCCACCGGGTTGGCCGAGCGGCGGCAGTAGTCCAGCAGGTGATCGCGGTCGCGGTAGCGGGGCGGGGTCAGGTCCTGCTCGAAGGCGTCGAGGAGGTCGTGCAGCAGCGGCGGCTGCAGCCGGTGCATCTCGCGCCCCAGCGGTCCGTAGACCCGCGTCCAGCGGGGCGAGGGGGCCTGGCCGGCCGCCACGGCGGCCAGATCGGCGCGATAGTCGCGCAGGGCCGTGACGCGCTCCTGCTTGGGCGCGTCACCCTCATCCGCCAGATCGTCCGCCGTGCGCGCGAAGTGATAGACGGCGACCACCGCCGGCCGCAGCGCGGGCGGGCACAGCATGGATGCGACAGGGAAGTTCTCGTAATGGTCGACGCTCAAGCTTTTTCTCAAGTTCCGCTTGCAAAGCCGCGCTGTACCAGCGAAATTCTGCGAGGTTTGACAGTTGTCACCGGGTCTGAATACATTACTGACCCGCCGGTCATTAAATTTCAGGGCTGGTCGTTTCACGCTTCGAGGTCTGCATGTCCCATCTTCTGCGTCTCGCACCGCCCCTGCTGCTGGCGGTTCTGCTTCCCGCCCTGTTGTCCGGGTGCGGCAAGCAGCCCGCCGCGCCCGAGCCGGAGCGCGCGGTGCGCACGCAGGTGGTCAGCGCCGGCTCGGCCGGTGCCAGCCACGAGTATGCGGCCGAGGTGAAGCCCCGCATCGAGTCGCGCCTGTCCTTTCGCGTCAGCGGCAAGCTGCTGAGCCGGTCGGCGAACCTGGGGGATTCGGTCAAGCAAGGCCAGGCCCTGGCCCGCATCGATGCGCAGGACCTGAAGCTGGCCGAGGCTGCCGCCAGTGCAGCCGTCATGGCGGCCCGCACCAACCGTGACCAGGCCGGTGCCGACTACAAGCGCTTTGTCGACCTGCAGCGCCAGGGATTCATCAGCGCGGCCGAACTGGAACGCCGCGACTCGGCCTTCAAGGCTTCGCAGGCCCAGCTCGAACAGGCCAAGGCCCAGGCCGACGTGCAGGGCAACCAGGCGGGCTATGCCCAGCTCGTGGCCGACGGCGCAGGTGTCGTCACCGGCATCAATGCCGAGCCCGGCCAGGTGCTGGCCGCCGGCACGCCGGTGGTCACCCTGGCCCTGGACGGCCCGCGCGACATCGTGTTCTCGGTGCCGGAAGACCAGATCACCCGCGTGCGCGCTGCCGCTTCCCAGGCGGGTGCGCTGAAGGTGCGGCTGTGGGGCGGCGACAAGACCTGGCCGCTGACCCTGCGTGAGGTGGCCGCCGCGGCCGACCCCGTCACCCGCACCTTCCTCATCAAGGCCGATGCCGGCAAGCTGGACGTCAAGCTCGGCCAGTCGGCCACCGTCGTGCTGGACCTGCCGCAGATCGCCGGCGTCATCAAGCTGCCGCTGGCGGCAGTGCTGCAGCAGGGTGGCAAGACCTCGGTGTGGACGCTGGATGGGGCCTCGATGACGGTCAAGCCCGTGGCGGTGCAAGTGGGGGGCGCCGAAGGCAATGACGTCGTCATCGCCGGCGGCCTGAATCCTGGCCAGGAGGTCGTCGTCGCCGGTGTGCACGTGCTGAACCCGGGCCAGAAGGTCAAGCGCTACGTGCCGCCGCGCACGACGGCGGCTCCGGCAGCTCCCGCAGCCTCTGCGGCCTCACGCTGATCCGGGGCGGCACATGAGTCCCGATATCACCAAATCGCCCCACGTCGGCGGCTTCAATGTCTCGCGCTGGGCGCTCGAGCATCCGGCCCTGACGCGCTACCTGATGGTGGTGCTGATGCTGATGGGCTTCGTCGCCTATTTCCAGCTCGGCCAGGATGAGGACCCGCCCTTCACCTTCCGCGCCATGGTCATCCAGGCCTTCTGGCCGGGCGCCACGGCCCAGCAGATGGCCGACC
The DNA here is from genome assembly GCA_966111775.1 of uncultured Comamonadaceae bacterium. Taxonomy (GTDB): domain Bacteria; phylum Pseudomonadota; class Gammaproteobacteria; order Burkholderiales; family Burkholderiaceae_C; genus Pelomonas. The sequence continues at coordinate 1,041 of CBHWBD010000113.1, read as the reverse complement.
AGGTCACCGACAAGATCGAGAAGACGCTGCAGGAGGTGAGCCACGCGGACAAGATCCGCTCGTACACCAAGCCGGGCGAGTCGCTGACGATCTTCCAGGTCAAGGACAACACGCCGCCCAAGGAGGTGGCCGACCTCTGGTACCAGACGCGCAAGAAGATCAACGACATGCGCTCCACGCTGCCGCAGGGCGTGCTGGGGCCGGTCTTCAACGACGAGTTCGGTGACGTCTACGGGTCCATCTACGCGCTGTCGGCCGACGGCTTCAGCCGTGAGGAGCTGCGCGAGCACGCCGATCGCGTGCGCCAGGCGCTGCTGCAGGTCAAGGACGTGGCCAAGGTCGAGATCTTCGGCGTGCAGCCGGAGAAGGTTTTCATCGAGGTCTCGCAGAAGCGGCTCGCGCAACTGGGCCTGGACTTCAACCAGGTCATCAGCCAGATCGGCGCGCAGAACGCGGTCGAGGGGGCGGGCGTGCTCAACGCCGGCAGCGCCAACTTCCAGATCCGCGTGCAGGGCCAGTTCACGACAGCGCAGGCGCTGGCCGAGGTGCCGATCCGCGCGGTGAACCCGCAGACCGGCGTGGCCAGCCAGATGCGCCTGGGCGACATCGCCGAGATCAAGCGCTCCTACGTGGACCCGCCGACCACCAAGGTCCGCCATCAAGGCAAGGAAGTGCTGGCGCTGGGCGTGTCGATGGCCAAGGGCGGCGACATCATCGCGATGGGCAAGGCGCTCAACGTGGCGCTCAAGGCTGTGGAGCGCGATCTGCCGGCCGGCGTGCAGCTGGAGCAGATCCAGGACCAGCCCAAGGCCGTCACCACGTCGGTGGGTGAGTTCGTGCACGTGCTGATCGAGGCCGTGGTCATCGTGCTGATGGTCAGCTTCATCTCGCTGGGCCTGCATACCCGGCCGCTGCGCATCGACGTGTGGCCGGGGCTGGTGGTGGCGATCACGATCCCGCTGGTGCTGGCCATCACGTTCACGACGATGTTCTATTGGGGCGTGGGCCTGCACAAGATCTCGCTGGGCTCGCTGATCATCG
>CBHWBD010000112.1:0-16096 GCA_966111775.1 uncultured Comamonadaceae bacterium | reverse complement strand
TGCCTCAATCGATGCAGATTTCGTGCCTACGAATTAACGGGACGGGACACTAGGGCCTGCGCGGCCCATTGCCGTGGCGTTAACAGGCCCTGCACGTGAATCCTGCCGCCCGCGAGCGGCTGGCCGGATCGATCATGGCGCTTCCGCAGTCAACGGAGGATGGCCATGGATGGGATGACCCTGAACCGGCGCATGTGGCTGGCCTGGCTGGGCAGCTTGAGCGCGCCGGCCCTGGCGCTGGAGCCGCTGCTGGCGAGGAGCGCGCCGCCGGGCATTGACCCGCGCCCCTATCTCGTCAGCGAAAAATTCGACGGCGTGCGAGCGCTGTGGGACGGCAAGGTGTTGAAGTTCCGCAGCGGCCGCAGCGTGGCGGCGCCGGCCTGGTTCCTGGCCGAGCTGCCCTCCCAACCCTTGGATGGCGAGCTGTGGATGGGGCGGCGCAGCTTCGATCCGCTGTCGGCGGCCGTGCGGCGCACCGAGCCGGTCAATGCCGAATGGCGCCTCATCAGCTATCGGGTCTTCGAGTTGCCGGCGGGCGATGGCGATTTCGAAAGGCGCGCCGCGAGACTGGCGACCCTGGCGGGTGGCGTCGTCATGCCAGTGAAGCAGCAGCGCCTTGATTCCAACGCCGAACTTCGGGCGATGCTCAGGCAGGTGGTCGACGCGGGTGGTGAAGGCCTGATGCTGCATCGTGCCGACGCAGCGCTGGCCTCGGGACGCAGCGACCTGCTGCTCAAGCTCAAGCCGCAGGCGGATGCCGAGGCCATCGTCGTCGGCCATGAACCCGGCACCGGGCGCTTCGCCGGCCAGCTCGGCGCCCTGGAGGTGCAGACGGCTGAAGGGGTTCGCTTCAAGCTCGGCACCGGCTTCAGCGAGGCCCAGCGGCGGGACCCGCCGCCCCTCGGCGCCACGGTCACCTATCGCTATCGTGACCTGACGTCGGGCGGCAAGCCGCGTTTTGCGAGCTTTCTGCGTGTCGCCGAAGCGTTCTGAAAGGGGGGCATGCCTGGCCGCTCGCAGGCGGCCAGGCGTTCGTCCGGCGTCGGACAAGCGGCAGGGCTTGTCCTCGGTCCGGTCTTACAGCCAGCTCAGCAGCTTCTGCAGCCACAGGGGCAGGGGGCGGCCGGGGACGTAGTTCTGGCGGTATTGGCTGTACATGGCAGGGTTCCTCAGATCGAATACTGTTGATTTATACAGTATTCGATCCGGCCCCGCCAGTAGTGCTCCGGGAAATTACTGCTCGATCTGGGGCAGTCCGCCGCCCGCCAGCAACCCGGTGCCGGTGTAGATGCCCAGCTTGGCGCGCGTGTCGGTGATGTCGAGGTTGCGCATGGTCAGCTGGCCGATGCGGTCGGCGGGGCTGAAGGGCGCATCCTCGACCTTCTCCATGCTCAGGCGTTCCGGGGCATAGGTCAGGTTGGGGCTCTTGGTGTCCAGCAGCGAATAGTCGTTGCCGCGGCGCAGTTCGACGGCCACCTCGCCGGTGACGGCGCGGGCGATCCAGCGCTGGGCGGCCTCGCGCAGCATGATGGCCTGGGGATCGAACCAGCGGCCCTGGTAGAGCAGGCGACCCAGCTTGCGGCCGTTGTCGCGGTACTGCTCGATGGTGTCCTCGTTGTGGATGCCGGTGACCAGGCGTTCGTAGGCGATGTGCAGCAGGGCCAGGCCCGGGGCCTCGTAGATGCCGCGGCTCTTGGCTTCGATGATGCGGTTCTCGATCTGGTCGCTCATGCCCAGGCCGTGGCGGCCGCCGATCTTGTTGGCCTCGGCCAGCAGGGCGACGGGATCGCGGTATTCGATGCCGTTCAGCGCGACAGGCACGCCTTCCTCGAAGCGCACCGACACCTCTTCGGCCTTGATGGCCACGTCCTCGCGCCAGAAGGCCACGCCCATGATGGGGTTGACGATGCGGATGCCGCTGTTGAGGTGCTCCAGGTCCTTGGCCTCGTGGGTGGCGCCGAGCATGTTGGAGTCGGTCGAATAGGCCTTCTCCGCGCTCATCTTGTAGGCGAAGCCCTTCTCGGTCATGAAGGCCGACATCTCGGCGCGCCCACCCAGCTCGTCGATGAAGGTCTGGTCCAGCCAGGGCTTGTAGATCTTCAGCGCCGGGTTGGTCAGCAGGCCGTAGCGGTAGAAGCGCTCGATATCGTTGCCCTTGAAGGTCGAGCCGTCGCCCCAGATGTTGACGCCGTCGGCCTGCATGGCGGCCACCAGCATGGTGCCGGTCACGGCGCGGCCGATGGGCGTGGTGTTGAAGTAGGTGACGCCGGCGGTGCTGATGTGGAAGGCACCGGCCTGCAGGGCGGCAATGCCTTCGGCGACGAGCTGGGCGCGGCAGTCCACCAGCACGGCCTTTTCGGCGCCGTACAGCATGGCCTTGCGCGGAATCTCGTCGTAGTCCGGCTCGTCGGGCTGGCCCAGGTTGGCCGTGTAGGCATAGGGCAGGGCGCCCTTGAGCTTCATCCAGTGCAGGGCGGCGGAGGTGTCGAGGCCGCCGGAGAAGGCGATGCCGACCTTCTGGCCGACGGGAACGGATTGGAGGATCGTGGACATGGTGGTCTCTTCAGGCCTTCAAGCGATAAGGTGTTGCCACTCGGGGTGGCGCTGGAGGTAAAGCTGGACGTAGCTGCAGGCCGGCACGACCTGCAGGTGTTCGGACCGGGCCCATTGCAGGCCGGCCTCGACGAGCCGGGCCGCGAGGCCCTGGCCGCGGTAGGCCTCGGGCACGCCGGTGTGGGTGAAGGCGACCTGGCCGGGGCTCAAGGCGTAGTCGAGCACGCTGGTTGGCGTGGTCGGCAGCGTGAAGCGCTGGTTGTCTGGCTCGTGGACGGGTGTCATTCCGCGGCGGCCTTCAAGGCGACGGGATGGATCTCGACCGAGGCATTGGCGGTCGACACATAGACGCTGCCGTCCTGGATGCTGATCTGCAGCTGCATGCTGCGCTCAGCCAGGGCGGCGAGGGCCTGCGATTGCTCGGCCGGGATCTGCCACACCGCCACGCGGGGCGCGCGGGTGAGCTTGTTCTCGAGGCCCGCCCACCACACCGGCGTGCTGGACGCGAAGCTGTAGACGCTGACGCGCCGCGCGCGGCCGTGGGCCTTCATCAGGCGGCGGTCGTCGGGCTGGCCGAGGTCGACCCAGTGCTGCACCTCGCCGGTGAGATCGAGCTGCCAGAGGTCGGGCTCGTCGACGTCGGACAGGCCCTTGGTGAACTCGAGCCGGCCGTTGAGGTCGTCGGCCGGCACGTTCAGCGCGAAGGCCAGCACGCGGATCATCAGCCTTTCCTCGGTTTCGCTCGGGTGGCAGGCCAGCGTGAGGTTGTGGTCGCCGTAGACGTGGCGGTCCATGTCGGCGATCTGGAGCTGGGCTTTGTAGATGGTGGCTTTGAGCGCCATGGGCAGGTGGTAACCAAGAGCAGCCCCTGATTATCGCGGCGAAGCCTCATGGCATGATTCCGGTTCCCGTTTGGAACCTTCGCAACCCGGTTGCGCCCTCTTCATGAAACGCATTCTTCTTTCGCTGGCCCTGGTCGTCGCCGTCTCCGCCCAGGCACAGATCACCAACAACACCAAGGCCAAGATCGACCCGAAGAACAACAAGGTCAGCAACCCGGTTGTCGAGAAGCCCAAGGCCAAGCTGATGACGCGCGACGAGCTGCGCGCCTGCATGGACACGCAGGAAGCCAACAGCAAGGAAGCCGAAGCCATCAAGGCCGACCAGGCCGCCTACAAGGCCAATGCCGAGCAGCTCAAGGCTGAAAAGGCGTCCATCGAAGCCGGCGAAGCCGCGCTGGCCAAGCAGGTCACCGAGGTCAAGGCCGAGCGCGAGGGCATCCTCAAGGCCCACGAGACGCTGACCGCCGAAGCCCCCAAGCTCGAGAAGGCCGAGCTCAAGGCGCGCAACGAGGCCTACCAGGCCCGCGCCACCGCCTTCGGCCCCATGGTCGAGGCCCTGAAGGCCGCCGACACCGAGCAGGGCGCCAAGCGCAAGGCCTTCTCCGACAAGGTCGATGCGCTTGACGCGCAGTTCAAGGCCATCGAGGACCGCACCGAGAAGCACTTCGACGCCAACGACAAGTGGAAGGCCGAGTGCCAGAACAAGGCCTACGACGAGAACGACGAAAAGGCCATCCGCAAGGAAAAGGCTGCCGCCGCCAAGTGATCCGCGGCACGCGCTGAACCCGACGACGGGCCGCCTCCGGCAGGAAGCGGCCCTTTTTGTTTTTTGCCAGGACAACCCGCATGAGCACCAACCCGCTGCTGCAGGACTGGGCCAGCCCACACGGCCTGCCTCCCTTCGCCGACATCGCCCCGGCGCATTTCCAGCCCGCTTTCGACATCGCGCTGGCCGAGCATCGCGCCGAGATCGACGCCATCGCCGCCCAGGCCGAGTCGCCGAGCTTTGCCAACACCCTGGCCGCCTTCGATGCCAGTGGCCGCCGGTTGACGAGGCTGGAGCATCTCTTCTATACCTTGGCGGCATCGGCCACGTCGCCCGAGTTGCAGGCCGTGCAGCGCGCCATGGCCGCGCCGCTGGCGGACCACGGCAGCGCCGTCTACATGCACCAGGGCCTGTTCGCTCGTGTCGAGGCGCTGTTCGAACAGCGCGAGCAACTCGGCCTCACGTCCGAGCAGCGCCGCCTGCTCGAGCGCGTGCATCTGGACTTCCTGCGCGCCGGCGCCCGCCTGGCGCCCGAGGCGCGCGAGCGCTACGCCGCCGTGATGGCCCGCCTGGCCGAGCTCAACACGCGCTTCGCGCAGAACGTGCTGGGCGCCGAGAGCAGCTACCAGCTGCGGCTGACGACCGAGGCCGAACTCGCCGGCCTGCCCGGCTTCGTGCGCGCGGCGGCCCGTCAGGCGGCCCTCGATCGCGGCCTGGAGGAGGGCATCCACGTCATCACGCTGTCGCGCTCGCTGATCGTGCCCTTCCTGAGCTTCAGCGCCCGGCGCGACCTGCGCGAGCAGGCCTGGCGCGCCTGGGTGGGCCGGGGCGACGACACGGGCCAACACGACGACGCTTGCGACAACCGCGAGATCTGCCGCGAGATCCTCGAGCTGCGCGCCGAGCAGGCCCGCCTGCATGGCCACAGCTGCTACGCCGACTACGCGCTGGAGGACACCATGGCGCGCAACCAGGCCGCCGTCATGGGCCTGCTGGAGCGCGTCTGGCACCCGGCCCTGGCTGCCCAGGCCCGCGAGCGCGAGGCCGTGAAGGGCGCGATGACGGCCGCTGGTGCCACGCACGCCCTCGAGGCCTGGGACTGGCGCTTCTACGCCGAGCAGGCCAAGCGGGCCCGCTTCGAGCTCGATGAGGCCGAGGTCAAGCCCTATTTCTCGCTGGACCGCATGGTGGCCGCCATGTTCGACTGCGCCAGCCGCCTGTTCGGCCTGCAGTTCAAGGCGCGGCCCGACCTCGCCGGCTATCACGCCGACGTGCGCGCCTACGAGGTCTCCGACGCCGACGGCTCGCTGCGCGGCCTCTTCCTGCAGGACAACTTCGCCCGTCCGACCAAGCGCAGCGGCGCCTGGATGAATGCGATGCGCAACCAGAGCCGGGCCCTCGGCGCAACGCCCGTCATCCTGAACAACAACAACTTCGCCCGCGGCGCCGCCGGCGAGCCAACGCTGCTGAGCTTCGACGATGTGCGCACCCTCTTCCACGAGTTCGGCCACGGCCTGCATGGCCTGCTGAGCAGCGTCGAGCACGAGCGCCTGGCCGGCACCCAGGTGCTGCGCGATTTCGTCGAACTGCCTTCGCAGCTCTACGAGCACTGGATGGCCGAGCCCCAGGTGTTGAAGACCTTCGCCCGCCACTGGCAGACCGACGAGCCTCTGCCGGATGTGCTGCTGGCCAAGCTGCAGGCGGCGCGCCAGTTCGGCCAGGGCTACGAGACGCTGCGCTACACGGCCAGCGCACTTGTCGACATGGCCGCCCATGCGCTGCCGGGCGCACCGGCCGATGTGGTCGCCTTCGAGCGCGACACGCTGGCGAAGTGGCAGCTGCCGGGCGAGGTCGGGCTCAACCATCGGCTGACCCATTTCCAGCATCTGTTCAGCAGCGCGGGCTATGCGGCGGGCTATTACGTCTACCTGTGGGCCGAGGTGCTGGACTGCGATGCCTTCGATGCCTTCGTCGAGGCGGGCAATGTCTTCGACGCGGCCGTGGCTGCACGACTGCGCGAATGCATCTACTCGGCAGGCAACAGCCGCGAGCCGGGCGAGGCCTTCAGGGCCTTCCGGGGGCGCGACCCGGTGGTGGAACCCATGTTGAAGGATAGAGGTCTGCTGCCTGCCTGATGTACAACCCTGGCGCGCGGCCGGCATGCGTGCGGTCGCGCCGTTATCCAGGGAGAACATCAGATGATCAAGCAACGCATTCGCCTGCCGGCCGTCGTGCTGGCAGCTTCGCTCGGCCTCGCCGCCTGTGGTGGTGGGGGCGGCGCTTCCGGCGTCCCCAGCCTGCCGGCGCCCCCCGATTCGGCCCTGCTGGGCGTCAGTGCAAACAACTACCAGGAAGTCGGCCGGGCTGCCGTGTCCAGCGCCTTCTACCTCGGAGAGACCGGCGGCACGCTGACCGGCGGCCAGGGCGGCGGTGCGCGCCTGCTGGGCCATGTGGCCGACGTCGCCCGCCGCACCGTGCTCGAAGCGCGTGGACAGGCGGCGCGGTCGGCACCGCTGGACCTGCGCCAGACGTTCAGCTGCAGCCAGGGCGGCTCGCTCGTGTTGAGCATCAGCGATGCCAACGGCAATGGCAATGTCGACGTCGGCGATGCCGTCGACATGGAGGCCCGGGCCTGCAAGGAAGACGACACCCTGCTGCAGGGCCGCATCGGCCTGAGCATGAAGGCGCTGACGGGCGTCTTCTACGGCAACAGCTTCAGCGCAACGCTCGGCATGACGCTGACGGCCTTCAGCACCACCCGCGGCAACAACACCGTGCAGGGCGACGGCAGCCTCGAGTTGTCCTTGACCCAGAGTCCGGCCGGCGTGAGCGAGGTGACGCTGGCGACACCCCGGCTTGCGCTCAGCGGCACGCTGGACGGCCAGCCGTTCTCGACGACCTTGACCGACGTCAAGCTGAGCCTGCGCATCGAACCCCAGTCGAACGGCGGCGAGAAGAGCAGCCTCAGCTACAGCGGCGGCCTGGCCAGCAGCCGCTTTGGCGACCAGCAGGTGCTGATCACGACGCGCCTGCCGCTGGAGGCCGCGGGCAGCGATGCCAATCCCAGCAACGGCCAGCTGATGGTCAAGGGACGCGGCAACTCGACGCTGCGCATCACGCCGGTCAGCGCGAGCCAGGCGCGCCTGGAAGTGGATGCCGATGGCGATGGGGTCTATGAAACCCAGGTGCTGAAGACCTGGGCCGAGCTGCGCTGAAAGTCCCTAGTGCTCGGGCCGGCGCCAGAGCCAGATCGCCACGACCAGCATCGCCGCCGGCGCGCCGATCTTGGCGGCCAGATGCAGGGGCGACAGCGCCAGCATGAGAGTGCTGGCGGCCATCATGGCGCTGGCCAGCCACTTGGCCCGGCGTGGCACGGCGCCCCGCTCCCGCCAGCGGCGGATGTGCGGGCCGAAATGGGCGTGATTGAGCAGCCAGCTGTCCAGTGCCGGCCAGCCCCTGCCGGCGGCCCACGCGGCCAGCAGCAGAAAAGGAACGGTGGGCAGCACCGGCAGCACGATGCCGAGAAACCCCAAGGCCAGGCTCAGCAGGGCCAGCGCCCGCCACAGCAGGCTGCGCAGGGTCACGCTATTTCAGACCCCCGCTGAGGAACTGCTGCAGCCGCTCGCACTGCGGCCGGATCAGCATTTCTTTGGGGTTGCCTTCTTCCTCCACGCGCCCCTGGTGCAGGAAGAGGCAGTGGTTGGAGACCTCGCGCGCAAAGCCCATCTCGTGGGTCACGACGATCATGGTGCGGCCCTCGGAAGCCAGGTCGCGCATGACCTTGAGGACTTCGCCGACCAGTTCGGGGTCCAGGGCCGACGTGGGTTCGTCGAAGAGCATGACCTCGGGGTCGACGGCCAGGGCCCGGGCGATGGCCACGCGCTGCTGCTCGCCGCCCGACAGCTGGGCGGGGTAGACATGGGCGCGGTGAGACACGCCGACGCGCGCCAGCAGGGCCTGGGCGCGGGCTATGGCCTCGGCCTTGGGCTTGCCCAGCACATGCACGGGCGCCTCGATGACGTTCTCCAGCACCGTCATATGGGCCCAGAGGTTGAAGTTCTGGAACACCATGGCCAGGCGGGCGCGCCAGCGCTGCAGCTGGGCGGCATCGGCGGCCTTCAGGCTGCCATCGCGGTCGCGCACCAGCTTGAGCTGCTCGCCGCCCAGGCTCATCTCGCCCTCGTGGGGCTGTTCCAGCAGGTTGAGGCAGCGCAGGAAGGTGCTCTTGCCCGAGCCCGAGGAGCCGATCAGCGTGACGACGTCGCCGCGGCGGGCGCTGAAGGAGATGCCCTTGAGCACCTCGCGCTCGCCGAAGCGCTTGTGGATGTTGGTGGCCTGGAGTTGGATATCGCTCATGTTGTTCTTGTCATGCACCCAATAGCTTGCCGGTGCGCAGGGCTTCCTTGCCGGCGACCTTGGCCACACGCATGCCCGCGTTCGCGAAACGCAGGAAGTCGCGGGCGAAGAACAGGCCGTCGACGGGGCTCTTCAGCTCGGTGACCTGGGCCGTGAAGGGATCGATGACATGGGCCAGCACGTCACCGGCCTGGACCTCGGCGCCGACCTCCCTGACGAAGGTCAGCACGCCGGCCACGGGCGACTTGATGGGCATGCTGCCGGCCAGCGGGCGGGCGTCGCCGACCGCGTCGGGCAGGGCCGGCTTGTCGCCCTGGATGAGGCCGCGCCAGCGCAGGAAGTCGATGATGTGCCTGGCGTCGGCCGAGGCCAGTTCGTGGGTCACATCGGCGGCGCCGCGCAGCTCGACGGTGACCGACAGGCAGGCCTGCGGGATGGGGAAGCGGCCGCCGAAATGCTTGTCCCACTTCCACCACACCTGGGAGCAGGCCTCGTCGAAGGGGTTGTCGCCCGAGTCCTGGGCCAGCAGCGTCAGACGCGAGCGCAGGAAACGCGCCAGCGCTTCGCAATCGGGCCAGCAGGGCGTCTCGGTGTAGAGATGCATCAGGGCCTGGGCGTCGCAGTGCAGGTCCAGCACGATGTCGGCGTCACAAGACAGGGCCATCAGCGTGCGGCGCTGGGCCTGCAGCTCGGTGTCGACCGGTGCCGCCTCGACGGCCGCCTTGAGCGCGCGGCGCAGGACGCTGACGTTGGCTTTGGCGTCATTGCCGAGCTGGGGCTCGACAGCGGCGGCCACGGCGTCGATCTGGTCCGGGTAGTGGCGGTTGAAGTTCTCGCCCGTCGTCAGCTCGAAGCGGCCCAGGTGGGCGTGCAGCAGGAACTGGCTCAGGCCGATGGGGTTGGCGACCGGCACGAGGACGATCTCGCCCGTGATCTGGCCCGCGGCTTCCAGCGCGTCGAGCTGCTGGCGCAGATGGTGGGCCACCAGCATGCCGGGCAGCTCGTCGCCATGCAGCGAGGCCTGGATATAGGCCTTCTGGCCGCCGGGGCGGCCGTAGTGCAAGGAGATCAGCTCGCGCTGGGTGCCCGGGGCGGGGGAGAGCAGGGGGTGACGATGGATTTGCATGGTCAGCGGGACATCATCGGCTTGAGCCAGCGGTTTTCTGCCCAGCGGAACAGGCCGACCAGGCTGAGCGTCATCATGAAGTAGAAGGCGCCGGCGGTGATGAAAGCCTCGAAGGGCAGGTAGTACTTGGCGTAGACCTGCTGGGCCGCACCGGTCACGTCCAGCAAGGTCACGGTGCTGGCCAGCGAGGTGCCGTGCAGCATGAAGATGGCCTCGTTGCCATAGGCGGGCAGGGCACGGCGCAGCGCGGCGGGCAGCACGATGCGGCGCAGCATCAGGCCGCGGTCCATGCCGAGCGCCTTGGCGGCCTCGATCTCGCCGGCGGGCAGGGCGCGGATGCTGCCTGCAATGATCTCGGTCGTGTAGGCGGCCGTGTTCAGCGTGAAGGTCAGCCAGGCGCAGAAGGTGGCCGAGGACAGCCAGGGCCAGGCCCAGCTGTCGCGCACGATCTCGAACTGGGCGGCGCCGTAGTAGATGAGGAAGAGCTGCACCAGCATCGGCGTGCCGCGAAAGACATAGGTGTAGAGCCAGACCAGCCGCGACGGCCAGCCCAGGAACACCGTGCGCACGACGGCCAGCGGCACGGCCAGCACCAGGCCGCCGGCCAGCGACAGCAGCAACAGCTGCAGCGAGGTGACGAGCCCGTGCAGATAGAGGGGGAAGTTCTCGGCGACGGCGTCGAAGTTCATAGCTGGCCTCGCTTCGTGCCAATGGCCAGGCGGCGTTGCGCCCAGGCGAAGAGGAGCTCGGACACGCTGGTGAAGACGAGGTAGATGACGGCCACGGCCAGGTAGAAGGTGAAGGGCTCGCGCGTCGTGCCGGCGGCCTGCTTGCCGCGCGTCATCAGGTCGGACAGGCCGATGATGGAGACGATGGCGGTGCTCTTGATCAGCACCAGCCAGTTGTTGGAGATGCCGGGCAGGGCGTGGCGCAGCATCTGCGGCAGGGTGATGCGCCACAGCACCAGGCGCGGGCTCATGCCATAGGCCAGGCCCGCTTCGCGCTGGCCGGGCGGCACGGCCAGGAAGGCGCCGCGGAAGGCCTCGGTCAGGTAGGCGCCGAAGATGAAGCCGATGGTCATCACGCCGGCGATGAAGGGGTCGATGTCGATGTAGTCCTCGTGGCCCAGCATGGGCGCGAGGGCATTGATGCCGAGCTGGCCGCCGTAGAAGACGAGCAGCATCAGCACCAGGTCGGGCACGCCGCGGATCAGCGTCGTGTAGGTGCCGGCGATGCCGCGTGCGACCCGCGAGCGCGACAGCTTGGCCAGGGCGCCGACGAGGCCCAGCAAGGCGGCGATGAGCAGCGAGGACAGGGCCACCGCCAAGGTGACGGCGGAGCCTTCGATCAGGCTGGGGAGGAATCCGTGCAGCAACATGGGAAGAGGAGGGCGGCGCTCAGCGCTGCGGGTTCACGAGGTCGAAGCTGAAGTAGCGGTCGTTGAGGGTTTTCAGGCTGCCATTGCCGCGCAGGGCGACCAGGGCCTCGTCCACGCGCTGGCCCAGGGTCGCCGCTTCGCTCTTGCGCAGCCCCACGCCTATGCCCTTGCCGTAGTAGCGCTGGTCCTTGCCGAAGTCGGGTCCGACGAAGCCGAAGCCGCGGCCGTCGGCATGGTTGAGGAAACCGAACTGGGCGATGACGGCATCCACCAGGGTCGCGTCCAGGCGCCCCGATTTCAGGTCCAGGAAGACCTGGTCCTGGGTGGCATAGCGCACCAGCTGAATGCCCTGGAACTGCTCGGCCAGGAAGCGCTCGTGGATGGTGCCGCGTTCCACGCCGATGCGCTTGCCCTTCATGCCCGCCGCGCTGACGTCGAGGTCCTTGTCGCCCCGCATGACCAGGCGGGCCGGCGAGTAGTAGTAGGGCGTCGAGAAGGCGATGACCTGCTGGCGCTCCGGCGTGATGGACATCGAGGCCATGATGGCGTCGATCTTGCGCGACTGCAGCGCCGGAATCAGGCCGTCGAACTCCAGGATGACGGGCGTGCACTGCACGCCCAGCCGGGCGCACAGGGCCTGGGCAATGTCGATCTCGAAGCCTTTGAGCTGGCCGTCGGTGCCGATCTCGCTGAAGGGCGCGTAGCCCACCGCGAAACCGACGCGCAGGCGCTGCAGCGGCTGGGCCCACGCCGCGCCGGCGAGGGCCAGGGAGGCGGCCAGGGCGGAGCGGCGTCGCATCAGGGCTGCTTGGTGCGGGGCGCGATGTCGTAGTCGAAGTATTTGTCGGCCAGCTTCTTGAACGTGCCGTTGGCCTGCACGGCGTCGATGGCGGCGTTGAACTTCTTGCCCAGCGTCGCCTCGTCGGCCTTGCGCATGCCCACGCCGGTGCCGACGCCGAAGACCTTGTCGTCCATGATGGCCGGGCCCGAGAAGGCGAAGCCCTTGCCTTCGGGCTTCTTCAGGAAGCCGAAGTCGCCGGCCGGCGAATCCATCAGCGTGGCGTCGATGCGGCCGCTCTTCAGGTCCAGGAAGACCTGGTCCTGACTGCTGTAGCGCACGATCTCGCTCTGCTTGAAGTTGGCCGCGGCATAGGTTTCATGGGTCGTGCCGCGCTGCACGCCGATCTTCTTGCCCTTCAGGCCCGTGGCCGTCGGGTCGAGCTTGACGCCGGCCTTGGCGATGAGGCGGGCCGGGGTGTTGTAGTAGGGCTTGGAAAAGGCGATGACCTTCTGGCGCTCCTCGGTGATGGAGACGCTGGCGAAGATGGCGTCCACCTTGCGCGACTGCAGGGCCGGGATGAGGCCGTCGAAGTCCTGCTGCACCAGGGTGCACTGGGCCTTCATTTCGGCGCAATAGGCCTGCACCAGCTCGATCTCGAAGCCTTTGAGCTTGCCGTCGGGGCCGATCTCGGAGAAGGGCGGGTAGGCGCCTTCGACGCCGATGCGCAGCTTCTTCCACTCGGGAGCCTGGGCCTGGGCCAGCGATGCCGCAGCCAGCAGGGCCAGAGCCATGAGAGAGCGTTTTTTCATGTCAAACCTTCCGTGTATTCAGCGACTTGCGGGCCGAGCGCCGGGCCTCTCCCTAGCCGGCCCGCCTGGGGCGATGTGCTTGCCGGTCGACCCGGCAAGCATCGCCGTCCCCTCGGGGGACCGGCCAAGGTACTCCTTGGACGAGGGGACCAGCGCCAGCCAGTCGCGCAAGGCCGCAAGGGTAGCAGCCGGGTCTTCCTCCTGAGGCACATGGCCTAGGCCCGGGAAAACCACCAGACGGCTGCCCGGTATGCCTTTTTCGAACTCGCGGCCCCAGCGCAGCGGGATGAGCCGGTCATGTTCGCCCCAGAGGATGAGGGTGGGCACCTTGATCTCGGGCAGGCGCTCGAAGGGCCCCGGGGCGAGCTGGTCCATGCGCCTCATCAAGGCGACACGGTTGCCTTCGCGCAACGCCAGTTCGTAATAGCGGTCCACCAGAGCGGCGGTGACGCGGCTCTTGTCGCCATAGACGTCGAGCACGCTGTCCTCGATGGCGCGGCGCGGCAGCACCCAGCGCATCGGCTCGCGCAGCACCGGGATGCGGGCGATGCGAAAACCCAGCGGCAGGGACTCGGGCTCGAAGGCGAAGCCCGCGGCGTCGACGAGGACGAGGCCGGCCACCCGGGCCGGATCGGCCAGGGCCAGCTGCCAGGCGATCTCGCCGCCCAGGGAGTTGCCGGCGACGATGGCGCGGCCCACGCCCAGGCGGGAGAGGAACTGGCGCACGAAGGCGACATAGCGCGGGTCGCTGTAGTCGTTGTCGGCATTGGGCCCGGTGAGGCCGAAACCGGGCAGATCGAAGCTGATGACGCGCCGGGTGGCGCTGAGGCCGTTTGCCCAGCCTTCCCAGGTGTGCAGGCTGGCGCTGGTGCCGTGGATCAGCACGATGGGCAGCGGGTCGCTGCTGGGGCCCTGGTCGCGGTAGTGCACGAGCAGGCCGTCGACGTCGATGAAGTCCGAGGGTGGCGGTGCCCAGCGCGGCACCAGGCTTTCCAGGGATCGGTCGGGCGCCTTGCTGACGGCAAAGCCCAGGGCGGCCAGCATCAGCAGGATGCCGAAGGCCTTCAGCGCGAATTCACCGAATCGACTGCTCATGTTGGGGAGAGGTCCGCGTTGACGCCTCGGCGGTCGTCGAAGACGAAGCAGTTGCCGTGATAGTGCTTGCCGCCGGTGTCCTCGAAGTATTTCAGGATGCCGCCGTCCAGCTGCCAGGCGTTCAGGCCTTGCTCCTCCAGCACCATGGCCGCCTTCTCGCAGCGGATGCCGCCGGTGCAGTAGCTGACGACGGTCTTGCCGACGAGTTCGTCGCGATGAGCGGCCAGGGCCTCGGGAAAGTCACTGAACTTGTGCAGCCGCCAGTCGATGGCGCCGTCGAACGCACCCTCGTCCACCTCGAAGCCGTTGCGCGTGTCCAGCATGACGACCTCTCGGCCGTCGTCGTCATGACCCTGGTCAAGCCAGCGCAGCAGCGTCGCCGGGGCCAGCGCGGGTGCGCGCGGGGCCAGGTCGGGGCGCACGGCGGGCCGGTTCATGCGGATGATCTCGGGCTTGACCTTGACCTTGAGCCGCTGAAAAGGCTGCACCTCGCTCCAGCTCTCCTTGGGCTTCAGCGAGGCAAAGCGGGCGTCGTTGCGGAGCTCGTCGACCCAGCTGTTCACGGCGTCCGCCGGGCCGGCCAGGAAGAGGTTGATGCCTTCCTCCGCGATCAGCACGGTGCCCTTGAGGTCCAGGGCTTGCGCCCGGGCTTCGAGACGGTCGCGCAGCGCCGCCGTATCGGTCAGCGAGACGAAGAGGTAGCAGGAGATGTTGAGGATGGGGCCGGACTGCATGGGGCCGCGATTATCGCGGCCGCCTCAATCCGCCCACATGGAGGCGATGGCGCGCACCTCGTCCAGGCAGGCGTTCAGCGCGTCCACCACCCGTGGATCGAAATGGCTGCCGCTGCCGCCGCGGATGAAGGCCAGGGCCTCGTCGTGGCTCATGGCCTGCTTGTAGGGGCGCACGCTGATCAGCGCGTCGTAGACGTCGGCCACCGCCATCAGCCGGGCCGACAGCGGGATGGCCTCGCCGGCCAGGCCGTCGGGGTAGCCGCTGCCGTCCCACTTCTCGTGATGGTGGCGGGCGATCTGCTTGCCGAAGGTCAGCATCGGGCCGGCGTCTTCGCCCAGCTTGTCGATGGCGCGCTGCAGCAGGTCGGCGCCATGCTCGGCATGGGTCTTCATGACCTGCCATTCGTCGGCCGACAGCTTGCCGGGCTTGAGCAGGATGCCGTCGGGGATGGCGACCTTGCCGATGTCGTGCAGGGGCGCGGCCTTGGCGAGCTCGTCGATGGCTTCGGCCGTCAGGTCCGCGGGGCCGTCGGGCTGGGCGGCGATCCACTGCGCCAGCGTGCGAACGTATTCCTGGGTGCGCTGGATGTGGTTGCCGGTGTCGGCGTCGCGGAACTCGGCCAGGCCCACCATGACGAAAAGGGTGGTGTCGCGCAGCCGCTCGACCTCGACGCGGCGCGCTTCCAGCTCGCCGCTCAGCTGAGCGTTGTGCCTCAGCAGATGGTCCTCCGCCAGCTTGAGCTGCAGATGGGTGCGCACGCGGGCCAGCACGGTGGCCGGGTTGAAGGGCTTGTGGATGAAGTCGGCGCCGCCGGCCTGGAAGCCCGCGCTCTCGTCCTCGGGGCGCGTCAGGGCGGTCAGGAAGATGACGGGCACGCGGCGCGTCACCGGGTCGGCCTTGAGCTGGCGGCAGACCTCGTAGCCATCGAGCTCCGGCATCATGACGTCGAGCACGATGAGGTCGGGCGGCTGGCGGCGGCAGATCTCCAGCGCCTTGGCGCCGCTGACGGCCAGCTGCACGCGGTAGTCGGGCTTGAGCACCTGTGCCAGCAGCGTCAGGTTGGCCGGCGTGTCGTCGACGACGAGGACGGTGGCCTGTGTCATCGGCTGGGCCTGCGGTGTGGCGGCGATCTCTGGCGGCATCATCGTCATGGCTTGCTCGCGTCCTTGCTGTCGCCGCGCAGCGCGGCCTGGGCCTCGTCGAAATCGAAGCGCTGCATGGCGCCGGCCAGGGCCTTGGCCTGGGGGGCGGGCAGGGCGTCGATGAAGGCGGATTCGTGCTGTTCGTACAGTGTCAGCGCATTGCTGTCGGCCTCGCCGAGCAGGGTGTCGAGCTCGCTGATCAAGGTGTTCGGGTCGACGCCGGGCGTGGTCGTGTCCACCACGTCGGGCAGCGGCAGGTCGACGGGCAGGGGGCGGTCCAGGTCCAGCAGGCGGCGCAGCATATGGGGCAGCAGGGGCTTGGCGCACAGGGCCTCGGCACCCAGGCGCAGCGCGCGTTCGCGCAGCACCGGCGTGTCGAAGGCGCTCAGCAGCACGATGCGGCGGGCGCGCGGCGGGCCGCTGTCGTGCAGGCTGGCGAGCAGCTCGCTGCCCTCCATGTCGGGCAGCACCCAGTCGACCAGCAGCAGGTCGTAGGGCTGGCTGGCCGGCACG
>CBHWBD010000111.1:0-16140 GCA_966111775.1 uncultured Comamonadaceae bacterium | reverse complement strand
GGATGATGAACCCAGTGCTCGGCCATGTGCATCGCTGCATCATCCCAGGCCTAGGCTTGGCGCATCGCCCGCTTGGCCGACAAAGCCATGAAGACAGCGAACACGACCACCACCACCAGGCCGGTGGCCAGCGAGGAGTGCTCGGCGACGAGGCCGATCAGCGGCGGGCCGGCCATCATGCCCAGATAGCCCACGCCCGACACGGCGGCAATGCCATGGGCCGAGGACACGCCAGGCACCTGCGAGGCCGCGCTGAACAGCACCGGCACGACATTGGACAGGCCCAGGCCCACGAGGGCAAAGCCCAGCAGGGCCACCCAGGCCGAGGGCACGGCCAGGGACAGCGTCATGCCGGCCGCGGCCAGAACGCCGCTGGCCCGCATCAGCCGCGCCGGCTTCACGCGGGCGCGCACCCAGTCGCCGCCGAAGCGGCCGATGGCCATGGCGCCGCTGAAGCTGGCATAGGCCAGGGCCGCGGTGCTGGCCTCGCTGGCGCGTTCCTGCTTCATGAAGAGCACGCTCCAGTCGTACATCGCGCCTTCGGCGATCAGGCCCATGGAGGCCAGCACGCCCAGCAGCAGCAGCGGACCGCGCGGCAGGCTCAAGGGATGTTTTTCCTCGACGGCCTTCTCGGGCACGGGCAGCATGGCGCGGCTGCCCACCAGCACGACGACCGCGCCAATACCGGTCGCGACCAACAAATGCGCCTGGGGTGAGAGGCCGAGGGCGGGCGCGACACTGCCCAGGCCCGCGCCGGCCATGCCACCGAGGCTGAACATGCCGTGGAAGCCGCTCATCAGCGGCCTGGCGGCCTGGCGCTCGATCTCGGTGGCCTCGGTGTTGATGGCCACGTCGACCAGGCTGCCGGTGATGCCGAACATCAGCATGACGGCCAGCAGGGCGGCATAGGCCGAGCCCGCCAGCAGGCAGGCGATGGAGGCGCAGCAGGCCACGCCCATGACGGCGGAGACGGCGCGCGGCCCCCAGCGGCCGACGACGCGGCCGGCCTGGGCCAGGGCCATCAGCGCGCCGACGCCACCCGCCAGCATGGCGATGGCCAGGGCCTGTTCACCCAGGCCGTAGTGGCCCTTGACCGTGGGCACGTGGACGCCCCAGGTCGCGAACATGACGCCCAGCACGAAGAACTGCGCACGCAGGGCGCGCGACGCACCGACGACAGGGCTCACTTGGCGTTCGCGGCGATGCGGGTGAAGAAGTCGTAGACGCCCTGGTCGCCCATCTTGCGCGCGTCGGCCAGCTCGCCGCCTTCGGTGGCATAGAGCAGCTTGCCCTGGGGCGACAGCACGGCGACGGCGGGAATGCCCTTCTTCAGCGGCACGCGGTAGCCCTCGGCGATGTCGACATTGCGGTCGAAGCGGCCGACGTCGACCTTGACGACCTTGAAGTGCTGCGCGATCAACGGGGCGCTCGGGCCGTGCTTGAACGTGTTGTCCAGCATGCGGCAGTCACCGCACCAGTTGGCGCCGAAGACGACCAGGACGGGGACCTTGGCCTGGGCGGCCTCAGCCAGCGTCGCCTTGATGGCGGCCTTGGCGTCCACGCCTTCGTCATAGATGGGCGGCGGGCCACCGGCGCTGGCTGCGAGGTGGGTGGCGAGCAGGAGAGAGGCGGTCAGGAAACGCATGGCGACACAGTATGGGGCAGGAAATTGGAAGCGATTCCAGCGGAGCTATCGGGAGGCCTGCTCGAAGAAGCGCCAGATCACATCGTTGGCATCCAGGGCTTGCGAGGCGGCTTCCTTGCCCCGGCGCACGCTGGCCGCGCCGGGCCAGGAATGGCCGCCGGTCTCGGTGACGCAGAGCTGCACCTGCGTGCCGCCGGCGCAGCCGCTGTAGCTTTCGCAATAGGCGCCCGCCTTCTCCAGCGTGCGTTGAGGCGACGCGGTGCAATGGTCGCGCTGCACCCAACGCGAAATGGTCTCGGGCACGGAGACGAAGTTCATGACCTTGCTCTCGTCGCGGAAGGCGCCGGGGCCGGCGCCGCCGTTGAAGAGGACGTGGTCGTCGTCCTTGGCATGGATGTGCAGCACAGCGATGGGCCGGCTCGGCGTGCAGTTGGCCGTCGCATCGGTGCCGGCGACCGAGGCCACGGCGCGGAAGACGTCGGCGGCCTCGCAGGCCAGGCGGTGGCTCATCATGCCGCCGTTGGACATGCCGGTGGCGAAGACGCGTGAGGCGTCGATGCTGTAGCGGCCCTTGATCGCCGTGACGGCGGCTCGGACAAAGGCCACGTCGTCCACGGTCCTGTCCCGTGCATCGCCGCAGCAGCCGCCGGCATTCCAGGTGGCGAATTTGCCGCCGGGCATCTTGCTGTAGCCGTTGGGGAAGGCGACGACGAAGCCGGCCGCGTCGGCCTTCTTCTGCAGGCCGTATTTCTCGTCGTCGGCCATGAACTCGGCCCAGCCACCGCCGCCATGGAAGGCCAGCACCAGCGGCGCGGGCCGGGTGGCGTCATAACCTGCCGGCAGGTGGACCAGCACCTTGCGGCCCTGCACCTGCAGTTCCTGCAGGCTGCCCTGGGTCGGCGCCTGCCCGGCACGGCGTTCAGCGATGCGGGCCTTGATGCGATCGCGCAGCGTCTCCTGGGCCTGCGCTGCGGGCAGCAGCAGCGCAAGACCAAGGGCGAACGCGACGCGGCGCATGCTCAGCCTCCGCCGCCCAACGCCCGGTACAACGCCACGAGGTTCTGCGCGCGTTGGCTTTGCACCTGCACCAGGGTCTGCTGGGCCGCGAACAGCGAGCGCTGGGCGTCCAGCCGGTCCAGGGCGCTGGAGACGCCCGCCGTGTAGCGCTGCTCGGCGGCGTTCAGGCGGCGGGTCTCGGCGTCCACCTGGGCGGCCAGCGCGGCGCGCTGCTCGGCCAGCGTGGCGCGGCCGGCCAGGCCATCGGCCACCTCGCGGAAGGCGGTCTGGATGGCCTTCTCGTACTGGGCCAGGGCGATGTCGCGGCTGGCGCGCGCGCCGCTCAGGTTGGCGCGATTGCGGCCGGCGTCGAACAGGGGCTGAACCAGCGAGGGCGCGAAGCTCCAGGCCGAGTTCTTGAACAGGTCGGACAGATGGCCGCTGGCCGTGCCGACGCTGCCGGTCAGCGTGATGCGCGGCCAGAAGGCAGCGCGGGCGGCGTCGATGTTGGCGTCCGTCGCACCCAGCTGGAATTCGGCCTGGCGGATGTCGGGCCGGCGCGTCAGCACGTCGCTGGGCAGGCCGGCGGGCAGTTCCGCAAGGGGCTCGAAGTCGGCCAGATCGCCGGTTGGCGCGGGCAGGTCGGCCGGCAGCGGGCCGCCGATCAACAGGGCCAGCGCGTTCTCGTCCAGGGCGCGCTGGCGCTGGGCCTGGGCCAGCACGGCGCGGGCCGACTGCCAGGAGGATTCGGCCGAGCGCAGGTCCAGCTCGTTGGACACGCCGCCGTCGAAGCGCTGGCGGGTCAGCGACAGCGACTGCTCGCGCGTGGCCAGGGTGTCGCGGGTGATCTTCAGCAGGGCTTCGTCGGCCTGCAGCGCGATCTCGGCATTGGCGACGGCGGCGACCAGGGCCGTGCGCACGGCCTGCTGGTTGGACTGGGCGGCCAGCACTTGGGCGGCGGCCGCGGCGCTCAGGCCGCGCAGGCGGCCGAACAGGTCGAGCTCATAGGCCGAGACCTGCAGGCCGGCCTGGTAGAGGCTGTTGATGCCGCCCGCGGCCGTCGGCGAGCGCGAGCCGCTGATGCCGGCGTTGACCGTCGGCCAGAGATCGGCGTCGCGGGCCGCGGCGCTGGCGCGGGCCGTCTCGATGTTCAGCGCGGCGATGCGCAGGTCGCGGTTGTTGGCCAGGGCCAGCGGGATCAGCTTCTGCAGGCGCACGCCCTTGAAGGCCTGGGCCCAGGGCAGCTCGGCCGCGGCCGTCGCGCCGGGACCGCCGGCCTGCGGGAAGGCCTGCGGCACGGCGGCGGCGGCGGCTTCTGACGCGACCGGCCGCTTGGGTTCGGGGCCGGCGCAGGCCGCCAGCAGGGCGGCGACGGTGATCAGCGAGAGCGCAGCCTTCATGCCTGGCTCCCCGATTCTTCTTCCGCCTCGTGGGCGTCGCGCTTGCGTTGCCGTTCGCTGCCGGGGAAGAACTTGCGCACGACGACGAAGAAGACGGGCACGAAGAACACGGCCAGCATGGTGGCGGAGATCATGCCGCCCATGACGCCGGTGCCGATGGCGCGCTGGCTGGCCGAGCCGGCGCCGCTGGCCAGCACCAGCGGCAGCACGCCGAGGATGAAGGCCAGCGAGGTCATGACGATGGGGCGGAAGCGCAGGTGAGCGGCTTCGCGCACCGCTTCGTAGATGCTCTTGCCATGGGCCTGCAGGTCCTTGGCGAACTCGATGATGAGCACGGCGTTCTTGGCCGACAGGCCGATGATGGTGATCATGCCGACCTTGAAATAGACGTCGTTCTCCAGGCCGCGGAAGGTGGCACCGAGCACCACGCCCAGCACGCCCAGCGGCACGACGAGGACGACGGCGAGGGGGATGCTCCAGCTCTCGTAGAGCGCGGCCAGGCACAGGAAGACGGCCAGCAGCGAGAAGCCGAACAGGATGAAGGCGGTGGAGCCCGAGAGCTTCTCCTCGCGCGACTGGCCGGTCCACTCGTAGCCGAAGCCGTCGGGCAGCTGGGCCGCGAGCTTCTCCATCTCGGCGATGGCCACGCCGGTGGACACGCCCTTGGCCGGCTCGCCCAGGATGCGCACGGCCGCATAGCCGTTGTAGCGCACCGTCTGCATGGCGCCGGTGATCCACTTGCTGGTGGAGAAGGCGCTCAGCGGCACTGGCTGGCCGGCGCTGTTCAGCACGTTCAGGCGCGCCAGGTCCTCGGGCTGCATGCGCGCGGGTGCGTCGGCCTGCACGATGACGCGCTGCAGGCGGCCGGCGTTGGGGAAGTCGTTCACATAGCTGGAACCCAGCGACGTGCCCAGCATGGCGTTGATGGCGCCGATGTTGACGCCCAGGGCCTGGGCGCGGTCACGGTCGATGTCGAGCTGCAGCTGGGCGGCGTCTTCCAGGCCGTCGGGCCGCACCGCCGTCAGCAGCGGGTTCTTGGCGGTGGCGCCCAGCAGCTGGTTGCGCGCGGCCAGCAGTTCGGCCCGCGTGTGGCCGCTGCGGTCCTGCAGGCGGAAGGCGAAGCCGTTGGCGCGGCCCAGATCGCGGATGGGCGGCGGGCTGGTGGGGAAGATGATGGCGTCGCGCACCTTGCTCAGCGCGCCGAAGGCCCGGGCGGCCAGGCTCTGGGCCGAATGCTCGGATCCGTGGCGCTCGTCCCAGGGCTTGAGCGTGACGAAGGCCAGGCCCGCGTTCTGGCCCGCGCCCGAGAAGCTGAAGCCGACCACGCCGACCATGCTCTCCACCTCGGGCTGGGCGAGCATATAGCCCTCGACCTGCTTGACGACCTCCAGCGTGCGTGCCTGCGTGGCGCCCGGCGGCAGCTGGATGTTGACGAGGATATTGCCCTGGTCTTCATTGGGCACGAAGGAGGTGGGCAGCTTCTGGAACACCAGCACCGCCGCCGCGATGACGGCGGCGTAGACGATGGCCATGCGGGCGCCGCGGTAGATGAACTTGGACACCCAACCCTCGTAGCCCTTGGCCGTGCGCGAGAAGCCGCGGTTGAACCAGCCGAAGAAGCCGCGCTTCTCCAGGTGGTGGCCGGCCTCGACGGGCTTGAGCAGGGTGGCGCACAGGGCCGGCGTCAGCGACAGGGCCAGGAAGGCCGAGAAGGCGATGGCCGAGACCATGACGGCCGCGAACTGGCGGTAGATGTTGCCGATGGAGCCGCTGAAGAAGGCCAGCGGCACGAACACCGAGATCAGCACCACGGTCACGCCGACGATGGCGCCGGAGATCTGGCTCATGGCCTTGCGCGTGGCCTTGAGGGGCGACAGCCCCTCCTCGCTCATGATGCGCTCGACGTTCTCCACCACGACGATGGCGTCGTCCACCACGATGCCGATGACAAGCACCATGCCGAACATGGTCAGCACGTTGATGGAGAAGCCCAGGGCCAGCAGCGTGGCGAAGCTGCCCAGCAGCGCGATGGGCACGACCAGGGTCGGGATGACGGTGTAGCGGATGTTCTGCAGGAACAGGAACATCACCAGGAACACCAGGAACACGGCCTCCACCAGGGTCTCGACGACCTGGGAGATGGAGATGTCGATGAACAGCGAGCTGTCGTAGGGGATGCTGGCCTTCACGCCCTGCGGGAAGTAGGGCTCGAGCTGCTTCAGGCGCTGCTTGATGAGCTTGGCCGTCTGCAGCGCATTGGCCGACGGTGCGAGCTGTACGCCCACGCCCACCGACGGGTTGCCGTTCAGCCGCGTGGAGCGGCCGGTGTAGCTGTCGGCGCCCAGCTCGATGCGGGCGACGTCCTTCAGGCGCACGCTGGAGCCGTCGGCGTTGGCGCGCAGCACGATGTTGCCGAACTGCTCCACGCTGGTGAGCTGGCCGCGCACCACGACCGTGGCCGCCACCGGCTGGCCCGGCACATTGGGCAGGTCGCCGATGGAGCCGGAGCTGACCTGGGCGTTCTGGGCCTGGATGGCCGCGTTGACGTCGGCCGGCTGCAGGCGGTAGCCCACCAGCTTGGCCGGGTCCAGCCAGATGCGCATGGCGCGCTCGGTGCCGAACAGCAGGCCCTGGCCGACGCCGGGCACGCGCTGGATCTCGGGCAGCACGGTGCGCGAGGCGTAGTCGCCCAGCACGATGGGGTCGTAGGCGGGGTTGCTGCTGGACAGGATGATGAACAGCAGGAAGTTGGGGTTGGCCTTGTCCACCCGCACGCCCTGCTGGATGACCGCCTGCGGCAGGCGCGGCGCAGCGCGCGCGTAGCGGTTCTGCACATCCACCTGGGCCAGGTCGGGGTTGGTGGCGGGGTCGAAGCTCAGCGTGATGGAGCCCGTACCGTCGGCCTGGGCGACGGCCTCCATGTAGATCAGGCCGGGTGAGCCGTTCATCTCGCGCTCGATGACGCTGATGACCGAGTCCTCCAGCGTCTGCGCGGAGGCGCCGGGGTAGGACACCGACAGCACGATGGAGGGCGGTGCCACCGGCGGGTACTGGGCGATGGGCAGCTGCGTGACCGCCACCGCGCCGATGGCCGTGATGAAGAGGGCGATGACCCACGCGAAGATGGGCCGGTTGATGAAGAACTGCGCCATGTCAGGATTCCCGCAGGGCCGTCCCAAGGGAAGCCAGCACCCCCGCGGGGGGCAGTGAACGAAGTGAGCGTGGGGGCATCATTTCTTCAGCCCTTGGATGCCGCAGAAGCGGGGGCAGAGGCAGGCGCCGAGCCCGCCGGCGACCACGGCACCGGCCTGGCTTTGCCGCCGGCCTTGGTCTTCTGCAGGCCATCGACGATGACCTTCTCGCCGGCCTTCAGGCCGCTCAGCACCAGGGCCTTGCCGTCCTGGGCCGGGCCGAGCTTGACGGGGCGCGCGCTGACGCTGCCGTCATCGGCCACGACCAGCACGGTCTCGCCCGTGGCGCCGCGGGCCACGGCCTGCTGGGGCAGCCAGACGGCGTCGGCCACTTCGGCCTGGGCCAGGCGCACGCGCACGTACAGGCCCGGCAGCAGCAGGCCCTTGGGATTGGGCAGTTCGGCGCGCAGCGTGATCTGGCCGGTGGCGGCGTCCACGCTGAGGTCGGAGAACAGCAGCTTGCCGGGCTGGGCGTAGACGCTGCCGTCTTCCATGAGCACCTGCACCTTGGCGGCTTCGCCGCCGCCAGCACGCTGCAGCTTGCCTTCGGCCAGGGCCTGGCGCAGGCGCATGACTTCGGCCGCCGACTGCGTGAAGTTCACATACAGCTTGTCGATCTGCTGCACGACGGCCAGCGGCGTGGCCTCGCCCTGGCCCACCAGGGCGCCTTCGGTGACGAGGGCGCGGCCGATGCGGCCGGCGATGGGAGCGGTGACGGCTGAATAGCCGAGGTTGATCTGGGCCGTCTGCACGGCGGCCTTGCCGGCGGCGACGTCGGCCTTGGCCTGCATGGCGGCGGCCTGGGCGTTCAGCGCCTCCTGCGCGCTGACGGCCTGGGTCTTGGCGAGCGGCGCGTAGCGGTCGGCCAGGGCCTGCGCCTGGGTCAGGTTGGCTTCGGCGCGGGCGAGCTGGGCCTGGGCGCTGGACAGCGTGGCGCGGTAGGGTGCCGGGTCGATCTCGAACAGGGCCTGGCCGGCCTTGACGTCACTGCCTTCGGTGAAGAGGCGCCTTTGCAGGATGCCGGCGGCGCGGGCGCGCACCTGGGCAACGCGGAAGGCTTCCAGGCGACCGGGCAGTTCGGCGGACAGGTCGGCGCGGCCGGGCGCCACGGTGACGACACCCACTTCGGGTGGCGGCAGTGCTGCCGCGGCGGGCTTGCTGTCGCCTCCGCCGCAAGCGCTCAAGCCCAGCCCCGCGACCACTGCGGCCAAGACGCTCAACCGAGCGCCGCTACCCCATGCCAACTTCATCTTTGCGTCCTGTTCGAATGCTTCTCGAGCGCGGGCCCCGCGCCGCCGTTGGCGCACGAGGCAAAACCGCAGACTTTAGCCATGCAATCGCTTTCATGCTGGTGAAGCAACGCAAAGCCCTAACTAGAGGCTGCGTTGAGGGCGGCCAAGCGCGCACGCTGCACGGCGCGGCCGATGTCCGGCCCCTTGGCGCCGCGGGCGATGGCCTCGGCGCTGGCGGCGGCCAGGTCCACGGCCTGGGTGGCGCGCAGATCGGCCAGCAGTCGCTCGCGCTGCGGGTAGTCGCGGTCCTCCAGCCCGAGGCGGCCGCGGGCATCGCATTCGCAGGCCCACAGCAGTTCGGCAAAGCGGTCGGGGCGGCGCCAGGCATCGCAGCGTTCCAGCAGGCGCAGCCGGGCCTCCGAGCCGAAGCTGCCACTCTGGTGCACATGGGTGTGTTCGCGGGCGACGAGCTCGGCCAGCTCGCGGCAGTCGCTCGGCACCTTCCAGCGCGCGCTGACACCGCGGGCCAGCTTCTCGCTGCGCACCTCGTGGGCGATGTGGCGCGGCAGCTCTTCCTTGCGCGTCGTGCCCTTGCCGAGGTCGTGGCAGAGGCAGGCATAGCGCACGGTCAGCGGCGCGTTCTGCAAGGCGCATTGGTCCAGCACCATCAGCAGATGGATGCCGGTGTCGATCTCGGGGTGGTGGACCTCGGGCTGGGGCACGCCGAACAGGGCTTCGACCTCGGGCAGCAGCTTCTGCAGGGCGCCGGCCTCGCGCAGCACCTCGAACATGCGCGAGGGCTTGTTCTCCATCAGGCCGCGCGACAGCTCCTGCCAGACGCGCTCGGCCACCAGGGCGTCCACCTCGCCGGCGGCCACCATGGCCCGCATCAGCTCGACGGTCTCGGGCGCCACCGTGAAGTCGGCGAAGCGCGCGGCGAGGCGGGCCAGGCGCAGGATGCGCACCGGGTCTTCGGCAAAGGCGGGCGACACATGGCGCAGCACCTGGGCCTGCAGGTCGCGCTGGCCGCCGTAGGGGTCGACGATGTGGCCGGCATCGTCCTCGGCCATGGCGTTGATGGTCAGGTCGCGGCGCGCCAGGTCCTGCTCCAGCGTGACGTCGGGCGCGGCGTGGAAGGCAAAGCCGTGATAGCCGGCGGCGGTCTTGCGCTCGGTGCGGGCCAGGGCCACTTCCTCATGCGTCTCGGGATGCAGGAAAACCGGGAAGTCCTTGCCGACGGGCTGGTAGCCGGCATCCAGCATGTCCTGGGGCGCGGCGCCGACGACGACCCAGTCGCGGTCCTGCACGGCCAGGCCGAGCAGGCGGTCGCGCACGGCGCCGCCGACGAGATAGGTCTTGAAGGAAGAAGAGGAGGACATCGCGCCATTCTGCGGCCACACTCACGGGCATGAAGACCCTGAACGAACACCTGGCCTTCGGCGGCGTGCAGCGCTTTCATCAGCACGACTCGGTCGAGATCGGCCTGCCCATGCGCTTCGCGCTGTTCACGCCGCCCGAGCCCAAGGCGCTGCTGGTCTATCTGGCGGGCCTGACCTGCACCGAAGAGACTTTCACGATGAAGGCCGGCGCCCAGGCCGTGGCGGCCGAACTGGGCCTGGCCCTGCTGATGCCCGACACCAGCCCGCGCGGCGCCGGCGTGCCCGGCGAGAGCGAGTCCTGGGACTTCGGCGTTGGTGCCGGCTTCTATCTCGATGCGACGCGCGAGCCCTGGGCGAAACACTGGCGCATGGAGAGCTGGCTGATGAAGGAGCTGCTGCCGCTGGTGCAGCAGCAGACCGGGCTGGAGCGCGTCGGCATCTTTGGCCACTCCATGGGTGGCCACGGCGCCCTGACCCTGGCCCTGAGACATCCGGGCCGCTTTGTTTCGCTGTCGGCCTTCGCGCCCATTGCCGCGCCCCTGCAATGCCCCTGGGGGCAGAAGGCCTTCAGCGGCTATCTCGGCGAGGACCGCGCCGCCTGGGCTGAACACGACGCCAGCGAACTGATGCGCCGCCAGACGGCTGCGCCCTATCCGAAAGGCATCCTCATCGACCAGGGCCTGAACGACAAATTCCTGGCCGAGCAGTTGCATCCCGAAGTCTTCGAAGCGGCTTGCGCTGCGGTGGGCCAGCCGCTGACCCTGCGCCGCCAGGAAGGCTACGACCACGGCTACTACTTCATCGCCAGCTTCGTCGACGACCACCTGCACCACCACGCCAGCCAGTTGTTCTAGGGGGCGGTGTTGCGTGATGTGGGAAGCCACAGTCGCCAGCGGCCGTCTTCTTTTCTAAGCTGCCGCCCAAGCCGGTTCCGTTCGAAGAACCGATGGAGACAGCATGCAAGCCATACCCACGGGCCGCCCGCCCATCTACCGGTCCCTGTACGCCCAGGTCATCACGGCCATCGTCATCGGCGTTCTCGTGGGCCACTTCTTCCCGCAGACGGGCGAGGCCCTCAAGCCCCTGGGCGATGGCTTCATCAAGCTGATCAAGATGATCATCGCGCCCATCATCTTCTGCACGGTGGTGGTGGGCATCGCGGGCATGGAAGACATGAAGCGCGTCGGCAAGACCGGCGGCTATGCCCTGCTGTATTTCGAGATCGTCTCGAGCATCGCCCTCATCGTCGGCCTCATCGTCGTCAATGTGCTGCAGCCGGGCGACGGCATGCATGTCGACCCCAAGACCCTGGACACCAAGGGCATCGCCGCCTACACCGGACCGGGCAAGCTGCAGGGCACGGTGGACTTCCTGCTCGCCATCATCCCGACCACGGTGGTGGACGCCTTCGCCAAGGGCGAGATGCTGCAGGTGCTGCTGTTCGCCCTGCTGTTCGGCTTCGCCCTGCACCGCTTCGGCGGCCGCGGCACGCTGGTGTTCGACGGTATCGAGAAGACCTCGCACGTGCTGTTCGCCATCGTCGGCATGATCATGAAGCTGGCCCCCATCGGTGCCTTCGGCGCGATGGCCTTCACCATCGGCAAATACGGCGTCGGCTCGCTGCTGTCCCTGGCCAAGCTGATGGGCGCCTTCTACGCCACCTGCCTGATCTTCATCTTCATCGTGCTGGGCACCATCGCCAGGCTGCACGGCTTCTCGGCCTGGAAGTTCATCAAATACATCAAGGAAGAGCTCTTCATCGTGCTGGGCACCTCGTCCAGCGAGTCGGTGCTGCCGCGCATGATGGCCAAGCTCGAGAACCTGGGCGTGCGCAAGTCCACCGTCGGCCTCGTCATCCCGACCGGCTATTCCTTCAACCTCGACGGCACTTCCATCTACCTGACCATGGCGGCCGTCTTCATCGCCCAGGCGACCGACACGCCGATGACGCTGACCCAGCAGCTGACGTTGCTGGGCGTGCTGCTGCTGACCAGCAAGGGCGCCGCCGGCGTGACCGGCAGCGGCTTCATCGTGCTGGCGGCCACGCTGTCGGCGGTGGGCGGCGTGCCGGTGGCGGGCCTGGCCCTCATCCTCGGCATCGACCGCTTCATGTCCGAGGCGCGGGCTCTGACCAACCTGATCGGCAACGGCGTCGCCACCGTCGTCGTTGGCAAGTGGACGGGTGACGTCGACATGACGCGGCTGCAGGCCGTGCTGAACAACGAGACGCCGGCCGAGTCGGATGAACCCGAGCAAGTGCTGGACGCCAAGAACCCGCACATGGTCAATAACCCGGCACCTCACTAAGGATTCCGCACGATCGTGCTAAATTGCTGGCATGGAAACCCGCAGCGAACGCGCCGAAACCACGCTGGCCGCCATCGTGGATGCCGCCCTGGCCATGGCCTCGGAAGGCGGGCTCGAGAGCCTCTCCATCGGTGAGGTGGCCAAGCGCCTGGGCCTGAGCAAGAGCGGCGTGTTCTCGCGCGTCGGCTCGCGCGAGCAGCTGCAGGTGGCCGTGCTGCTGGAATACGACCGACGCTTCCAGCAGGACGTCTTCGTGCCTGCCATGCGCGAAGCGCGCGGCCTGCCGCGGCTGGACCTCATCATGCGCCGCTGGCTGGCCCGCGCCACCAATACCGACCGCACGCGTTCCTGTCTCTACACGGCGGGGGCCTTCGAGTACGACGACCGCGAAGGCCCGGTGCGCGACCAGTTGCTGGACGGCGTGCTGAGGCTGCGCGTGGCCTTGCGCCGCACCGTGCTGCAGGCCATCGAGGCCGGCCATCTGCGCGCCGACCTCGATGTCGAGCAGTTCGTCTTCGAGATGGATGCCCTCTTCACCGGCCTGCTGCGCGACACGCGCTTCCTGCGCGATCCCGGCGTTCACCAGCGTGGCGTCCGCGCATGGGAACGCCTGCTGTCCAGCGCGAAAGCGCCGGCCGAAACGAGTCCCTGAATTTTTTTGCCAATTCGTCGCACGGTCGTGCGAAATTAGGAGCCCCAGAGATGAGCACCCACAACCCCGCCGCCGCCTTCTTCGCCTCGCCGGTCGCCCGCGGTGTCGCGGCCCTGTTGCGTGGCCTGCAGCATGTCTCGCCAGCGCTGGGCACGCGCCTGGCGCTGGGCATCTTCTTTACGCCCATGCCGACCAAATGGCTGGCCCGTTCGCGCGCGGTGCCACGGCCCTGGGTCGAGCGCCGGCTGCCCTTCGAGGGAGGCCATGTCAGCGTCTGGGAGCGCAGTGACATCGAGCCCGGGCGGCCCAAGGTGCTGCTGACCCACGGCTGGGCCGGCGACGCCCAGCAGATGCGACCGCTGGCCGATACCTTGGCTGCCAACGGCTTCGAGCCCGTGCTGCTCGACCTGCCGGCCCACGGCCGCAGCAGCGGCTGGCGCAGCAATCTGCTGCAGTGGGTGAGGGCGATGTTCGCCGTGACGGCGCGCTTCGGGCCCTGGGAGGGCGTCGTGGCGCATTCCCTGGGCGCGATGGCCCTGTCGCATGCGCTGGCGCGCGGCCTGCCGGCGCGGCGTGCGGCCCTGGTGTCGCTGGCGCCGGCGCCCTGGCAGTTCCTGCGCTGGTTCGCCCAGGCCATGGGCACCAGCGAAAGCCTGGCGGCGCGCATGCGCGGGCATTTCGAGCAGCGTGAGGGCGCCTCCCTCGGTCATTTCGAACCGAGCTGGCTGGGCGTGCGCGTGCACCAGCCCACGCTGCTGGTGCACGACCGCGGCGACGTGACGGCGCCCATCGCCGGCAGCGAGAGCCTGCTCGCCGGCCTGGCTGCCGGCCGCCTGCACAGGACCGAGAGCCTGGGCCACCGCCGCCTGCTCAACGACCCGGCGGTCATGCAGCAGGTCGTCGCGCATCTGAGTTCAACCCCGGCGCTGCGGGCGATCTGAACCGCCGGGGGACAATCCCCCCATGGCTGTTCTTTCCCTCACCAATGCCCATCTCGCTTTCGGCCACGTGGCCCTGCTGGACGGCGCCAATTTCTCTCTCGAAACCGGCGAGCGCGTCGGCCTCATCGGCCGCAACGGCACCGGCAAGTCCTCGCTGCTGAAGATCCTCTGCGGCCTCGAGAAGCTCGACGACGGCCTGCTGCAGCAACAGCAGGGGCTCACCAACGTCTATGTGCCGCAGGAGCCCGAGCTGCGCAGCGACGCGACCATCTTTGACGTCATCAGCGAAGGCGTGGCCGAGGCCAAGGCCCTGCGCGAGCGCTACGAGCGCCACGACGAGAACGACGATCTGGCCTGGGTGCAGGAGCGCATCGAGCACATCGGCGCCTGGAACTGGGAGCAGCGCGTCGACGAGACCCTGCAACGCCTCGGCCTGGACGGCGAGCGCCTGGTGGGCAGCCTGTCCGGCGGCCTGAAGAAGCGTGTGGCCCTGGGCCGTGCACTCGTCGCCCAGCCCGACGTGCTGCTGCTGGACGAGCCCACCAACCACCTGGACCTGGACGCCATCACCTGGCTGGAAGGCCTGCTGAACGACTTCAAGGGTTCGCTGCTGCTGATCACCCACGACCGGACCTTCCTGGACAACGTGGCCAATCGCATCGTCGAACTGGACCGCGGCCAGCTGCGCGGCTACCCCGGCAACTACGCCGCCTTCCAGGCTGCCAAGGCCTACGAGCTGGAGAACGAGGCGCTGTTCAATGCCCGTTTTGACAAGCTGCTGGCTCAGGAAGAGATCTGGATCCGCAAGGGCGTCGAGGCCCGCCGCACGCGCTCGGTGGCACGCATCCAGCGCCTGGAGGCCATGCGTCTGGCGCACGCCGCACGGCGTGACGTGCAGGGCAAGGTCAGGCTGGACATCGACACGGGCAGTGCCAGCGGCAAGATCGTGGCGGAGCTGGAGGACGTGTCCAAGAGCTACGGTGAGCGTGCCATCGTGCGCGGCTTCACGTCCACCATCCTGCGGGGCGACAAGGTCGGCCTGATCGGCCCCAATGGCGCGGGCAAGACGACGCTGCTGAAGATGATCCTCGGCGAGCTGCCGCCCGACAGCGGCACGGTGCGCCTGGGCTCGCGGCTGACGGTGGCCTATTTCGACCAGATGCGCGACACGCTGAACCTGGACGCGACGCTGGCCGACACCATCAGCCCGGGCTCGGAGTGGATCGAGATCGGCTCGCAGAAAAAGCATGTGAAGAGCTATCTCGGCGATTTCCTGTTCTCGCCGGCGCGGGCGAACTCGCCGGTGCGCACGCTGAGCGGCGGCGAGCGCAACCGCCTGCTGCTGGCGCGCCTGTTCGCACGGCCGGCCAATGTGCTGGTGCTGGACGAGCCCACCAACGACCTCGACATCGAAACGCTGGAGCTGCTGGAGGAATTGCTGGCCGACTACGACGGCACTGTCTTCCTCGTCAGCCACGACCGCCGCTTCCTGGACAACGTCGTCACCTCCACCATCGTCTACGAGGGCGAGGCGCGCTGGCGCGAGTACGAGGGCAGCGTGCAGGACTGGCTGACGCAGTCCAGGCGCGCCGCGGCGCTGCAGGCCAAGGCCGCACCGGCCGCCGCCGCACCTACGCCGCCGCCCGCGCCCGAGCCGGCCCCGGTCGTCGCCACCAAGCGCAAGCTCAGCTACAAGGAGCAGCGCGAGCTCGACGAGATCCCCAAGCAGATCGCTGCGCTGGAGGCCGAGCAGACGCAGCTGAACGCGCTGATCGCCGGCAGCGAGCTCTATACCCAGGGCGCCAAGCGCATTGCCGAAGTGACGGACCGCGCGGCGGAGATCGACACCGAGCTGCTCGAGTTGATGGAGCGCTGGGAAATTCTGGAAGCCAAGTGATGAACGCCCTGCATCAGGAATGGCTGGCCCTGCAGACCCAGCACGAGCGCTACGAGGCCCTGGCCCTGGGCGTGAAGCTGGTGGCCTTCGCGGCCACCGTGCTGGTGCCGGACAACACCCTGGCCGTGGCGCTGCTGGCTCTGCTGTGGCTTCAGGAGGCCGTACTCAAGACCTTCCAGGGGCGGTTGGGCGACCGGCTGCTGGTGGTGGAAGCGGGCTTGAAAGCGGGCGGCGATGCGGTCGCCATGCAGTTGCACAGCGAGTGGCTCGCCAGCCGCCCGCGCGGCATCGGGCTCGTCACGCAATACCTGAAGAGCGCGCTGCGCCCGACGGTGGCACTGCCCTATCCGCTGCTGATGCTGCTTGTTGTCGTGGTCTGAGCGTCGCGGCCGTCGACGCCTTGCTTCGGGCCGAGCGCCGGGCGCCCGGCCGCCCCAACCCGGCCCCGCAGGCGAAGTGCGCGCCGCTTGTTTGCGGGAGCCACGCCCTCCCCACCGGGG
>CBHWBD010000110.1:0-16275 GCA_966111775.1 uncultured Comamonadaceae bacterium | reverse complement strand
ATCATGTTCATCACGCGGAAGTACATCACGGGGTCGAGCGACCGGGGAGCCTGGCCCTGGCGTCGCTGGTCAACCCTGGCCTGATGTCGCTTGGCGCGCCCTGACGCGCAAATTCCGCGTTGCCCGTGTTCCATCGGGCTGCACGCCAAGCCCTGAAACTTGTCTTTCAAGGTTTGAGACGTGATCACTGAACTCGAATTCCAGAGCCTCGCTTCCGAGGGCTACAACCGCATCCCGCTCATCAGCGAGGCCTTTGCGGATCTCGAAACCCCGCTGTCCCTCTACCTCAAGCTCTGCGCCGGCGCCGGCCAGGGCCGCAACAGCTTCCTGCTGGAGTCCGTCGTCGGCGGCG
This sequence comes from uncultured Comamonadaceae bacterium, assembly GCA_966111775.1. Lineage (GTDB taxonomy): Bacteria > Pseudomonadota > Gammaproteobacteria > Burkholderiales > Burkholderiaceae_C > Pelomonas. The sequence goes on along the minus strand of CBHWBD010000110.1, from coordinate 15,923 downwards.
AGCGCTTCGGGCGCTACTCCTTCATCGGCCTGCCGGCGCGCACGCTGATCCGGGCCACCGGCCACCTCAGCGAGGTCGTCACCGACGGCAGCGTCGTCGAGACGCATGAAGGCAACCCGCTGGACTTCATTGCGGCCTATCAGGAGCGCATCAAGCCCAGGATCCCGGCCGGCCTGCCGCGTTTCTGCGGTGGCCTGGCGGGCTATTTCGGCTACGAGGCGGTGCGCGCCATCGAGAAGAAGCTGGACCGCCAGCACCCGGGCGAGAGCCTGGGCACGCCGGACATCGTGCTGCTGCTGTCCGAGGAAGTCGCCGTCATCGACAACCTCTCGGGGCGCCTCTACCTCATCGTCTGGGCCGATCCGCGCCAGCCCGAGGCCTATTTCCGCGCCAAGAAGCGCCTGTCCGGCCTGCGCGACAAGTTGACCTACTCGGTGAGCGTGCCGCGCGTGCAGCGCAGCGAGGCCCACCCTGTCACGCGCGGGTTCGCCAAGGCCGACTACCTGGAAGCCGTCGCCAAGGCCAAGGAATACATCGCCGCCGGCGACCTGATGCAGGTGCAGGTGGGCCAGCGCATCTCCAAGCCCTACAAGGCCGAGCCGATCGCGCTGTACCGGGCCCTGCGGGCGCTGAACCCCAGCCCCTACATGTACTTCTACGACCTGGGCGACTTCCAGATCGTCGGCGCCAGCCCCGAGATCCTGGTGCGCGAGGAGCACATCGGCGACGGCAGTCGCAAGGTCACCATCCGCCCGCTGGCCGGCACCCGCCCCCGCGGCGCGACGACGGAGCGCGACCTGGCCCTGGAAGCCGAGCTGCAGGCCGACCCCAAGGAGCGCGCCGAGCACCTGATGCTGATCGACCTGGCGCGCAACGACATCGGTCGCATCGCCCGCACCGGCAGCGTCAAGGTGACCCAGGCCTTCACCATCGAACGCTATTCCCACGTCATGCACATCGTCTCCAACGTCGAAGGCGTGCTGCGCCCCGAGGTCGGCCAGCTCGACGTGCTGAAGGCCACCTTCCCCGCCGGCACGCTGACCGGCGCACCCAAGGTGCGCGCCATGGAGCTCATCGACGAGCTGGAGCCCGTGCAGCGCGGCATCTACGGCGGCGCCTGTGGCTATCTCAGCTTTGCCGGCGACATGGACCTGGCCATCGCCATCCGCACCGGCATCATCAAGAACGGCACCCTGTATGTGCAGGCGGCGGCCGGCGTCGTCGCCGACTCGGTGCCGGAGCTCGAATGGCAGGAGACGGAAGCCAAAGCCAGGGCGCTGCTGCGCGCCGCCGAACTCGTCGAGGAGGGCTTCTAAATGCTGCTGATGATCGACAACTACGACAGCTTCACCTTCAACATCGTCCAGTACTTCGGTGAACTGGGCGCGGAGGTGAAGGTGGTGCGCAACGACGAGATCACCGTGGCCGAGATGGCGGCGATGAATCCGGATCACATCGTCTTCTCGCCCGGCCCCTGCACGCCCACCGAGGCGGGCGTCTGCGTGGAAGCCATTCAGCACTTCATCGGCAAGAAACCGCTGCTCGGCGTGTGCCTGGGCCACCAGGCCATGGGTCAGGCCCTGGGCGGCAAGATCATCCGGGCGCAGCGCCAGATGCACGGCAAGGCCAGCACCATCACGACCGACCAGCGCGGCGTCTACACCGGCCTGCCCAAGGACTTCTCCGTCATCCGCTACCACTCCCTCGTCATCGAGGAAGCGAGCTGCCCGGCGGTGCTGGAGATCACCTCGCGCAGCGACGACGGCGAGATCATGGGCGTGCGCCACCGCGAGCTTGCCGGCACGGCCACGCCGATGGAAGGCGTGCAGTTCCATCCCGAGTCCATCCTCAGCGAGCACGGCCACGCGATGCTGCGCAACTTCCTGGAGCTGAAGCCATGAGCGACTACGCACCGGGCTCCAGCGGCAGTGGCGGTGACGGCGTGGTGGACCTGCGCAGCGACACCGTCACCAAGCCGACGCCGGCCATGCTGGAGGCCATCAAGGCTGCCAAGGTCGGCGACGACGTCTTCGGCGACGACCCCACCGTCAACGCGCTGCAGGAGCGCGTGGCCGCGCTGTTCGGCAAAGAGGCCGCCCTCTTCATGAGCAGCGGCACGCAGAGCAATCTCTGCGGCCTGCTGGCCCATTGCGGCCGTGGCGACGAATACATCGTCGGCCAGCTCGCCCACACCTACCGCTACGAAGGCGGCGGCGCGGCCGTGCTGGGCAGCATCCAGCCCCAGCCCTTGCCCAACCAGCCCGATGGCAGCCTCAAGCTCGAGGACATCGCCGCGGCCATCAAGCCCGACGACCCGCACTTCGCGCGCACGCGGCTGCTGGCCCTGGAGAACACCTGGAGCGGCAATGTGCTGCCCGCCAGCTACACGACCGACGCCTGCGAGTTGGCCCATTCGCGCGGCCTGCTCACCCACCTGGACGGTGCCCGCCTGTTCAACGCCGCGGTGGCCTCGGGCCGCACGGTGACCGAGTTGGCCCGCCATTTCGACTCGGTCTCCATCTGCTTCAGCAAGGGCCTGGGCGCGCCCATAGGCTCCATGCTGGTGGGCAGCAAGGAAGTCATCGCCCGCGCCCATCGCATCCGCAAGATGGTGGGCGGCGGCCTGCGCCAGGTCGGCCTGCTGGCCGCGGCGGCCGATTACGCGCTGACCCACCACGTCGAGCGGCTGGCGCAGGACCACGCCCTGGCCAAGCGCCTGGCCGACGGCCTGGCCGCCCTGCCCGGTGTCACCGTCACGCCACCGCAGACCAATATCGTCTTCGCCCAGGTCAGCGACGGCCGCACGCCGGCGCTGCTGGAGCATCTGAAGTCCCGCGGCGTGCTGGCCACCGGCATGATCGGCCTGCGCTTCGTGACCCATCTGGACGTCGATGCCGCCGGCATAGCCCATGCCATCGCTTCCGCTCGTGAATTCTTCGAGAAGGCCTGATATGCCGATCACCGACACCGAAGCCCTGACCCGCGTCATCGAGCACCGCGAGATCTTCCACGACGAGATGCTGACGCTGATGCGCCGCATCATGGCCGGCGAGATGTCGCCCGTCATCGCGTCGGCCCTGCTGACCGGCCTGCGCGTGAAGAAGGAAACCATCGGCGAGATCACCGCCGCGGCCCAGGTCATGCGCGAGCTGAGCAACAAGGTGCCGCTCGGGCCGCTGCCGCATCTGGTCGACGTCGTCGGCACCGGCGGCGACGGCGCGCACAGCTTCAACATCTCGACCTGCTCGATGTTCGTCGCCGCCGCGGCCGGCGCCCAGGTGGCCAAGCATGGCAACCGCAGCGTCAGCAGCAAGACCGGCAGCGCCGACGTGCTGGAGGCGCTGGGCGCCAACATCCAGCTGACACCACGCCAGGTGGCGGCCTCAGTGGATGAATGCGGGATCGGCTTCATGTTCGCGCCCAACCACCACCCGGCGATGAAGAACATCGCGCCGGTGCGGCGTGAACTCGGCGTGCGCACCATCTTCAACATCCTGGGCCCGCTGACCAACCCGGCCGGCGCGCCCAACATCCTGATGGGCGTCTTCCACCCCGACCTCGTCGGCATCCAGGTGCGCGTGCTGCAACGCCTGGGCGCCGAGCACGCCCTGGTTGTCTACGGCAAGGACGGCATGGACGAGATCTCCCTCGGCGCGACGACGCTGGTCGGCGAGCTGAAGGACGGCGCCGTGCGCGAGTACGAGATCCACCCGGAAGACTTCGGCATGGCCATGGCCAGCAACCGCAGCCTCAAGGTCGACAACCCCGAGCAGTCGCGCGAGATGCTGATCGGCGTGCTGGACGGCAGCGCCGGCCCGGCGCGCGACATCGTGCTGCTGAATGCCGGCGCGACGTTGTATGCGGCCAATGTGGCGCCGTCCTTGAGCGATGGCATCAGCCGCGCGCGCGCCGCCCTGGACAGCGGCGCGGCCCGCGCCAAGCTCGATGCCTTCGTCAAGCAGACCAAGGCGCTGGGGAAGAGCTGATGAGCGGCATCTGCAAGAAGCCGCCGCGGGCCGAGTGCCGGGCCGCTCCCAAGCCGGCCCGCATCCCCTCGGGGGATCGGGCGGCGTATTCGCCGCACGAGGGGCACCATGTCTGACATCCTGAATCGCATCGTCGAGGTCAAGTGGGAAGAGATCGCGGCCGCCAAGGTCAGGCGTTCGCTGGCTTCCCAGCGTGAGGAGGCGGAAGCGCGCAAGGGCGAGCAGCTCGGCTTCGAACGCTCGCTGCGCGCCAGCATCGCCGCCGGCCATGCCGCCGTCATCGCCGAGATCAAGAAGGCCAGCCCCAGCAAGGGCGTGCTGCGCGAGGACTTCCAGCCCGCGCTGATTGCCGAGAGCTACGCCCGCAACGGCGCGGCCTGCCTGAGCGTGCTGACCGACGAGCGCTTCTTCCAGGGCTCCGTCGCCTACCTGCAGCAAGCCCGCGCCGCCTGCGAGCTGCCGGTGCTGCGCAAGGACTTCATGGTGGACGAGTACCAGGTGATGGAAGCCGGCGCGATGGGCGCGGACTGCATCCTGCTGATCGCCGCCTGCCTGGCCGACTCGCAGATGGCCGACCTCGAAGCCGCGGCACACGCGCTGAACCTCGATGTCCTCGTCGAAGTGCACGACGGCGAAGAGCTGGACCGCGCGCTGAAGCTGAAGACGCCGCTGGTCGGCATCAACAACCGCAATCTGCGCACCTTCGACGTGACGCTGGACACGACGCTGGGCCTGCTGCCCCGCGTGCCGGCCGACCGCCTGCTGGTGACCGAGTCCGGCATCCTCGGCCAGGCCGACGTGAAGCGCATGCGCGAGGCCAACGTGAACGCCTTCCTCGTCGGCGAGGCCTTCATGCGCGCGCCGGACCCGGGCCAAGCCCTGGCAACATTGTTCGGATGACGCCGCCCCTCGCCCAACCTCGCATCGCTGAACGCGAGCGAGTCTGGTCGGTCCCCCGAGGGGACGGCGATGCTTGCGGCATCGAGCCGCAAGCACATCGCCCAAGGCGGGCCGGCTAGGGAGCGGCCCGGCGCTCGGCCCGCAAATTCCACAGCCACCATGGACAACTGAGATGAGGTTGCCTCTCGAGCTCCCCGACACCGACTGGCGCCCCGTCGTCGACGCCTGGGCTGCCAGCCCCGTGGGCCAGAAGCTGTTGGCCTATCTGGCCGAGCGCCACGCGGCCGGTGCCACCATCTACCCGCCCGAGCCGCTGCGCGCGCTGACACTCACGCCGCTGGCAAACACCCGCGTCGTCATCCTCGGCCAGGACCCCTATCACGGCCCCGGCCAGGCCGAGGGCCTGAGCTTCAGCGTGCCCGAGGGCGTGCCCTTCCCGCCCAGCCTGCGCAATATCTTCAAGGAGATCCAGCGCGACCTGGGCAAGCCCTTCCCGCCCACCGGCAGCCTGGTGCGCTGGGCCGAAGGCGGCACGCTGCTGCTGAACGCCGTGCTGACCGTGGAAGACGGCCAGGCCGCCAGTCATGCCAACCGCGGCTGGGAGGTACTGACCGACGCGCTGATCAAGGCCGCCGCAGAAGACCCCGCCCCCAAGGTCTTCATGCTCTGGGGCAGCTACGCCCAGGCCAAGGCGCCGCTGATCGAGGCCGCCCGCCAGGACCATCTGGTGCTGAAGGCCAACCACCCCTCGCCGCTGTCGGCCCTGAAGCCGCCGCGCCCCTTCATCGGCTGCGGCCACTTCTCGACGGCCAAGGCCTGGCTGGAAGAGCGCGGCCGCGGCGCGCCCAAGCGGAGCTGAAGCCACTCAGCGCCCGGCGGGAATGACCGCCGTCACGAGCGTGGGCAGCTCCCACGCCCCACCGGCGCCTATGCCCCGGCACATGCCCGAGTCCCACACCGAGGTCGGCACGAAGGCCGCACCATCCCAGGTCCAGGCCTGGTGCCACCAGCAGTCGCCCACACCACGGCCCTTGAGGTCCGACCTGATGACACCAGCGCCATATTCCGTGCCGCTGTAGGTCACCAGGACGGGCGCGAAGGACGCGTCGTCGTTGACGACCCACAGGCCCGAGCTGCCGTTGTAGCCACCGCGCGCGCAGACGACGGAGACCAGCAGCTTGTCCCGGTTCAGGCGCTGAACCGAGAGCTCCGCCGCGCTGAAGCCTGCATCGAAAAGGGGGCAGCGGTCCTTGTCTGGGCCTGAAGCCTGCAGCGCACGCAGCAGCAGCTGCGCCTGCTTCGCATTGAAGCTGACGGACCGGTCGAACGTGGCCGCCGCCTGCACGACGGGCGCCGCCAGCGCCTGGAGCACCCTGGCCTCGTCGTTCTCGCCGAAATCGACCAGAGCGCCCCAGGTGCCGACCCGGCCCTGGAACTCGTCCATCTTCAGCAGCACGGCCGTGGCGCCGCGGTTGGACAACACCCATTCGTTGTCGCCCGCCTTCCAGACGATGCGGCCCGTGCCGACCAGGGCCTGCAGCAGGCTCCCGGTCTGCTCGGTGTTCAGCGCCAGGCCGTCGGAGTCCGGCACCCAGGTGATCGTGCCCAGGGCGCGGCCGTCGACGGACATGCTCAAGGAGCTGCCTTCAGCCAGCTTCGCCGCGCGGGATTCGTCGCTCCAGTGGGCCAGCTTGAGCCAGGCCGTGACCGGCTGGCGCGCCCCGGCCTTGCGGGTCAGCAGCACCGAAACGCCGGTCGCGTAGTCCGCATCGTCCGCTTGATAGCCGGCCGCCCGGCAGGTGCCGGTGTTGTCGCAGGCCAGCTGCCAGTCCTTGTGCGAGAACGACAGGCCGCCTTCGGGCGGCTGCGCGCAGGCCGCGAGCGTCACGAAGGCGAGCGCGATGGCAAGAACAATGGCGAGGACCGTGGTCCAGCGGCTGGAAGACATGAGGAATCGGGGCTGTTCGACAGGGCCCCATGTCACCGCGTCGGCCCGGAAGTTTCCAGACCGCGCCGCGGAGACTTCCTTCCGCGCGGCCGGATTGTTCCGCTGGCTGCAACTCGCCGTTCTATTGCGCCCGCTTTTTCTATTGGCGCGCAATTCCTACAGTGACAACCTATCGGCACACCCCATCAACAACAGGGGGCCGACCAGGAGAGTCACCATGAACACCCGATCCTTTTCCACGCTGATCACCGCCACGACGGCCGTCGTCGCGCTGGCGGCGGGCATGCTGCTGGCGATCGGCGCCCCCGCCGATGCCGACCTGAGCCAGACCGTCGTGGCAAACGCCCAGGCCGACAAGGCCTGAGCGTTTCGTCGCCCGGTCCTGCCTCGCCTCAGTCGTTGCAGCGCAGCTTCACGCCGCCCATCGCCTCACGGCCAATCAGCTCCACGACCCAGTCGACGAACACCCGCAGCTTGCTGCTGAGGTGGCGGTTGGGCGGATAGACCACATAGACGGGCACCGGCTCGGCGTCCCAGTCTTCCAGTATCCGTACCAGCTCGCCCTTCTTCAGCAGCGGCCCGGCCATGAAGCAGGTCACCTGCACCACGCCCAGATGGGCCAGGCCGGCGTTCAGATAGGCATTCGCATCGTTGACCGCAATGATGTGGTTGCCAGCCACCTCCACCTCGTCATCGCCGCGCCGGAAGGTGTCGGACATCACCTTGCCGGTGCGCGCCGAGAAATAGCCCACCATGCGGTGCGGCGACTGCGTCAGCTCCAGCGGATGGGCCGGCGTGCCATGGCGGCGCAGGTATTCCGGCGTCGCGCAGGTGATGAAGCGGAATTCGCCGATGCGCCGCGCCACCAGGCTCTGGTCGGTCAGCTCACCGCCGCGGATCACGCAGTCGATGTTGTCGCTGATCAGGTCCACCGTGCGGTCGCTGACGCCCAGTTCGATCTGGATGTCCGGGTACTTCGCATAGAAGTCCGGCAGGTGGGGAATGATCATTTCACGGCCGACAACACCGGGCACATCGATGCGGATGCGGCCGCGCGGCGTCATGCGCGCCTGGTTCATGCTGCCTTCCAACTCGTCCAGATCGGACAGCAGCCGCATGGCGCGCTCGTAATAGGCGGCGCCGTCGGGCGTCACCGTCACGCGCCGCGTCGTGCGGTTCAGCAGCTTGGTGCGCAGATGGGTTTCCAGCGTCTGGATCAGGCGGGTGACGGTGGCCTTGGGCAGGTCCAGGGAGTCGGCAGCCTTGGTGAAGGTGCCGGCCTCGACGACCCGGACATAGGCTTGCATCGCGGAGAGTCGGTCCATGCCCTCATTGTTTCATGTGAAGGAAAAGTGAGTCACCTGAAGGGGCGTTTATCCCAAAGCCATTGATGCTTATCTTTCGGTCCATGGACAAGATCGCCTCCCCTGCCACTTTGCGCCTCGGCCCCGCGCCGGGTCTGGTGGCCCAGGTCTACACGGCGCGCCGCCCGCTGGAAGGCGGTGACCGCGCCCTGCTGCTGTGGCTGCACGGCGGCAGCTTCACCGAGGGTTCCGTGGATGCAACCAAGGCCCGCGGCGAGATGCTGGCCCAGGCCGGCGCCGACGTCGTCGCGCTGGAGTACCCGCTGGCGCCCGAACACCCCTTCCCGGCCGGTCTGAGCGCCGCCTTCGAGGCCCTGCAGGCCCTGGCCGCCAAGCCGGCCAGGCTGACGGGTTCAACCCACACGGCCCTGTTCGTCGCCGGCGAGGAAGCCGGCGGCAATCTCGCCGCGGCCCTGGCCCTGATGGCACGCGACCAGCATGCCCCCAAGCTCGCCGGCCAGCTGCTGATTTCGCCGATGCTGGATCCCCACCTCGGCAGCGCCTCCATGCGCGAAGGCGAATGCGGTGGCTGCGAATGCATCTATGCCAAGGGCTGGCAGGCCTATCTGGGCGGCAGCACCCGCGCCGACCACCCCTATGCCGCGCCGCTGAACGCCAGCCGCCTCAGCGGCCTGGCGCCTGCACTGATCCTCAGCGCCGCCGGCCATCCGCTGAATGACGAGTCGCGCCGCTACGCCGCCGCCCTGCGCGAACAGGGCGGCACGGCCCGCGACCTGACCCTGCCGGCCGTCGCACCCGGCTATGCGCTGAATCCCATCCACGAGTTCCTGCGCGAGGCGGCCCGCCGCGCGCTGTCGCTTCCTGCCTGAACACCCTCGGAGAGAAATCAAAATGCAGTCCACCCCTCGTTTCAACCGCTTTAACCGACGTGCCGGCCTGATCGCCGGTGCCGCCGCCCTCGTCGCCCTGGGCGCCGTCGGCTTCGCCCAGTTCGGCTCGGGCCCGGCCCTGGCCAACTCCGGCCCCGCCGCGCCCCAGGCCACGCCGGTGTCCGTCGCCCAGGTCGTCAGCCAGGAGGTCTCGGCCTGGAACGAGTTCTCCGGCCGGCTGGAAGCCGTGGAGCGCGTCGACGTGCGGGCCCGCGTCTCGGGCGCCGTGCAGGCCGTGCACTTCCGCGAGGGCAGCCTCGTCAAGGCGGGCGACCTGCTCGTCACCATCGACCCCGCGCCCTACCAGGCCGAGGTCGCCCGCGTGGAAGCCCAGGTGGCCGCCGCCCAGGCCCGCGTGAACTACACGCAAAGCGAACTGGCGCGATCCAAGGCCTTGCTGGAGGAGCGCGCCGTCGCCAAGCGCGACTTCGACGAACGCGACAACGCGGCTCGCGAGGGCGCTGCCAATCTGCGCGCCGCCCAGGCCGCGCTGCAGACGGCCCAGCTCAACCTCGGCTACACGCAAGTGCGTGCCCCGGTGGCCGGCCGCGTCGGCAAGATCGAGGTGACGCAAGGCAACCTGGTCGCTGCCGGAGCGGGCGCGCCGGTGCTGACGACGCTGGTGTCGGTCAGCCCCATCTACGCCAGCTTCGACGCCGACGAGAAGATCATCGGCAGCGCCCTCGCCAATCTGCCGTCCGATCGCCGTGGCATGGAAAAGATCCCGGTCGAGATGGCCAGTGGCGCCGACTCGCTGACCGGTCGCCTGCAACTGGTGGACAACCAGGTCGACGCCAAGAGCGGCACCCTGCGCGTGCGCGCCGTCTTCGACAACAAGGACGGCCGTCTGCTGCCGGGCCAGTTCGCCAAGCTGCGCATGGGCCAGGCCAGGAACGAGGCTGCCCTGCTGGTCAACGAGCGCGCCGTCGGCACCGACCAGGACAAGCGCTATGTCATCGTCGTCGGCGAGGGCAACCAGGCCGAATGGCGCGGCGTGACCCTGGGCGCCAACGTCAACGGCCTGCGCGTCGTGACCAGCGGTCTCAAGGGTGGCGAGCGTGTCGTCGTCGGTGGCGTGCAGCGGGTCAGACCGGGCTCGCTGCTCGCGCCCAAGGACGTCGCCATGGACGCCAAGCCCGAGCTGGCCGCACAGCAGTCCAGCGCCAAGAACTCCTAAGCCCTTCCCTCACAGAAACCCCGCCTGGCGGGCCGGTTCAGCCGGCCTGCGGGCGGTGTGCTGCCGGAGCACTTCATGAATCTCTCCAAATTCTTCATCGACCGCCCCATCTTTGCGGGCGTGCTGTCGCTGCTGATCTTCATCGGCGGCCTGCTGTCGATCCGCGCGCTGCCGATCTCGGAATACCCCGACGTCGTGCCGCCCTCGGTCGTCGTGCGCGCCCAGTACCCGGGCGCCAACCCCAAGGTCATCGCCGAGACGGTGGCCACGCCGCTCGAGGAGGCCATCAACGGCGTCGAGGACATGCTCTACATGAGCAGCCAGGCGACCACCGACGGCCTGATGACGCTGACCGTCAGCTTCAAGCTCGGCACCGACCCCGACAAGGCCCAGCAGCTGGTGCAGAACCGCGTCTCGCAGGCTGAAGCGCGCCTGCCGGAAGAGGTCAAGCGCCTGGGCGTGACGACGGTCAAGAGCAGCCCCGACCTGACCATGGTCGTGCACCTGACCTCGCCCAACGGCCGCTATGACATGACCTATCTGCGCAACTACGCGCTGCTCAACGTCAAGGACCGCCTCGCGCGCATCCCCGGCGTGGGCCAGGTGCTGATGTTCGGCTCGGGTGACTATGCGATGCGCGTCTGGCTGGACCCGCAGAAGGTGGCCGAGCACGGCCTGTCGGCCAGTGACGTCGTCGCCGCCATCCGCGGCCAGAACGTGCTGGCCGCGGCCGGCGTCGTCGGCGCTTCGCCGGGCCTGCAGGGCATCGACCTGCAGCTGTCGGTCAACGCGCAAGGCCGCCTGCAGACCGCAGAAGAGTTTGGCGACATCATCGTCAAGAGCGGGACCAATGGCGCCGTGACACGACTGCGTGACCTCGGCCGTGTCGAGCTCGGCGCCAGCGAATACGCGCTGCGCTCACTGCTGGACAACAAGCAGGCTGTCGCCGTGCCTATCTTCCAGGCCCCGGGCGGCAACGCTCTGGACATCTCGGCCAATGTGCGCGCCGCGATGGAAGACCTGAAGACGGCCATGCCCGAAGGCGTGGACTACACCATCGTCTACGACCCGACGCAGTTCGTGCGCGCCTCCATCGAGTCCGTCATCCACACGCTGCTGGAGGCCGTGGCCCTGGTGGTGCTGGTCGTCATCCTGTTCCTGCAGACCTGGCGCGCCTCCATCATCCCGCTGCTGGCCGTGCCGGTGTCCATCATCGGCACCTTCGCGGTGATGCACGGCTTCGGCTTCTCGATCAATGCGCTGAGCCTCTTTGGCCTGGTGCTGGCCATCGGCATCGTCGTGGACGACGCCATCGTCGTGGTGGAGAACGTGGAGCGCAACATCGCTTCCGGCCTCTCACCGCGTGAAGCGACCTACCAAGCCATGCGCGAGGTGTCGGGTCCCATCATCGCCATCGCGCTGACGCTGATCTCGGTCTTCGTGCCGCTGGCCTTCATCACCGGCCTGACGGGCCAGTTCTACAAGCAGTTCGCGCTGACCATCGCCATCTCGACGGTGATCTCGGCCATCAACTCGCTGACGCTGTCGCCGGCCCTGGCCGCCATGCTGCTGAAGGACCACCACGCCCCCAAGGACGCGCTGACCCGCGGCATGGACGCCGTGCTGGGCCGCTTCTTCGGCGGCTTCAACCGGCTGTTCTCGAGCGGCTCAGCCAGGTACGGCAGCGGCGTGAAGACGCTGATGTCGCGCAAGACCGTGATGATGGTCGTCTACCTGGCCCTGGTGGCGGCCACGGCCGGCCTGTTCAAGGCCGTGCCCGGCGGCTTCGTGCCCGGCCAGGACAAGCAATACCTGATCGGCTTTGCCCAGCTGCCCGACGGCGCGACGCTGGACCGCACCGAGGACGTCATCCGCCGCATGACCGACATCACGCTGAAGACGCCGGGTGTCGAGCACGCGGTGGCCTTCCCCGGCCTGTCGATCAACGGCTTCACCAACAGCTCCAGCTCGGGCATCGTCTTCGCCACGCTCAAGCCCTTTGACGAACGCAAGAGCAAGGATCTGTCGGCCGGCGCCATCGCGGGCAAGCTGAATGCGCAATACGGCGCCATCGAGGATGCCTTCATCGTCATGTTCCCGCCGCCGCCCGTGCAGGGCCTGGGCACGACGGGTGGCTTCAAGCTGCAGCTGCAGGACCGCGGTGGCCTCGGCTACGAGGCCATGGACCAGGCGCTCAAGGGCTTCATGGCCAAGGCCTACAAGACGCCCGAACTGGCCGGCCTGTTCTCCAGCTACCAGGTCAATGTGCCCCAGCTGTTCGCCGACCTCGACCGCACCAAGGCCCGCCAGCTTGGCGTCGCCGTGACGGACGTGTTCGACACCATGCAGATCTACCTTGGCAGCCTGTATGTGAACGACTTCAACAAGTTCGGCCGCACCTACTCGGTCCGCGTGCAGGCAGACGCCGCCTACCGCGCCCGGGCCGAGGACATCGGCGCGCTGAAGGTGCGTTCGTCGTCGGGCGAGATGGTGCCGCTGTCCGCGCTGATGAAGGTCACGCCCAGCTTCGGCCCCGAGCGCGCGCTGCGCTACAACGGCTTCCTGTCCGCCGACATCAACGGCGGTGCCGCCCCCGGCTTCTCGTCGGGCCAGGCCCAGGCCGCCGTCGAGCGCATCGCCGCCGAGACCCTGCCCCCGGGCATCGGCTATGAGTGGACCGACCTGACCTACCAGGAAAAGATCGCCGGCAACTCGGCCGCCTGGGTCTTCCCGCTGGCCATCCTGCTGGTCTTCCTGGTGCTGGCCGCCCAGTACGAGAGCCTGACCCTGCCCATCGCCATCCTGCTCATCGTGCCCATGGGCCTGCTGGCGGCGATGACGGGCGTCTACCTGAGCCATGGCGACAACAACGTCTTCACGCAGATCGGTTTGATCGTGCTGGTCGGCTTGTCAGCCAAGAACGCCATCCTGATCGTCGAGTTCGCCCGCGAGCTGGAATTCGCCGGCCGCACGCCGATGCAGGCGGCACTGGAAGCGGCGCGGCTGCGGCTGCGCCCCATCCTGATGACGTCGATGGCCTTCGTCATGGGCGTGCTGCCCCTGGTGCTGAGCAGCGGCGCCGGCGCCGAGATGCGCCAGGCCATGGGCGTGGCGGTGTTCGCCGGAATGATCGGCGTGACGCTGTTCGGTCTGTTCCTGACGCCGCTGTTCTACGTCATCGTGCGCCGCCTCACGGGCAATGCACCCCTGCGCCACCACGGTGGCCAGGTGGCCGCGCCCGCAGCTCCCACGCAGCACGTCGCTCCCGTGATCGACGCCCTGCCGCAACGAGGAAAGTGATCGACATCATGAAATTGAACCTGACCCCACTTTTTGCCGCCCTGCTGCTGGCCGGCTGCGCTTCGGTCGGCAGCGTCGACCCGTCGCAGCTGCCTCAGGCTCCGGCCGCCTACAAGGCCCAGTCCGCGAATGTCTCAACTGCGCTGACCGCCAGCTGGTGGCAGCCCTTTGCCGACCCGGTGCTGGACGACCTCGTCGGCCGCGCCATGGCCGCCAACACCAGTGTGCAGGCCGCCACCAACCGGCTGAACCTGGCCCGCGCGGCCCTGGGCTCGTCTCAGGCGGCGCGCCTGCCGCAGGTCGGCGTGTCGGCCGGTGCCGGCCGCTCGTCCACGCCGGGCCAGCTCGTGCCGCAACCCGCGAACCAGTACAGCGCCGGCCTGAACCTGGCCTATGAGCTGGACCTGGGCGGCCGCCTGCTGCACGAGCGCAATGCCGCCGCGCTGGACGTGCGAGCCCGCGAGCAATTGCTGGCCGACGCCCGCCTGCTGGTGCAGGCCAATGTCGCCCGTGGCTACCTGGCGCTGCGCGCCCTGGACACCGAGCGTGACATCGTGCGCGACACCGTGGCCGCCTATGGCGAGACGCTGTCGCTGACCGAGAAACGCGCCCGCGCCGGCGACGTGGCCGACCTGGACCTGGCCCGCGTGCGCGCGGAGCTGGCCGCCAACGAGGCCGAGGCCCTGGCCCTGGACCGCCGCCGCGTCGAGCTGGAGACGGCCCTGGCCGTGCTCGTCGGCGAGGCGCCGTCCAACTTCAGCCTGAAGCCCACGACGTGGACGACGGCCCTGCCCAACGTGCCGGCCGGCCTGCCTTCCGAGCTGCTGCAACGCCGCCCCGACCTGGCCGCTGCGCGCAGCCAGCTCGAGGCCGCCCAGGCCCGCGTCGGTGAGGCCCGCGCCGCGTGGTGGCCCAGCCTGTCGCTGACAGCCCAGGGCGGTGGCGTGTCCAACGAGCTGTCCAACCTGCTGAAGAGCGGCGCCAGCACCTGGGGCATCGGCCTGCTGGGTGCCTTGCCCATCTTCGACGGTGGCCGTCGCGAGGCAGGCGTCAATGCGGCCAAGGCGCAGATGGAGGGCGAGGCCATCGCCTTCCGCGAGCAGTTCCTGCTGGCGCTGAAGGACGTGGAAGACCAGCTTGGCGCGCTGTCGCTGCTGCAGGCCCAGGGTGAAGCCAGCGCCCGTGCCGTCAGCGCGGCCGGCCAGGCCCTGAAGCTGTCGGACACGCGCTACCGCAACGGCCTCGTCAGCCAGCTCGAGCTGCTGGATGCGCGCCGCAGCGAGCTTGCCAACAAGCGCTCGGCCCTGCAGGTGCGCTCGGCCCAGTACCAGGCCACCGTCGGCCTGATCCGGTCCCTGGGCGGCGGCTGGAGCCCTGACAGCGTCAAGCTGGCTGGCGTTTGAGCACGGCGATATTGAGCGTCGCGCGCTGCACGAAGCCCAGGCTGTCGTAGAGCGCGATCGCGGCGGTATTGCTCGTCCAGGCGTGCAGGAAGGCCTGCTCGCCGCGACGCTGGATGTCGGCCGTCACCGCGGCCGACAACCGCCGCGCCAGACCCCGGCCGCGGAAGTCGGGGTGGGTGCAGACGGCGCTGACCTCGACATGGCCGGGAAAGCGCATGCGCTCCCCTGCCATGGCGGCCAACCGGCCATCGATGCGGATGCCGATGAAGCGGCCCATGGTGTGGGTGCGCGGCAGAAAAGGCCCGGGCTCGGTCAGCGTCGCCAGGGCCAGCATCTCGGCCGCATCGGCGTCACCGAGCAATTCCACGCCCTCATCGGGCTCGAGGCGCTGCTTCGCCATCATCTGCACGCCCAGCGCCTCTTTCACGGCCACCAGGGCCGACGGCACGATGATCGCTGGTACCTGGGCGAGGAAGACGGCGTCGTCACCCGGCTGGACCAGTTCGGCCAGCGCGGCCAGGCTTTCCGGGCTGTCGTCACGCGCAGCGGCGAAGCGGTTGATGTCGGCCTTGAAGCGCCGCGCGCGCTCATCGCCCATCGCCCACTGCGGCTGATGCTGCAGGCTGGCCCAGACGGGGCGGTCGAGATCGGTCATGACGGCACCCTTTGCATCAGCGGTGCTTCGATCAGGGCATCCTCAAGCGCGGCGAGTTGGCTCAGCAAATCGCCTTCCAAGGCCGCACAAGCCTGGGCGACCGCCGCTTCAATGGCGGGCCAGGCCTCGCGCTGGGACCGCTCCACCAGCTTCTGCCCCCTGCCACTGAGACCAACGCGGCGCACGCGCCGGTCTTCCTCTGAAGATTCCGAGCTGATCAGGCCGTCGTCCTCCAGGCCCTTCAACGACCGCGTGACCACCGGCTGGCTGACGCCCACCGCCTGGCTCAGCTCACCCACG
>CBHWBD010000109.1:0-16298 GCA_966111775.1 uncultured Comamonadaceae bacterium | reverse complement strand
CGGCGTGAGCTACATGCTCGAGAACCGCAAGATGATGATGCGGCTCTTCCCCGAGCTCTTCGTCAACCATCGCATCGCGCCGGTGGCCCACTACCCCGACCTGCTGCTGGACACCCTGCGCAGCGTGGCGCCGTCGGGCGTGTCCGACCCGACGGTCGTCGTGCTGACGCCGGGCATGTACAACTCGGCCTACTTCGAGCACGCCTTCCTGGCCCAGCAGATGGGGGTGGAACTGGTCGAGGGCCAGGACCTCTTCGTCGACGGGGGCTTCGTCTACATGCGCACGACGCGGGGGCCGAAGCGCGTCGACGTCATCTACCGCCGCCTGGACGACGACTTCCTCGACCCGCAGGTCTTCCGCGCCGACTCGCAGCTGGGCTGCGCGGGCCTGGTCAATGCCTACAAGGCGGGCAAGGTGACGCTGTCCAACGCCATCGGCACGGGCATCGCGGACGACAAGTCCATCTACCCCTATGTGCCCAAGATGGTCGAGTTCTATCTCGGCGAGAAACCCATCCTGCAGAACGTGCCGACCTATGTCTGCCGCGAGAAGGAGGACCTGGCCTACACGCTGGCGCATCTCTCCGAACTGGTGGTGAAGGAGGTCCATGGCGCCGGCGGCTACGGCATGCTGGTGGGCCCGGCCGCCACCCAGGACGAGGTCGAGGCCTTCCGCGCCCGCCTGCTGGCCAACCCCGGCAACTACATCGCCCAGCCGACGCTGTCGCTGTCGACCTGCCCGACGTATGTCGAATCGGGCATCGCGCCCCGTCATATCGATCTGCGACCCTTCGTGCTGTCGGGGTCGTCGGTGCGCATGGTGCCGGGCGGCTTGACACGGGTGGCGTTGAAGGAGGGCTCCTTGGTGGTGAACAGCAGCCAGGGCGGTGGGACGAAAGACACCTGGGTGCTGGAGGACTAATAGATGCTGTCAAGAACCGCAGATCACCTCTATTGGATGTCCCGCTACATCGAGCGGGCCGAGAACACCGCGCGACTGCTTGATATCGCGTATCAGACCTCCCTGCAGCCGCAATCGGCCGACGAGTCCGAGCAGACCTGGCGCAGCCTGGTGTCCATCTCCGAGTTGAACACCCTCTTCGCCGGCAAGTACTCGGTCATCAACGGCCGCAATGTCATGGAGTTCATGGTGGCCGACGAGAGCAATCTCTCGTCCATCTTCAACTGCCTGCGGGCCGCCCGCGAGAACGCGCGGGCCGTGCGCGGGTCGCTGACGACCGAGGTCTGGGAGACCATGAACCAGACCTGGCTGGAGTTCCGCCGCCTGCTGCGCGAAGGCGCCCTGCAGCGCGACCCCTCGCAGTTCTTCGAGTGGGTCAAATACCGCAGCCATCTGTCGCGCGGCGTGACGGTCGGCACCATGCTGCAGGACGAGGCCTTCCACTTCATCCGCATCGGCTCCTTCCTGGAGAGATCCGACAACACGGCGCGTCTGCTGGACGTCAAGTTCTACCGCCAGGAGCAGACCCAGACCGAGCACGACGCCGCGCGCGACTTCTATTACTGGTCGGCCGTGCTGCGTTCGGTGTCGGGCTTCGAGATCTACCGCAAGGTCTACAGCAATGTCATCCAGCCCGACAAGGTCGCCGAACTGCTGATCCTGCGGCCCGACATGCCGCGCTCGCTGTCGCACTGCATCACGCGCATGCAGGCCAACCTCAAGCGCGTGGCCAATCCGCAGTCGGGCGAGACGCTGAGGCGGGTCGGCCGCCTGGAAGCCAAGCTCGCCTTCGGCAGCATCGACGAGATCCTGGCCGAGGGCCTGCACCCCTTCCTGGACGGCTTCCTCGCCGAGGTGTCGGACCTGGGTGACCGCATCAGCAAGGACTTCCTGGTATGAGCATCCACGTCGCGCTGAAGCACGTCACGCGCTACAAATACGACCGGCCGGTCAGCCTCGGCCCCCAGGTCGTGCGCCTGCGCCCGGCGCCGCATTGCCGCACGCCGGTGCTGAGCTATTCGCTGCGCATCGAGCCCGCCGATCACTTCGTCAACTGGCAGCAGGATCCCTTCGCCAACTACCTGGCGCGGCTGGTCTTCACCGAGAAGACGACCGAGTTCACCGTCACGGTCGACCTGGTCGCCGAGATGGCGGTCTACAACCCCTTCGACTTTTTCCTCGAGCCGCACGCCCAGAAGTTCC
Organism: uncultured Comamonadaceae bacterium; assembly: GCA_966111775.1. Taxonomy (GTDB): domain Bacteria; phylum Pseudomonadota; class Gammaproteobacteria; order Burkholderiales; family Burkholderiaceae_C; genus Pelomonas. Next base: position 14,134 of record CBHWBD010000109.1, on the reverse strand, counting down.
CTTTCGCCTATGACGAGGCCCAGCAGGTCGAGCTGGCGCCCTATCTGCAGGTCGAAGCCGCCACGCCGCTGCTGGCCGCCTATCTGAAGGACATCCCGCGCACCGAGCGCACGACCATCGACTTCCTCGTCGAGCTGAACCAGCGTGTGCAGAACCGCGTCTCCTACCTGATCCGCATGGAGCCTGGCGTGCAGACGCCGGAGGAAACGCTGGAAAAGGGCTCGGGTTCCTGCCGCGACTCCGGCTGGCTGCTGGTGCAGCTGATGCGCCACCTCGGCCTGGCCGCGCGCTTCGTGTCGGGCTATCTGATCCAGCTGACGCCCGACGAAAAGGCCCTGGACGGTCCCAGCGGCACCGAGGTCGACTTCACCGACCTGCACGCTTGGTGCGAGGTCTATCTGCCTGGCGCCGGCTGGATAGGCCTGGACCCGACTTCGGGCCTGATGGCCGGCGAAGGCCATATCCCGCTGGCCGCCACGCCCACGCCGGGCAGCGCGGCGCCCATCAGCGGCGGCGTCGACAAGAGCGAGGTGGAGTTCGACCACGAGATGAGTGTCACGCGCATCTATGAGTCGCCGCGCGTGACCAAGCCCTACACCGAAGAGCAATGGGCCGAGGTGCTCCAGCTCGGCGCCCAGGTGGACCGCGAACTCGTCGCCGGCGATGTGCGCCTGACCATGGGCGGCGAGCCCACCTTCGTCGCCATCGACGACCGCGATGCGCCCGAATGGAATACCGAGGCCCTGGGCCCCACCAAGCGCCTCTATGCCCAGCAGTTGACGCACAAGCTGCGCGATGAATACGGCCAGGGTGGCTTCCTGCATTTCGGCCAGGGCAAGTGGTATCCCGGCGAGCAATTGCCGCGCTGGGCCCTGTCCATCTACTGGCGCGCTGACGGCCAACCCTGCTGGCGCAACCCCGACTGGTTCGCCGACGAGCGCGAGGGTCACGCCTACACCAGCGAGCATGCCCAGAAGTTCATGGGCGCGCTGACCCGGCGCCTGGGCCTGCCCGACAGGCATGTCCAGCCGGCCTATGAAGACACCTTCTACTACCTCTGGCGCGAGCGTCGCCTGCCGGTCAATGTCGACCCCTTCGACTCGCGCCTGGATGACGAGATGGAGCGGGTGCGCCTGCGCCGCATCTTCGACCAGGGACTCTCGCACGTCGTCGGCTATGTGCTGCCTCTGCGCCACGCCGGCCAGCCCTCGCTGAGCGGGCCGCGCTGGCAGACGGGCCCCTGGTTCTTCCGCGACGAGCGCCTCTATCTCCATCCCGGCGACTCGCCGATGGGCTGGCGCCTGCCCCTCGATTCGCTGCCCTGGGTCAGCAAGGGCGACTACCCTTATCTGATCGAGCAGGACCCGTTTGCGCCGCGCGGCATGCTGCCCGCGGCGGCGGCGTTGCGCGTGCAGACCCTGGGCGTCACATCGGCCGGGCCCGTCGCAGGCCTGCGCTCCGGGGGCCGGCCGGGCGTTGCCGGCCCTGGCGCCGGAACGACCAACGGCATGGCGCCATCGGCACCGGCCCGTTTCGAGAGTGCCCACGACATCACGCGCACGGCGCTGTGCGTCGAGGCCCGCGATCCGCGCCGCGCCAACGGCCCCGCCGCCGAAGGCAAGGGCAGGGCCAGTGGCGTGCTCTACGTCTTCATGCCGCCGCTGGAGAAGCTCGAACACTATCTGGAACTGCTGGCGGCGGTCGAAGCCGCCTGCGAGGACACCGGCTACAAGATCGTGCTGGAAGGCTATCCGCCGCCGCGCGACCCGCGCCTGAAGCTGCTGGCCGTTACGCCCGATCCCGGCGTCATCGAGGTCAACATCCACCCGGCCCACAACTGGGGCGAGTTGGTCGCCCACACCGAATTCCTTTACGAAGCCGCGCGTCTGACGCGGTTGTCGAGCGAGAAGTTCATGATCGACGGCCGCCACAGCGGCACCGGCGGCGGCAACCACTTCGTGCTCGGCGGCGCCACGCCGGCCGACTCGCCCTTCTTGCGGCGGCCCGCGCTGCTGGCCTCGCTGCTGGCCTATTGGCACAACCACCCCTCGCTGAGCTATCTGTTCAGCGGTCTCTTCCTCGGCCCGACCAGTCAGGCGCCGCGGGTGGATGAGGCCCGCAACGACCAGCTGCGCGAGCTGGAGATTGCGCTGGGCGAAATCCACAAGCTGGGCGACGACGCGCCGCCGTGGCTCATCGACCGCACCCTGCGCAATGTGCTGGTGGACGTGACCGGCAACACCCATCGCAGCGAGTTCTGCATCGACAAGCTCTATTCGCCGGACTCGTCGACGGGGCGCCTGGGCTTGCTGGAGCTGCGTGCCTTCGAGATGCCGCCGCATGCGCGCATGAGCATCGTGCAGCAGTTGCTGCTGCGCGCCCTGGTCTCGCGTTTCTGGAAGCAGCCCTACCGTGCATCGCTGGTGCGCTGGGGCACGGAGCTGCATGACCGCTGGCTGCTGCCGCACTTCATCCGCGACGATTTCGCCGACGTCATGCAGGACATGCAGGACGCCGGCTACGCGATGGACGCGGCCTGGTTCGCGCCCCACTACGAGTTCCGCTTCCCCAAGTATGGCGAGTTCGCTTCGCGCGGCGTGCATGTGACGCTGCGCGGCGCGCTGGAGCCCTGGCATGTGATGGGCGAGGAAGGCTCGGCCGGCGGTACGGTGCGCTATGTGGACGCCTCGCTGGAGCGGCTGGAAATCCACGTCAGCGGCCTGGTCGACCCGCGCCACCGCGTCACGGTCAACGGCCAGCCCGTGCCGCTGCAGCCCACGGGCCGCGTCGGCGAGTTCGTCTGCGGCGTGCGCTACCGCGCCTGGCTGCCGCCGTCGGCCCTGCATCCCACCATCGGCATCCATGCGCCGCTGACGGTCGACCTGGTCGACACCTGGCAGCAGAAGTCGCTGGGCGGTTGCCGCTACTTCGTCGCCCACCCGGGCGGGCGCAACTACGCGACGCTGCCGGTCAACGCCTACGAGGCCGAGAGCCGCCGCCTGGCGCGCTTCACCGCCCACGGCCACACGCCGGGACGTGTCGAAGTGCAAGAGCCGCAGCGAAGTCTGGAGTTCCCGTTCACGCTGGACCTGCGCAAGTCGGGGTGATGTAGCACAATTGCGCTACTCGCAAAAAGGAGCAGCCGATGTCGACCACCACGATTCGCCTTGAAGAGGACTTGAAAGAGCGAGTCAGCGAGGCCGCCGCACGTGCGGGCAAGACGGCACATGCGTTCATTTGCGACGCCATCGCCGAGTCGGTGGAGCAGGCGGAGTTCGATGCGGAGATGGATCGCCTCTGCGAGGAGCGCTGGGCAGAATTCCTGGTGACAGGCGAGGCAGTGGATTGGGAAGAGGCCAAGGCCTATCTGACCGCACCGGTTGGCACGGTGCCTCGTCCGGTCCCGCGCAAGCTCTGAGATGACGCGAGTCAAGCTGGCCGCGAGTGCGTTGCGTGATCTGGAGCGTATTCGTGAGTTTCTGTTGACCCATGATGAGCCGAATGAGCCGGAACGAATGCAGGAAATGCTCGCGGCGCTCAGCGTCTTGACCTATGCGCCAGAGATTGGAAGGCGCGTGCGGCATGATCGCCGCGAGCTCGTCATCGGCCGTGCCGCACGAGGTTACGTCGCTCAATATCGATACATCAGACCCACTGACACGGTGATGATCATGGCCGTCCGTCACCAACGCGAATCACCTCGCCGCCGCTGAGCATGCGCATCGAAATCGAACCCGGCGTCCGCCTTTTTGTCGACATCGAAGGCCTGGGCTTTGAACCCCATGGCCCCGAACTGCGCGAGAAGCCGACGCTGATCCTCATCCACGGCGGCCCGGGTTTCGACCACACGGCTTTTCGCCCCTTCTTCAGCCGCTTCACCGACCTCTGCCAGGTCGTCTACTTCGACCAGCGCGGCCACGGCCGCAGCGACCCGAGGCCGGCGGACGAGTGGGTGCTGGACGTCTTCGCCGACGACGTCGTGAAGCTCTGCGATGCCCTCGGCGTCAGCAAGCCCATCGTGCTGGGCCAGAGCTTTGGCGGCTTCGTCGCCCAGCGCTATCTGGCCCGCCACCCCGGGCATCCCAGCAAGGTCGTGCTGTCCAGCACCTCGCACCATTTCGGCCTGGAACGCAAGATCGCCCGCTTCGGCGCCCTGGGCGGGCCCGACGCCGCCGCGGCGACGCGCGAGTTCTGGGAGAACCCCGGCCCGGCCAGCTGGGCGGTCTACGAGAAGTACTGCCGCCACCTCTACAACACCCGGCCCAAGAACCCGAACGCGGGCGGCTGGATGATGTTCAGGCCCGAGATCCTCTTCACCCACACCCGCACCGAGCTGCGCGACATGGACCTGCGGCCGGGCCTGGCGAAGGTGCAGTGCCCGGTGCTGGTCATGGCCGGCGAGGAAGACCCCGTCACGCCGCCGCAGGACGCTGAGGAGATCGTCGCGGCCCTGCCGGCGCCATGGGTGCAGTTCGAGCGCTTTGCCGGTGTCGGCCATGGCGCCTGGCGCGACGATCCCGAGGCGGCGGAGCGGGTGCTGCGGGCCTTCCTGGCCTAGCTTCTCTAGGGAGCCGGCGTGGCCAGCGGCTTGCCCTTCTCCAGCACGTAGACGCCGATCAGGCGCGTCGTCGCCTCCGTGGCGTTGTGGGCCGCATGTACCGTGCCGGCCGGCACGACGAAGGACTCACCGGCCTTGACGATGCGCGGCGGTTGGCCATCGATCAGCAGCTCGACCTGGCCCTCGGCCACGTAGCTGATTTCGTCGCCGGGGTGCGTGTGCCGGGCGGCCATCGCACCCGGCGCCAGTTCGACCCGGGCGACGATGGCCTCGCGGCCCGGGACCGACACGTCGGCGCGACCCACCACCGTGCGCGTCAGGCCGTTGGCCTGGGCGAACAGGCCGCCCGCGACGGCCAGGGCGGCGAGGCCCAGGCTCCACTTCAGAACTCGTTGCTGCATGAGACAGATCTCCGAGACAGGAATAGGGGCGGCCAGTATGCGCCGTCGGTGTTTGCTCATGGGTGAGTGGCGCGGACATTGCTCGACAATGCCCTTTCGCCTTCCACGCGCCGCATGACCGCATCGACCCGCCTCGCCCATGTCTGAGCTCACTCCCAGCCAATGGAGCCTGCTCCCCGACGAGCCCGAGGAGGTGCTGGCGCCCGACCCGCTGGCCATGGCCCTGTCGGCCGCCCTGCGCAGCCGCGATGGCCATTTCTACGAGCTGACCGGCCAGGTCAACCAGCCCGGCGAGCCCCAGGGCGGCCTGAGCGAGCGCTGGCAGCGCTTCTTCGCGGCGGGCGGCTCGGCCGGCTGGCAGGAGCTCAGCGCCAAGGCCCTGCGCGTGCAGCGCCGCGTGCTGGACGACGGCGCCAGCTACAACGTCCACAGCGATGCCCCGCCCCTGCCGGGCCAGGATGAACGGGATGGCGCGCCGCTGGCCCGTCACTGGCCGCTGGAGCTCTTGCCCATGCTGATCGAGCCGCAGGAGTGGCGCGAGATCGAGGCCGGCATCGCCCAGCGCGCCCGCCTGCTGGACGCCGTCATGGCCGACACCTATGGCGAGCGCCGCCTGCTGCAGCAGGGCCTGCTGCCGGCCTCCCTGGTGCTGGCCCATCCGCAATACCTGCGCGCCATGCACGGCAGCGCGGCGCGTGGCGACGTGCACCTGCATGTGCTGGCCTTCGACCTGACGCGCTGCGCCGACGGCCACTGGTGGGTGGTCGGGCAGCGCACCCAGGCCGCGTCGGGCCTGGGCTATGTGCTCGAGAACCGCCTCATCATTGCCCAGCAATTTCCCGAGGCCTTCCGCCAGATGGCCGTGCAGCGCCTGGCCGCCAGCTACCGCGACTTCATCCAGACGCTGACCAGGCTGTCGCCCGCCGGCGAGCGCAGCCGCGTTGCCCTGCTGACGCCGGGCCCGCGCAACGAGACCTATTTCGAGCAGGCCTTCCTGGCGCGTTACCTCGGCATCACCCTGGTCGAAGGCGCCGACCTGACGGTGCGCGCCGACAAGGTCTATCTGAAGACGCTGGCTGGCCTGGAGCGCGTGCATGTGCTGCTGCGCCGCGTCGACGACACCTGGCTGGACCCGCTGGAGCTGCGCCCCGACTCCATCCTCGGCGTGCCGGGCCTGCTGCAGGCCGCGCGCGCCGGCGAGGTCGTCATCGCCAATGCACCGGGCTCGGGCTGGCTGGAAAGCCCCGGCCTGGCCGCTTTCTGGCCCGGCGTGGCCGAGACCCTGCTGGGCGAGGAATTGAAGCTGCCCGCCATCCAGAGCTGGTGGTGCGGCGAGGAGAGCGCTTGGGGCAAGCTGCGGCCGCGGCTGGCCGAGTTCATCGTCGTCGCCACCTTCTCGGCCAGCAGCACGACGCGCAGCTTCGCCCCCATCGTCGCCGCCGAGCTCAGCGATGAGCAACTGCGCGAACTGGCCGAGCGCATCGACGCCGACCCCACCGCCTACACCCTGCAGGCCCGCGTCAAGCCCACCAAGCAGCCCGTGTGGACGCGCGGCGCGCTGGAGCCCCGCGTGGCCGTGCTGCGCGTCTTCGCGATGACCGACGGCAAGGGCGGCTGGAAGGTGCTGCCCGGCGGCCTGACGCGCGTGGCGCCGCGCCGCGACCCGCTGGCCGATGCCTGGCTGTCCATCCAGCGCGGCAGTCTGAGTGCCGACACCTGGGTCATGACCGACGGCGAGGTCGACCCGACGTCGCTGCTGGCGCCGCGCCTGGAGGCCGCCGACCTGCGCGACGTGCACTGGACCGTGACCAGCCGCGCCGCCGAGAACCTGTTCTGGCTGGGCCGCTACACCGAGCGCGCCGAGAACAGCGCCCGGCTGGCCCGCTACGTCATCGAGGCCAGCGTCATGGTGCAGCGCGGCGCCATGCCGCCGCCCATGCTGCCGCTGCTGGACGCGCTGGCGCGCCGCCACGGCCTGGTCGGGCCCGAGGCGCCGCATGCCTTTGACGACCCGCGCGGCTTCGAGCGTGCCCTGCTGACGGCCCTGCTGCCCAGCTCTGGCGTCACCAGCGTGGGCTGGAATCTGCGCGCCCTGCAGGGCTGCGCCCAGGCCCTGCGCGAGCGCCTGTCGCCCGAGGCCTGGCGATTGATCCACGAGACGGCGGCCCAGTTCGAGCAGCATCTGCGCGCCGTGCTGGACCGTCCCGGCCCCAGCGCCTCGGTCACCGATGTGCTGAACGTGCTGGCCCGCGCCGACACCCATCTGGCGGCCATCACCGGCGCCCAGACCGACCGCATGACGCGCGACGATGGCTGGCGGCTGCTGTCCATCGGCCGCCAGCTCGAACGCCTGTCCTTCCATGCCGAGGTGCTGGCCGAGACGTTTGAACAGGGGCTGGCCTTGACCGAGGACGGTTTCGCGCTGCTGCTGGGCGTGTTCGACTCCACCATCACCTATCGCGCCCAGTTCCAGGCCCGCCGCGAGACGGCGCCGCTGTTGCATCTGCTGGTGCACGACACCGACAACCCGCGCTCGCTGGGCTGGGTGGCGCGCACCATGCGCGAGCGCTTCACCAAGCTGGCCCGTCACGACCCGGGCTGGGCGGCCGACATCGCCGCCGACCTGCCCGTGCCCGAGGCCTGGTCGCTGGCCGAGCTGTCCGCGCCGGGGCCGGCCCTGGTCGAGCATCTGCAGCGCGCGGCGGCCCAGGCGGGCGAACTGTCCAGCCTGATCAGCCAGCGCTATTTCGCCCACGTCATCGGCGCCGAGCAACGCGTATGGCAGTGAATCTCTCCGTCCATCACGTCACCGAGTACACCTACGACGACTCGGTGGAATGGGCCCATCACGCCGCCTGCCTGGCGCCGCGGGACACGCCCTGGCAGCACGCCAGCGGCTGGCAGCTCAGCATCGACCCCCTGCCCGACGGCTGGGGCGTCGAGGGCCTGGAGTTGGACGCCACCGAGCTGGCCCGCCATCTGCGCCGTGACCCCTGGGGCAACCGCCACCTGAGCTTCGGCCATGCGCGGGTGCATGAGAAGCTGGTCGTCGACAGCCGCTTCGTCGCCGAGTTGCAGGACCGCCCGCCACCGGACGCGCTGCGCGGCCCCGACTGGGAGGCGGTCGCCCAGAGCCTGCGCTACCGCGCCGGCCGCGCCCTGCAGGAGGCGGATGAGTTCGCGCTCGCGTCCACCTATGCCGCGCCCGATGCCACGCTGGCCGCCTACGCGCGCCGCGCTTTCACCCCCCGCCGCAGCGTGGCTGCCGGCGGGTTGTCGCTGATGCACCAGATCCATGCCGACCTGCGCTATCTGCCGCAGAGCACGACGGTGGCGACGCGCGCCGCCGACGCCCTGGCCCAGCGCAGCGGCGTCTGCCAGGACTTCGCCCATGTCTTCATCGCCGCCTGCCGGTCGCTGGGCCTGGCGGCGCGTTATGTGTCGGGCTATCTGCTGACCCGCCCGCCCACCGGAAGCCCCAAGCTGGTCGGCGCCGACGCCTCGCACGCCTGGGCCGAACTGTGGTGCCCCGAGCAGGGCTGGCTGGCCCTGGACCCGACCAATGCCGTGCCGGCGGGCCTGGACCATGTCACCCTGGCCTGGGGGCGCGACTATGCCGACGTGGCACCGCTGCGCGGCGTGCTGCGCGGCGGCGGCGTGGCGACGCTGCGGGTGAGCGTCACCGTCGAGCCCGTCGACGGCTAACGCCAGTCTTCCAGGACTTCGGCTTCGTCGGCGGCCTCCAGGTCGCGCACGACGACGCTGGCCAGTTCGCGGCCTTCGCTGTCCCGATGCACGACGACGCTGATCTCGGCCTCGAAGGGGCGGCCGTCGAGGCGGCGCATGCGGATGCGGCCCTGGGCGCGACCGTGGGCGGCGCGCCGGGCCAGCAGAGCGGCCAGGCGCGGGTCTTCGAGTTCGAGGATCTCGGCGCGCTTGCTGGCGATGAGTTCGGCTTCGCTGCGGCCGAAGAGTTGCTGCGCCGCCGGGTTGGCCGCGATGATGCCGCCGCCGGGATGGATCTTGAAAACCGGCAGCAGGCCGTGCTCGAAGAAGGCGCGCCACTGGACCGCGTCGGCGTCGGCTTCGAGGGGCGCGGCGGGTTGCCGGGGCGCGCGCGCCAACAAGGTCAATGAAGCAGCGCAGGCCAGGCCGGCCAGCACCAGGGCCAGCGTGCCCTCGTCGGCGTCCTGCCACCAGGCCAGCGCAGGCGGTGCCAGTTCGACGCGCCAGACCCGGTCGGCCACCGGCAGTTCGAAGCTGACGGCCGGCGTCGTCGGCGCGGCAGCGGGGGCGCTGTCGAAGACCGGCATGGGGCTGTCCGCGTCGGTCACGCGCACGCGGGCCGTGAGGTCGGCGGGCAGGGCGCTGCGCACCAGCTCCGCGCTGCGAAAGGCGATCCCGACGACGCCGGTGGCGGCCGCGCGACGCGCCTGCACACTGGCGGGCAGGCGGCCGTCGCGATAGGTGGCGGCGCGCACGACGATGCTGGTCAGCTCGGGGTGGTTGGGGCGGTGGCGGTCGCGTGCCAGCAGCAGCGGCGCGGTGGCGACGAGATCACCGGCAGCGATGGCGCGCTCGACGGCCAGGCGGTAGTGCTGGCCGGGGTCGTAGAGGTCGTAGCCGTCGTTGGTGGCATCGGCCGGGACCTGGTGGCGCAGCAGCATGTATTCGGGCCGCTCGCCGGGAGGCTGGATATCGAAGCTCGGGTGTCCGGCGGCATCGGCGCTGCGGTCGCCACGCACCCGCTGCAGATAGGCCGTGAGGCCGCCGGCGTCGACGCGCTCGGCGACGAAGCTCAGGATCAGGCCGGGGTAGCGGCCCGAGCCGAGCAGGCTGCTGGCATAGCGGGCGAAGCGGGCGTCATCCAGCGGCACCGGGCCGCTCGCGGCCAGGCGCAGGGCGGGCAGCAGGTCGAGCTGGCTGCGCACGGCGGCAGCCAGCGACAGCCGCAGCATCTCGGCGCGTTGCGCGACCAGGGCCTGGCGTTCGGTGGCATTGCGCTGCACGGACCAGGCCGCAAGGGCCAGCGTCAGTGCACAGCCGGCCGCGAACAGCAGGCCCGGCAAGGCCCGGTGGGCAGGGGATGTGGCACGCGTGTCGGGCTGGGCCAGAGGTGTCTCCCGGAGCTGGCAGGGCCATGCCGCCTGGGCTAACGCCTCGATGTGCTGACATGGTGGCCCGATGATAGAGCTGCCGCGGCAGGGCCTGCGCGGCACATTGCCGTGGCATTCGCAGCCCTAGGCTTTCAGCAAGGGCAGCACCGACACGACCATCAGCGCCGCGGCTCCCCAGTTGAAGGCCTGCAGCGCGCGCGGGCGGTGCAGCCAGCGGCGCATCTGCTCACCCAGCAGGGCCCAGGAACCGCAGCAGGGCAGGTTGACGAGGACGAAGACCGCCGTCAGTGCGGCGATGCCGAGTTCGGCATAGGCCGTCACGGCCGTCAACGCCATGGCCCAGGCCTTGGGATTGATGACCTGGAAGAGAGCCGCGGCGCCAAAGCCCATGGGCCGGCCCTGGGCGTCGCCCGCCGCGCTGGGCGGCGGTGCCGTGGCGACCTTGAAGGCCAGATAGAGCAGATAGGCGAGGCTCGCCCACTTCAACACGTCATGCAGGCCGGGCCAGCGCGTGAAGGCCTGGCCCAGGCCCAGGCCGACGAGCACCAGCATGACGCCGAAGCCGAAGCTGATGCCCAGCAGATGCGGCAGGCTGCGCCGCCAGCCGAAGCGGGTGCCCGAGGCCAGCAGCATCAGGTTGTTGGGGCCCGGGGTGATGGAGGTGACGAAGGCGAAGCCGGTCAGGGCGATCAAGGTGGCGCTGGTTTCCATGGGGCGCAACTCTAGGCAGGCGCGGCTCGAATGGGCTTGCGTTCTGCGGTGGGGGAATCGCCAGATGTGCAATCATCTGCGGTCATGGATGCGATTGACGACAAGATATTGCGCGAGTTGGTCAAGGACGGGCGCGTCACCAATGCCGAGCTGGCCCAGCGCATCGCGCTGAGCCCCTCGGCCTGCCTGCGCCGCGTGCAGGAGCTGGAGCGGCTCGGCGTCATCAAAGGCTACCGGGCGGTGCTGGACCCGGCGCGCCTGGGCCTGGGCTTCGTCGCCTACGTGGCCATCGGCCTGTCGCGCCACACCCTGGACGAGCAGCTGGGCTTCGAGCAGGCCATGCGCGACTGTCCCGTCGTGCGCGAATGCCACAACGTGACGGGCTCGTTCGAGTACCTGCTGCGCGTGGAAGTGACCGACCTGCCGGCCTACAAGCGCTTCCATGCCGACGTGCTGGGCGGATTGCCCCAGGTCAGCATGATCACGAGCTATATCGTGATGGACTCGCCGAAGGATGAGCGGGGATGATGGATGCGGCTGGGGCGGCAGCGGGGAGCCCTCCCACACCGCGTGACGCCGATAACTCTTCCGGCAGCTTTATCGCCTGCCGCTTGTAGCGTGTGGCGCCGCAGTGATGCAGATTCCATGTCGGCGCGGGACTTCAACGATCCCACCTCAGATGCCGGATATACGACTGCAGGTTCTTCTCTCAGCCAGCCCCTATCGGTCAGGCCTTTGCCGTTGGGGGCGTCCATATAGGAAGGGTTAGGCGTCACCGCGATCCGCCCCATAGAAGAAGTGGCAATCAAGCGCCGCGAGCGCCTGCAACTCCGACCGGGTGAACTCTTCGTTGCACCGGCCCTGAAATGTACGGTTCATATGCAGAATGAACTTCGTTGCGCCCGCTGCGCGAAAGGCTGGCAATAGCTCGGCCAGATGCGCGAGCGCAGTTTCAAGGTGGCTCGCACGAGAATCCGCTGGGAGATGGTTGGGCACTTGATAGAGCGCCCCACCGAATGCAACAACCTGACCTCGATGGCCTCCGAAAGTTGCCACAGCACCGGGTTCGAACGAATCCGAAAACGCGAGCCCCATGCGATTGGGGTGAAACTCCGCCCCGCTGGCCTGGAAGAAGAGCTTTCGCCACTGGTCCATTTGACGCCTAGCGATTGCGTTCAGCCGTGCCGTTTGGCGTTGACTGCAACAGCGGGTCAGGCAGCAACCTGTACGTCATTCCGCGAACCTCACGACAAGGGCTTGATAGATGTGGCGGCGCGCCGACGAGCCATGCCGACAACGGCAAAAGAGGCGGCAACAAACAAGAGACTGAAGGCAATGGCCGCTGATGAGTTGCCAGACTCAGCAGCCAGCGCAACCGCTGCCAGGCATAGGATGAGCGCCGACAACTTGGAGCACCACCAAGTCGACACTGTCAATCGTCCGACCGCTCGCTGACGCAGCCCGTAGAGAGTGGAGGCCACCTTGACCACAAGGCTTGTCGCAAGAATCCACGAGGACGCAGCACGCGCAGTGAGCGTGAAGAAATCGAACTGGAAGATGACGTCAGACGACACGGTCATGCGGTCTACGTCTGAATTCAGCGGCGCCGCTAGGCGTCCGCTGGAATGATGGGCTGGGCCGCAAAGTCTTCATGATGAGTCCCGATCGTCGGTTGCTGTGCAATAGACCTGATGGCCAACGCGACCGACAGGACGCGAAAGATCGCAGTTCAGGCGGATGGCGGACGGCGCATAGCCAACACTGAAGTCCACGAAACCCGAGTAGACGTTGCCAGCGCTGCGAATTTCCACTGTGTAGCCGTAGAGCGGATCGCCAATGAGAGTTGCCGTGAGTTGCAGCTTACGAATGGATTCGGTGTTGAATCGGCCATCTGGACCCGCGATGGCTGCGCGGACTTCACTCGAGACATGTGCACTGACGCGGATCTCAGCCCCGCCGGCGGGCTTGCCGTCTTGCATAACGACACCGCTAATCGTCGGTGCGTAGTAGCGCATGTTCGGGAATGGAACACAGCCGGCCAGCCCGAGCGTCCCGATCAACGGAAGAAGTAGGCGAGCGCCACGCATTCTTTGCGGCTCAACGTTGGATTTCAGCGGCCGCCGCAGGTGGTCTGCTGGAATGAGAGGTTAGATTTCACAGCGCTTGAGTGCTATGCCATCGAAGGGAAACGTCGAACGCATTGCGGTGTCATCGATTTCTACCTTCGCCATCCCCTGACGCTCCTCTGAATTCAGATAGACCGTGAATTCGCCACTGCCGGGTGCATCGGCGGTGACCCAAATGACGATCCCTGAGTACCTGGCACCGCCCTCACAGGAGAAGCAAGCCTGTGTCTTGATCAGCCGGCGTTGCTGCTTGTTGCGGAACTCGACGGAACCTGCTCCGACAAAGACGCCGAGTTCCGACTTGCAAGAAGCACCCACTGGGACCCAGTAGCCCTGCGACTCCTTTGGAACAGGCGGCTCGCCGGCGAAGACATGACCAGCAACGAGTGCGAGAGCGGTGACTAAGAATCGACGCATGGACGTTAAATCTAACGAAGCTGAGCCGCGTGCGGCGGCCTGCCGACGCAAGTCGGCTCGAGCGACTGGCTGGGCCTCTGGCGCACTTACTTCTGCGCCACCGCAAGTAATGCCTTTGGATTCGTGCTGGCAATAGCCAACAACGTGCGCGCCGCACCGCTTGGCTGCTTGCGCCCCTGCTCCCACCCTTGCAGCGTACGAACCGAGACCCCCATCAGCGCCGCGAACTGCGACTGAGATAGCCCAGTCTTGTTTCGCGCCTCAATGACGGGAGAGGAAATGACGCGAACTTGTCCAGCCTTCATTTCCCGCACTGATTGCAGCAGCTCGGCTGCTAGATCGCGCTTGGCTTCATGAGCGGTGAGTTCCGCGTCGGTCAGGGGTTTACTCTTCGAGGGCACGACGAATCTCCTTCAACTTGGGCCCAGTGAGGTTGTCCGTCTTTGCTTTTGCGTAGAGCGTCAGCAGGACCACCTCACCTTCGGCATTACGAGTGAAATAGATCACCCGCACGCCACCCGACTTGCCCGAACCTGCGCGACCCCATCGAACTTTGCGAATGCCGCCGGACTCGGGCACGACATCTCCGGCGGTGGGATGCTCCGCGATGTACGCCGCGAAGACGCCTCGCTCTTCCTCGCTCCAATAGAGCGGCCACTGGCGCTGGAAGAGCAACGTTTCAACGACCGTGAGCATGGCGAGACTATACGCCAGAGGCGTATAGTGGTCCAGTCTCCATCAAGAGGCCCAACGAATGAAAGGGACTTCCCCGTCCCGAACCAGCCGCGTTGCGGCAAACGGCAA
>CBHWBD010000108.1:0-16400 GCA_966111775.1 uncultured Comamonadaceae bacterium | reverse complement strand
GCCCTGCGCCGCCTCCCCGCGGGCCGGGGGGGGTGTCGGCTCCGGGGGAACCCCGCCCGCGGCCTGGCGCTTGGGGCGGCGAACCGCGCGGACCTTGCCGGTGCCGCCGCCGCCGGCGTAGAACAGGTCGGCGCCGTCGGATTCGAGGCCGCTGACATTGGTGCCGGCCGGCATCAGCAGGCTCTCCAGCACCGTGCCGTCGTCGGGGTCGATGCGGCGGATCTCGCTCGCGTCGTTCTCCCAGGTGCCGTGCCAGAGCTCGCCGTCGACCCAGGTCACACCGGTGACGAAGCGGTTGGACTCGATGGTGCGGCGGATGGTGCCGGTGGCCGGGTCGATCTGGTAGATTTTGCGTTCGCGGTGGTGGCCCACCCACAGGCTGCCCTCGGCCCAGGCCAGGCCCGAGTCGCCGCCCTGGCCGGGCGCGGGGATGGAAGCGACGACGGCGCCGCTCTCGGGGTCGATCTTGTCGATGCGCGCCTCGGCGATCTGGAACAGATAGCGGCCGTCGAAGGCCGTGCCGGCATCGGCCGGGCGAGCGATGCGTTTCTGCGGTTCTCCGCTGACGGGGTCGAAGGCCAGCAGGGCGGGGCCGGTCGCGGCCCAGACGCAGTGGCCGTCATAGGTCACACCGCCGACCTTGTCGACGCCCTCGAAGGGGCCGTACTCGCGGACGATTGCTGCGTTCTGGGTCTCGGTGCTCATGTGTTTCTCCTTGCGATGGGCGTACCTTAGCCAAGCGGCAGCGCGGCTGGGAGTAACAAGATCGTCGTGAATCCGGTCAGCGGTGGCGCCAGCCAGCGCCGTGCCCGCGTCTGGCCGACGGCGCGCACCCGGCCTGCTGTCTCCAGTTCGGCAAGTTCGCGCTGCACATTGCGCTGGCTTTCGCCCAGCGCCAGGGCCAGGGCCGAGGTGGACCAGGCCGCGCCGTCCGACAGCAGGGCCAGCAGCTCGCTGGCCTCGCCCTCCATGGGCGGTGCGAGCACGGCCACGTCGGTCGCCCGCAGCGCAAAGCCACGCGCGGTGGCCTCGATGGCGACCACCGGTTTGACAAGGGCGCGCAGCCGGCCGATCTCGACACGCAAGCGCGCCCGGTGGGTCTCGTCAACCTCGCGAATGCGGAAGGCGCGGGCGATCAGCGCATCGCGCTCGGCCTCGCCCGGCCAGGCCTCGGCCAGGGCGCGCAGCAGCGTGAACAGGATGGGGCGCCGGGCCAGGTCCAGCGTCAGGGTGGCGGCGCGCAGGCGGTGGCGGCAGGCATCGACGACGACGGCGCCGGAGTCCATCAGCGCGGCCACCTCATGCAGGCGCAGCGGCTGCCATTCGCCGCCCCGCAGCCGGCGTGCGGCGGTGTGATCGAGGGTGGCTGCCGCATCGTCGACTTCGGCCTGCAGGGCCGGCACGCCGCTGCGTGCGGCGGCTTCGCGTCCGCGTGCGAGAGCGGCGCGTACGTCGCTGATCTGCAGCGAACGCAGAGCCAGCTCAGCCGCGGCCAAAGCCGCGACGGCGGCGTGCAGCGGCGGCATGGGCTGACCGTCGAGCGGCGCGAGCAAGGCAGCTGCCTCGTCCAGACGGCCCAGCAGCAACTGTTGGCGCGCCGCGATCAACCGCGCCTGCAGCGCATTGCCGCGATCCCCACCGGCTTCGAGCGTGGCCATGGCCGCTTCCAGCGCCCGTGGCGGGCCGCTGAAGTCGCGCAGGGCCAGGGCCACTTCGGCCTCGGCGACGACGCAGCGCGCCCGCGCCAGCGATTCGTTCGTGCCGAAGCCCGTGGCTGCGCGCTTCAGCAGCTCACGCGCCCGCCCATGCTCGCCCAGCTGGGCCAAGGCAATGCCGCGCAGGGCCAGGGCCGGTGGGTCCTCGCGCAGGGCGACGCGCTTGAGGGCCGTCAGCGCATCTCCGGCGGCCAGGGCGCGGGCGGCGGCGGAGATCAGCGAATCCACGGCTTACTTGGCAGTGGCGCGCGGCGCCAGCAACAGCAGGTCGCCGTTGCGGTCTTCGGTGATCCAGATGCGGCCTTGCTCGTCCTGGTCGACCTCGGTGGGTGCGCCCATCGGATGCTTGCCGTTCAGCGCGCTCCAGCCGTCGATCAGCGGCAGCGGTTCGCCGACGGGTTGATGCTTGGCATCGAAGCGCCAGGCCATCAGGCGGTGGCCGGTCGGTTGGTAGCCATGCCAGGCCATGACCAGGCTGCCCTGCCATTTCGCCGGCCCGGCGTTCTTGTAGAAAAGCATGCCCAACGGCGCGGCATGAGCGGGGATCAGCTTCACCGGCGCGACGAAGTCCTTGCAGCTGCTCGCGCCATAGCCGCTGTCCAGCACATCGTTGCCGGTGCAATGCGGCCAGCCGTAATGCTTGCCGGCTTCGACGCGGTTCAGCTCGTCGGGCGGCGACGCCTTGTCGTAATGGTCGCCGGCCAAGGTGTCGCGGCTGTTCTCGGCCTGCCAGAGTTCGCCGCTGTCCGGATGAATCGCCAGGCCGACGGAATTGCGCAGGCCCCAGGCGAAGGGCTGGCGCTCCCAGGACGGTGCGACGCCATGCCCGCGCGTGAACTTCCAGACCGCCGCCCACGGCGCCTTGCCCCCGGTCTGGGGGCAGCCCTGGTCGCTGCCGGCCTCGACACCATCGAAGGCCTCGCAATGGTCGCTGGGCGAGCCGACGTTGACATAGAACTCGCCGGCCGCATCGATGGCGAAGGACTTCAGCGGATGGCGGCCCTGGGCGGGCAGGTCGGTGATGAAGGGCTTCAACCGCGCGGGGTTCAGCTCGACCATGCTGATCTTGTGGGTCTCGGCCAGCACCACGCGGCCCTGCGCGTCCTTGCGCAGCCCATGCGGTCGGTCCAGGCCCTTGAGCAGCACCGTGACCTTGAAGGGCTTGCCGGGCTCGCGCGTCAGCTCCAGCAGGCGGCCGCGGCCGGGGTTCCAGTTGCCCATGTCGGCGACGAGCAGGTGATTGGGGCTGAGCGCCACGACGCCGCGCGGCCGGCCCAGGTTGGAGGCCGCCAGCGCCAGGCAGAACTCGGGCGCCACCTGCAGCGAGGTGACAGCGGGCAGGCCGTCGCACTGGCCCTGGGTGCGGTAGGCGGGCGGCTCGGCCAAGGCCGGTGCGGCCAGCAATGCAGCGATGACGGAGAAGACGGAGCGAATCGAAGTCATGCGGCCATTGTGTCGGTGCTCGCGCTGATACAGCGTGCCGCACAGCGTCGCGCGCTGTAGCTTCACGCTTCAGCCCTTGGCCGCTGCAATGGCGGCATGAACGAGCTGCTGCCCTTTGCCACCTACTGCCTGCTGATGTCAGGCACGCCCGGCCCCAACAACATGATGCTGGTGGCCAACGGCGCCCACTATGGCTACCGGCGCACGCTGCCGGCCATCCTCGGCACCAACACCGGCGTGGCGGTGCTGACCTTCGCGATGTGCATGGGCCTGGGCGCCGTGTTCGCGGCCTTTCCGCTGCTGCACGAGGCGCTGAAACTGACCGGCACCCTCTACATGCTGGTGCTGGCCTGGAAGCTTGCCGTCGCGCCCGCCGCCAGCGGACGGCCGCCCGAACGGGTGGGCTTTGCGCAGGCGGCGCTGTTCCAGGCGGTGAACCCCAAGAGCTGGATCCGCGCGGTGACCGTGGCGTCGGTCTTCATGCCGGCGCAGTGGAGCATCGCCAGCGGCGCCCTCTTCGTCAGCCTGGCCGGCGCCCTGATCGGCTTTCCCTGCGTGTCGATGTGGGCGCTGTTCGGCGTCGGCATCTCGCGCTTCCTGTCCAGCCCCGGCCGGCGCCGTGCTTTCAATGCCATCATGGCCGCCTCCCTGGTTGTGCTGGCTGTCATGTTGATGCGCTGATGTTTTCCCTGGACCGCGACTCCTCCGTCCCGCTGGCCGACCAGATCGAGCAGCGCCTGCACTCGCTGATCGCGAGCCATCAGCTGCCACCCGGTGCGCGGCTGAACTCCATCCGCCAGCTGGCTTCGCGCCTGGGCGTCAGCCCCAACACCGTCGTCGTCGCCTACGACCGCCTCGTCGCCGCCGGCCTCATCGATTCGCGCGGCACGGCCGGCTTCTTTGTCGCCGAGGGCCCGCTTGACGCCATGCCCGACGCGGCGCGCGTCGAAGCCGGTGAGGAACAGGAGGCGGTCTGGCTGGCCCAGCAGGCCAACGACCAGCGCTCCGGCGTGCTGCTGGCCAGCAGCGGCGCCCTGCCGGCCACCTGGCTCGAAGAAGCCATTCCCGCCGCCGCCGTGCAGCGCGGCCTGGCGCGGGCCCATGCCGGAATGGCCTCGCGCTGCCCGCCCCAGGGCCTGCCCGAGCTGCGCGAGCGCATCGCGCTGCTGCTGCGCGGCCAGGGTATTGCGGTCGACGCCGGCCGCATCCTGACGACCTATGGCGGCACCCAGGCCATCGACCTGATCTGCCGCGCCCTGCTGCGGCCGGGCGATTCGGTGGCCGTCGAGACGCCGGGTTATTTCCTGCTCTTCGACCGGCTGCGCCAGGCCGGCGTCAACATCGTGCCCATCCCGCGCCGGCCCGACGGCATCGACCTCGAAGCCCTGGACGCCGCCTGCACCCGCCACCGGCCGCGCCTGCTCTTCATCCAGAGCGTGTTGCACAACCCGACCGGCTGGGGCAGCTCGGCGGCCAATCTGCACCGCGTGCTGATGCTGGCCCAGCGCCACGAATTCCTGATCGCCGAGGACGATGTGCAGGGCCATTTCCATCCCGGCGCACCGACGCGCCTGGCCCAGTTGTCGGGGCTGGAGCGCGTCATCTACTACTCCAGCTTCTGCAAGGCCATGAGCCCGGCCCTGCGCCTGGGCTATGTGGCCGCCGAGCCGGCCCTGCTGCGCGGGCTGATGCGCGAGAAGATCGTTTCGGTGCTGACGACCTCGGCGCTCAACGAATTCGTGCTGCTGGAGGTGCTGGCCGCCGGGCGCTGGCGCAAGCATCTGGACCGCCTGCAGCAGCGCCTGGCCGTGGCCCGCAGCCAGGCGACCCAGCAATTGCGCCAGGCCGGCGTGCTGCTGGACCACCCGGGCGAGGGCGGCCTCTTCCTGTGGGGCGCGCTGCCGGCGGGCGTCGACGTGGACGGCGTCGTCAAGGAGGCCTTCCGCAACGGCATCCTGCTGGTGCGCGGCGCCACCTTCGCGGCCGATGGTTCGCGCGACGCCCACATCCGCTTCAACGTGGCCTTCTGCCAGCAGCCGCGGCTGTCGCAGTTCCTGCAGGAGCAGCTCAGTGTGGCGACCAGCGCCCAACGCGTCGTCGAGCGGGCGCGCAACCGCGTCAGCTGACGCTCACGGTGTCGCCCACGCGGATCGCGCCGCCTTCGAGGATGCGCGCCGTCATGCCGCCGTGGCCGCGCATTGCTGCATAGCCGCCGGGGCCGATGACCTCCTCCATGCGCGAGCAGGGCGCGCAGGGGCCGACGATCTCGATCAGCGCCTCGCCGACGCGCACCTTGGCGTTCTTCAGCGTCAGCAGGTTGATGCCGGAGATGACGAGATTGCGTCTCAGGTCGACCGGATCGAGGGGGCCGCTGCGTGCAAACGTCGCGATCAGCGGCAGGTGCTCGAGTTGTATCAGCGTGACCTGGCGCGTCGACAGCGCGGCCCCGCCGCGCCGGCCGAGGCGGGCGTCCGCCAGGCCGCGGCGGGCCGGGGGGGGGGGGGGCGCGCCGCGGCGCGCCGGGTCGCGCGGCGCGCCGCGCACGACGATGGCTTCGACGCGGCCCTGGACGTGGGCCGGCGGCGTCATGAGATCGCGGATGGTTTTCATGGATACATCTTGGCTGATCTGGGGGCCGCATAGTTCACGGACGCCTGCGACAGCGCCGTCAAGCCACGGGTCATCTCGGCCGAAGATGCCTTCATCCGAGGAGTGTCTGCCGTGCCGCGTCGTCTGCTTGCTGTTCTCGCCCTGGTCGGCGCCGCGCTGTCGCCGACCGCCTGGGCAAACGATCTGACACCCCTGGAAACGCGCTGGGCGCAGGCCGTCGCGCCCGTCGTCGGCCACGCCCGCCAAGCCTTGAGGCTGCCGCTGGACGTCGTCGTCCAACCTCAGGACGCGCCCGGCGTGGCGCCGCTGTCGCTGGGCTTTGTCGACGGACGCTGCAAGCTGGTGCTGTCGATGCGCGGGAATCCCTTGGCCCAGAGCCAGATCGACGCACTCGAGCCCGCGCTGCTCGGCCCCGCCCTGGAGTTGATGGCTGCCCATGAAATCGGCCATTGCCGCCGCTATCTGGATGGCGCCTGGCATGGCATGCCGGCCGGCTTCGTCGCCGCCAAGGCGCCGCAGACGCTGTCGCCGGATCTGCAGCAGGCCTGGCTGGAGATGCGTTCCGCCCGCCGTGAGGAGGCCTATGGCGATCTCGTCGGCCTGGCGTGGACGCGCGAGCATCACCCGCAGCTCTATGCCCGGCTGCACGCCTGGCTGGTAGCCGAGCGGTCGGCGGAACTGATACCTGGCAGCCATCACGACACGCTGGACTGGCTGACTCTGGCCGCTGAGCCGTCGTCCCTGGACGGCCGCACCATGTTCGACGCCGCCGACCGCATCTGGACGCGCGGTCTCAAGGACTAGCGCACTCCGCCGCCCGGCCATGACGGCCGGGACGGGGACCGTCAGTGGGCCATCAGCTGCTGCTTGCGGTCGGCCATCTGCCGGCCGAGTTCCACCAGATCGAGCTTGGCGGACTTCCTGGCCTTGGGGAACATCTCGTTTTGTTCCTCCTTGACATGGTGCTTGACGAACTCGCCCATGACCTTGACCTTGGCGTCGTAGTCTTCGCCGCCGGGCTCCTGGCCCTGCACCTGGGCGATCAGGTCCTTGACCGACTGGTGCTCGACGTTCGCTTCGGGGACCAGCTCCTTGTCCTTCAATGCCGCTTTGAAGGCCGGGTAGAAGATTTCCTCTTCCAGCGTCGTGTGCACGATCAGCTCACGGCAGATGGTGGCGACGATCTGCTTCTTGCGGCTGGCCGAGCGTGCCTTCTCGAATTCATCGAACAGCGCGCTGACCTTGCGGTGATCTTCGCGAAGCATCGCGACGGCGTCCTGCTGATGGGTTGATTTGCGAGAGCCAGGCCGGGCTCGGCTGGATGCGGAAGCGGATTTGGCGGCTGCAGTGGGCATGGCTAATCTCCTGATTGAGCGGCTTTCCATGCTCTGCCTGAGGTGGCGGGCGCATGGCAGGCACCCATGCCGATGCGCTGTAGGTGGGAGCCGACAGCCGAGCCAGGCCGCAAAAAAAGCCCAGCGGCCCCGAAGGCCGCTGGGCTGGAATGCCTGGTGTGCACCTCACATCCTGGCAACTGCGACCGCATGATACTGTTATTTTGTACAGTATCTTGCCGCGTGAATCAGTGAACCTCCGACAGCAAATCGTCGTCTCTTGTCCTGCGCACGTCCATGGCCGCAGCTGCGGGCCAGAGCGCTCGCAGTCCGGCGAGGGCGGCGCCTTCCTGCAGACCTTCAGCGAGCAGATGAGCCACCCGGGAGATGAACTCGGAGCGCGGCAGCGGGGCCGGGTCGACGCGCTCGGCACGCGACGGGAAGGCGATGTCGACCACTTCGATGGAGGCGCTGACCCAGCGCTTCCTGACCGACATGACGCAGGCGCGCTCGCCGCCCTCCAGCCTGGATGAACCGGACTCCCTTGGCGCATTCGAAGGCAGCAGCGCCGGCCCGACGGCCATGGTCATGACCGAGCTGTGCTCGCGCTTGCGGAAGTGGGGCAGCAGCGTGCCGGTCAGGTGCTGCATGCCCAGGCGCTGCGCCTCGAGCTTTTCGTAGCTGTCGTCGGCCTCCAGCAGTGCATGCAGGCCCGGCAGGTACTTTACGGGGAAGGCGATCGAGATGTTGACGAGCATGTTCAGGTCCGGGAACGTCGCGGCCAGTTGCTCGGAGAAGTCGGCGACGCCGAAGGGGTTGCCGAGGTCCAGGTCGACGACGCGGATGCCAGGGGCCGCGTCGATTGCCGGCTCGCCCAGCACAATGACCTCGTTGCCCAGACGGTGCAGCAGTTCGGCCAGCCCGCGCCCGATGCCGCTGGCACCGCCCGCGACCAGTATGGTGTTGCCTTGCATCCTCATTGCGACCTCCTTGGGCGAAGGCCCGCATTGAATCGGCAGGCGGCCGATTCGAGCAGTCAAATCCGGTCATGTCATTGCACGATTCGCGCATCGGGCCGGCGCGCAGCCCGATCCCCGCTCGCTCTCCTGGGGTCGATAGCCCAAAACCCTCAAGCTCTTGCACGATTCGCTCAATCCGGCGTGGTTCGTGCAAGCAGGCCTTGAGCCGGCCCGGCGCCGCGGTTACGGTCGCGCCATGAGTTCACTCCAGGCATTGCAGGCCCTGATCCAACGCCATGCCGCCCCGCCGGCCGACCACCCGGGCGGCGTGTTCGCGGTGGCGGCGCAGGCGCCCACGGAGCTTCAGCACCATGTGCTGGAGCCCACCTTCGTCGTCGTCGCCCAGGGCGCCAAGCGGGCCATGCTGGGCGACGAGGTGTTCGAATACCGCGAGGGCCAGTTCCTCGTGGTGACGGTGGACCTGCCCGTCGCCGGCTGCGTGATCCAGGCCAGCCCCGAGCTGCCCTATCTCGCCGCAGGCATGAAGCTTCAGCCGGCGACCATCTCCGCCCTGCTGCTGGAAATGGATCCTGCCGACATGGCGGCGTCTGAACCCGCGGGCTTTGCGGTCAGTGACGCACCCGAGGCATTGCTGGACACCGTGGTGCGCATGTTGCGGCTGAAGGACTCGCCGCGCGACGCGGCCGTGCTGGGCCCGCTGGTCGAGCGCGAGCTGGTGTGGCGACTGCTGCACGGCGCCCAGGGCGCCATGGTCAGGCAGATCGGGCTGGCCGACAGCCGGCTGTCGCAGATCGGCCGGGCCATCCGCTTCATCCGCGACCATCATGCCGAGGCCATCTCCATCCCCATGCTGGCCGACATGGTGGCCATGAGCGAGTCGTCTTTCCACCGCCACTTCCGGGGTGCGACGACCATGAGCCCGCTGCAGTACCAGAAGCTGATCCGGCTGCAGGAGGCGCGCTCGCGCATCCTGTCTGACGCCAGCGACGTGGCCGCCATCGGCTACAGCGTGGGCTACGACAGCCCCTCGCAGTTCAGCCGCGAGTACAGCCGCCTGTTCGGCGCTCCGCCGGGACGCGACAAGATGAGGCTGGGGCTGCGGTCGACGGGGACCTGAGAAGGCACCGGCCGACGCCGCCGGTGGGCGCAGCGCATACTCCGCCGGGGTCGATGGGCATGGGGCGCATGAGCAAGCTCGGAACATGGGTGATGGCGGGGCTGTGGGCCGCGGCCAGCTTGCCGGCAGCGGCGCAGCCGGTTGCGTGCGGGCCTTACCGCGTGGCCCTGTACGAATACGGTTCGCTGGCGTTTCGGCGCGCGGGGCTGAACCCGGTGGGCATCGACGTCGACATCGTCGAGGAAGTCGCCCGCCGCACGGGCTGCAAGTTCGAAACCTTCGTGGATTCCCGGGTGCGCACCTGGCTGGACCTGGCCCAGGGCAACCTCGACATGACGGTGTCGGCCATCGAGACCGAGGAGCGCAAGGGGTTCGCGCGCTTCCTCATCTACATGAGCGGGCGCAACCGGCTGCTGGTGCGGACCGGCCTGCCGGGCCCGGTCCCGACCTTGCAGGCGTTCGCCGAGAACAGCCAGTGGCGGTTGGCGGTCGTCAAGGGCTTCAAGCACGGCCCGCAATGGGACCAATGGATTGCCGGGCTGCGGCAGCAAGGCCGCGTGGACGAGTACGCCGATGCCAACATGGCGGCGCGGCTCGTCGCGCTGGGCCGGGATGCCGCCCTGCTGTCCGAGCCCATCGTGTGGGAGCGGATTCTTGCGGACAGCAGGCTGCAGGGGCGGGTCGCGGTCATCGATGGCTTCCCGGACGACAACTACGCCGCGGGATTCGCGCTGTCCCGAACCCGGGTGCGCGAGGACGATGCCCGAAAGATCCAGGATGCCATCGCCGCCATGCGCGCGGACGGCAGCCTCTACAGAATCTTCAGCGCCTATCTGTCACGCAGCGAGGCGCTGAGCTCCATGCCCTGATCGCGATGCGGCCGGTCTGAGGCGCCGGGCCGCGAGTCGATACATTGGCGTCCTTCCTGAAGACGCGTTGTCCATTCCTCGTCGCATGGCCCTGCAATACCTGACCCTCCCCGTCACCGCCTTCCAGCAGAACTGTTCCCTCGTCTGGTGCGACGCCACCCGGGACGCCGCCGTGATCGACCCCGGCGGCGAACTGCCGCGGCTGCTGGCTGCGGTGCAGCAGCGCGGCCTGAACCTCAAGGCCATCTGGCTGACGCATGCCCATATCGACCATGCCGGCGGCACCGGCCAGCTCGCGCGTGAGCAGGGCCTGCCCATCATCGGCCCGCATCCCGGCGACCAGTTCTGGATCGACGGCCTGGCGCAGCAGAGCAAGATGTTCGGCTTCCCGCCGGCCGAGCGCTTCGCGCCCGATCGCTGGCTGGACGATGGCGACACGGTGCAGATCGGTGAAGATACGCTGAACGTGCGTCACTGCCCCGGCCACACGCCGGGCCATGTCGTCTTCCACTCGGCCTCGGCCGGGCGCGCCTTCGTCGGCGACGTGCTGTTCGCGGGCGGCATCGGCCGCACCGATTTCCCTGGCGGCAACCATCAGCAGCTGATCGACGCCATCCGCCAGCGCCTGTGGCCCATGGGTGACGACACCATCTTCATTCCGGGCCACGGACCGGAAAGCAGCATCGGAAAAGAACGTCGCAGCAATCCCTATGTTGCAGATGGCGTTTGAGCGACGGCGCGCTGTAATTCCTTCACAAACACACCCAGCAACATTTACGCCCAAGGCGAAACATGCTCTCCTACGCTTTGATGAGAGCTCGCAAGGTGTGGGCAGAGGAGTGCTTCCATGTGGTTGTCCGAGTTTGTGCAGCCGGGCCAAACCCCCGGCGCCCGTCCGCGTGAACGCCGCCAGGCGGCCTCACTGTCCAATCAGTGGCTGGGTTTGGTGCTGGAGGAGCTCGACCACGGGGTCGTGCTGCTCAACGGTGGCGGCCGCGTGCTGCACACCAATCTGGCGGCGCGAGCGTCGCTGGACGACAACCACCCGTTGGAGCTGGTCGGCCAGCATCTGCGGGCCCGCCTGCTGACCGATGCCGTGCCGCTGGCCGAGGCGCTGGAAGGCGCCGAGGCGAGCGGGCGCCGCTGCCTGCTGCGCCTGGGCGACGACCGCGCCGAATGCGGCCGCGCCAATGTCGTCGTCGTGCCGCTGAACCGCGACGTCAACCAGGCGGCTGTGCTGCTGATCCTGGAGCGCCGCCAGCTTTGCGGCGACCTCGCCGCCCAGTGGTTCGCGCTGCGCTACCAGCTGACGCCGGCCGAGACCGAGGTGCTCAAGGCCCTGTCCAACGGCGTCAAGCCCACCGAGGTGGCCCAGCGCCAGGGCGTCGCCATCTCGACGGTGCGCAGCCAGATCCAGAGCATCCGCGCCAAGAGCGGGGCGGACAGCATCGGCGAGTTGATGCGTCAGCTGGCACTGCTGCCGCCTTTGGTGTCGTCGCTGCGACCCGCCAAGCTGGTGAACTGAAGCCCCTCGCCCAAGGAGTACCTTGGTCGGTCTTGCAGACCGCGCGCCGTCTTGCGCCGCCGCTCCTCGGCAGGCACGTGCCGCCCACCGGGCGCCACGTGTCCAGCTTCGGCCCCCGAGGGGACGGCGATGCTTGCGGCATTGAGCCGCAAGCACATCGCCTTGGGCGGGCCGGCTAGGGAGCGGCCCGGCGCTCGGCCCGCAAGCACTAACATTCGGGAGCGTCATGGGCCTCATGCCCTTGCGCCGCCGGATGCCTGACGACACCCTCGACACCGAACTCCTGGCCCTGCCGCCTTCGCTACGGCTGCTGGCCGCGCGCGGCATGGCGCGCAGCTATCGCAAGGGCATCGTGCTGATCGAGGAGGGCTCGGTCGGTGACAACCTCTATCTGATCCTGTCCGGCTCGCTGCGCGCCTTCAGCAGCGACGCCCGTGGCCGCGAGATCACCTACGGCGTCTACGGCCCCGGCGAATACGTCGGCGAGATGAGCCTGGACGGCGGGCCGCGCTCGGCCAGCGTCATCACCGAGGAGGCCAGCCGCCTCGTCATGGTCACGCGGGCCAGCCTGCTGACCCATATCAGCGAGCATCCCGAGTTCGCCTTCGAGCTGCTGACCAAGGTCATCCGCCGCGCCCGTGCGGCGACGTTGTCGACCAAGCAGCTGGCGCTCAACGACGTCTACGGCCGGCTGAAGAGCCTCGTCGACGATTCCACCGGCGACGGCCGCCACCTGGAGCTGACCCACCAGGGCATGGCCCAGCGCCTGGGCTGCTCGCGCGAGATGGTGTCCAAGCTGGTCAAGGACCTGGAGCTGGGCGGCTATCTGAAGCGCGTGGCGGCGGGCGAGTACCAGCGGCTGAAGAACCTGCCGGCGCGCTGGTAGCCGGACGTCAACTCGACCGTACCGGCAGCGGCGGTGCCACCGGGAAGCGCTGGTCCGGCTTGGGCGCCCGCTGGTAGAGGCCTTCGACCTTGGGCAGGTTGGCCTGGATGTCGCGAACGCGCGTCGTGCTGGCCGGGTGGGTGGACAGCCACTGCGGCGGTGCGCCCTTGTTGGCCGTCATCATCTTCTCCCACAGCCGCACGGCGGCGGCCGGGTCATAGCCCGCGCGGGCGGACAGCTCGATGCCGACCAGGTCGGCCTCGCTCTCGTCATCGCGGCTGAAGCGCAGGTTGACGAGCTGGGCGCCCATGCCGGCCAGGCCGCGGCCCACATTGCCCAGGCCGAGCAGGGCCGAGCCCAGTTCGACCACGGCATTGGTCGCGGCCGACTTGCCCACCCGCTCGCGTGCGTGTTCGCGCAAGGCGTGCGCCACCTCGTGGCCCATGATGGCCGCCACCTCGTCGTCTTCGAGCTTGAGCTTGTCGAGGATGCCGTAGAAGAAGGCGATCTTGCCGCCCGGCATACAGAAGGCATTCAGCTGGCTGCTGGCCAGCAGGTTGACCTCCCACTTCCATTGCCGCGCCCGGTCGTTCCATTCATAGCTGAACGGGATGATGCGCTGGGCGATGTAGCGCAGACGCTGGGCCTGCGGGTGCTCCATCGGCGCCAGGGCGCGCTGCTGGCCGGCCTCGCGCATCATCTGTGCGTACTGCTGGCCGCCAGCCTGCTCGAGCTGATCGGCCGACACGAAGCCGGTGAACTTGCTCTTGGGCCCCACGTCCACGCCCTCGCGTGCCCAGGCGGGCATGAAGGCGGCGGCGCCGCTGGCAGCCAGCAGGCCGGTGAAGAGGCGTCGGCCCCGCGCGGGGCGTCCGCAGCGGCCGGCGGCGCAATCGGCACAGTCGCCGAAGCTGCGCGTCGGCGGGTGGGTGAACTGCAGGTCGTCGCGGACCTGGAAGTCATCGGCATCCATGCCGGCATTGTGCTTCGACGGCAAAGCCCGGCTTCGTAGGACGGCGGCGCGGGACTGGCGACAATCACCGCATGGACAGCCAGCAATTCCGCGCCGCTCTGGGCATGTTCGCCACCGGCGTGACCATCGTCACCGTGCGTTCGCCCGAGGGGAGCCTCGTCGGCCTGACGGCCAACTCCTTCAATTCCGTGTCGCTGGACCCGCCGCTGGTGCTGTGGAGCCTGTCGCGGCGCGCCGGCTCCATGCCGGTGTTCACGCATGGCTCCCACTACGCCATCAACATCCTGGCCGCCGACCAGAAGGAGCTGGCCCAGCGCTTCGCGATGCGCGACATCGACCGCTTCGCCGGCGTGGCCTGGCGCGAAGGCGCCGGCGGTGCGCCGGTGCTGGACGGCGCCGTGGCCACCTTCGAGTGCGCCAACCGCAGCCGCTACGAGGAAGGCGACCACGTCATCTTCGTCGGCGAGGTGGAGCGTTGCTCCGCCCGGGTCGGGGCCCAGCCGCTGATCTTCCACGGTGGCCGTTACTTCACCGAGTTGCCCATCTGAGGGTTGTCGATTCCACTGCGGGTCGTTCGTCGACAAGGCAGAGGGCCAGTCCTCTGTCCAACCCAGGAAGCATCATGACCAACACCGTCACCCTGCACCGCGTGCTGCGCTGCCCGCCCGACCGCGTCTACCGCGCCTTCACGACGCCCGCCGCCATGGCCAAGTGGCTGCCGCCGCACGGCTTCACGGGCACCGTCCACGAGATGGACGCCCAGGTGGGCGGCAGCTACAAGATGTCGTTTACCAACTTCACGACCGGCGGCGGCCACAGTTTCGGTGGCCGCTACCTGGAGCTGGTGCCGGGCCAGAGGCTGCGCTACACGGCCGCCTTCGACGACGCCAACCTGCCCGGCGAGATGACGACGACGGTGGAGCTTCGCGCCGTGTTCTGCGGCACCGAGGTCCACATCAAGCAGGAAGGCATCCCGGCCATGATCCCGGCCGAGGCCTGCTATCTGGGCTGGCAGGAGTCGCTGCAGCTGCTGGCCCAGTTGGCCGAGCCTGAGATCAACCAGTAAGCGCCTCGCTTACTTCGGTCCGGTGCCCGGCACGATGGCGGCCATCGCGGCCTTGAAGGCCGGGTCGGCCAGCATCGCGTTCCAGGCCGCCATCAGCGTGGCGTAGTCGCCCGTCGAGATCTTCTTGGCATTGATCGCGGCCGTGATCGAAGCATTGAGCTTGACGAGGGCGTCGTACTTCGCGAAGCCCTTGCCCTTGAGCTGGGTCACGGCATAGTTGCTGTAGCCCCAGGCCGTGTTCAGGTTGTTCCAGTCACCGGAGCCCGGCTGGACGTAGCTCACCGGCGCGGGTGCAGGCGAGGGCGACGGTGCCGGCGGCGCAGCCACGGGTGCCGGGGCCGGCGCGGTGGTGGGCTTGCCGCAGGTGCCGGTCACGTTGATGCGCACCCAGCCGGTGCTCGGCACGCCGTCGACATTGACGACGACCTTGACGTTGTTGGCGCCGGCGAACAGATAAGGCTGGGTCCAGATCGTCTTGACGACCTTGGGCGTGAGGGCGATCTGCGTGTTCTGCGCGATCAGCGTGTCGTTGCTGTAGATGCGGTTGGTGCTGGTCGCGACGGCCGTGGCGCTGATCTCGTCGTACTTGAAGTTGAAGGCGCAGCGGCCCAGGCTGGAGATGAAGGCGTCCTTCTCGCTGACGGTGATCTGAGGCATGGCGCCCGATGCGCTGCCGTTGGCGGCAACCAGCATCGGCGCGGCCTGGGCGACGACGGTCTGGCCGTCGCTCTTGACGATGCGCACGAGGCCGGTGAGCTGGGCCGTGGGGTCGGCGGCGAAGCTGGTCTGGGCGAACAGGGCGAGGGCAGCGAGGGCAGTGGCTTGGTACTTCATGGCGTGGTCTTTCGGATTGATGCAAAGGGTGGGACTACTGGGCAGTAGCCGGCACCTCCCCGTGTGCCACGCTGCGGACATGACCTTGTCCGCCTAGGGCAGCCCCGCTGTCTTTTGCCCCTTGCGGAGCATGAAGACCGGTGGCTTTGCGTCCCCGCCTTTCGACGGGTTTGCCGACTGCATGGACGCAAGTGTGCGGATGTAAGCCGTGTTTTGTCCGTGCGTCAGTTCACGAACGGACACCCCCGCCCGGCGAGCGGCGCGAGGCTCGCGACAAGCGGTTTCGAAGCTTGCGACGGGCTTGCTCAGGCCGCGGCGCGGCCGGCCGGCATCGCGGCGGGCGCGTTCAGCAGCCGCGGCCAGCGCCAGGCCAGCAGTGCCGCGCTGAGGGCCGCGATGACCAGCGCCGGCATGGTCACGCCCGCCCAGGCCAGCAAGGGCAGCAGCAGCCCGCACAGCAGGAAGAAGGCCAGCAGCGGCAGGCCCGCCGTCCACGGTGTCGGCGCATGCAGCCGCGCCGGTGCGCGCGTCAGGCACAGCGCCGCCACGGGCAGCGCGGCCATCGGCAGGCTCATCAGCGCCGGCTGGTCGGCTGCATGCGCCAGCGCTGCCATCGCCCCCATCGTCAGCACCCAGGCGACGGCGAAGTGGCGCAGCTGCATCCAGGCCACCGCGCGGTTCAGCGCCCGGCCCTGAGGCATGCCGGGCAGCAGCGCCAGCAAGGCCTGCTCGCGGCGCGAGTGCCACAGCATGGCGGGCAGCTGCAGGCCAGGGCTCAGGCCGGCGCTGACCAGCGCGATGCCCAGGCCCAGCGCGGCCGACTTCCAGGCCACGACCATCGCCGGCCCGGCGAACGCGAAACCGACCGCGAAGCCCAGGCCGACGACGACGAAGCCGGTGAATACGTTGATCGCCTGCCGCAGCCAGTGCTGCAGGCCGTGCAGCGCGACCTCGGCACGCGCCATGGCGCTCGCCTGCGTGGGTCGGGCTCCGGCCCGCAGCCGGGCCAGCCACCAACGGGCAACCGCGTCGGCCCGGCCCGCCCGCC
>CBHWBD010000107.1:0-16530 GCA_966111775.1 uncultured Comamonadaceae bacterium | reverse complement strand
CGATGATCCCCTGGTCTGCCAACATGCCGGCATGCGCCAGAGAACCCTCGATGTCCGCCTGCCACAGCCGCTTGTCGAAGAACACGCTGGCGGTGTAGCGTTTGACGAGGTCGCTCATCGGTTCGGAGAACAGGGCGGACCAGGCTTGGGATTTGTTGGCGAGTTGGTTGTCTGACATGGGGCCGGCGGTGGAAATCAGCGCGCAAAATGCACGCGCAGCCCGGGATTATCGAACGCCAAGACCAACCCGCCCTTCGCGATCCAACCATGCCTTTCTTCAAGCGCCGCGCGCCAGCCCACCACAGCGTCTGGCACGAGTCCATGCAGCTCAGCCAATGGCTGGGCTTCGCGGCCACCGAGCTGCCCGAATTGCCCGAACTCAGCAAGGCGCCGCTGCTGGATCCGACACGGGCCTTCGACGTCTGCCATGTCGGCCTCGTGCTGCGGGCGGTGCTCGGCGTACAGCTGCTGCTGGGCCTTGCCTCCGCGGTCGTGGCGCGGGACGCCGTTCAATGGCTGATGCTGACGGCCAACGGCACCGTCGTCACCATGTTCGCCGTGCTGTCCTGGCTGCTCATCGTCTGCGCCGCCAAGCGCCTGTGGCCGCGCCTGCCGGAGTTCGCGCAATGGGGGGCGCTGATGGCGCTGGGCACCCTTGGCGCCCTCGCGGGCTTCGGCCTGCTGAGCCTGACCAGCGAGGATCCGGCCGGCGGCTGGCGCATTGCCAGCGTCGCCGCCTGCGGCGCCAGCGGCGCAGCCCTGCTGCTGGCCTGGCTCAAGATGCGCGAGCACACCCAGCGCCCGGCCGATGCGCTGGCCCAGCTGGTCGAGCTGCAGTCGCGCATCCGGCCCCATTTCCTGTTCAACACGCTGAACAGCGCCATCGCCCTGGTGCAGGTGGATCCGGCGCGCGCCGAGAGCGTGCTGGAGGACCTGGCCGAGCTCTTCCGTGTCGCCCTGGCCGACGCCAGCGCCTCGGTCACGCTGGCCGAGGAGGTCGAGCTGGCGCGCCGCTATCTCGCCATCGAGCAGATCCGCTTCGGCAAGCGACTGCGCATCGTCTGGCATCTGGACCCCGAGGCCAACGCCGCCAAGGTGCCGCCGCTGCTGCTGCAGCCCCTGGTGGAGAACGCCGTGCGCCATGGCGTCGAGCCCAACGACGAGGGCGGCGAGCTGGAGGTTCGCACGCTGCGGCGCGGCGCCGAGGTCGAGATCACCATCGTCAACACCGTCGGCGCCCCGGCCCGCACGGCCGGCCATGGCCTGGCCCTGCGCAATGTGCGCCAGCGACTGAAGCTGATGCACGACGTCGCGGCGCATTTCGAGATCGAATCCAGCGAGCAGCGCTTTTGCTTGCGTATCCTGGTGCCGTTATGACCACAGCCCTGCGCGTCCTTGTCGTCGACGACGAACCCCTGGCCCGGCTGCGCCTGCGCGGCCTGGTGGATGCCATCCAGGAGCCGCGCTGCGAGGTTGCCGCCGAGGCGGCCACCGGCTCCCAGGCGGCAGCCTGGCTGCGCGAGCACAGCTGCGACATCGTGCTGCTGGACGTGCAGATGCCCGGCGCCGACGGCCTGCAGTTCGCCGACGGCCTGGCCCAGCGCCAATCCAGCCAGCCCGGCCTGCCGGCGCCGTTGATCATCTTCGTGACGGCCCATGCCGTGCATGCGCTGCGGGCCTTCGAGCTCGACGCGCTGGACTACCTGACCAAGCCGGTGCGCCGCGAACGCCTGCAGGCGGCGCTGGCCCGTGCGGCCCAGCGCCTGTCCGAGCGCGCTGCCGTCCACGCCCAGCAGCCGGCCGAGCAGCCCGCCGCCCCTGACGCCGGCGACTTCGTCACGCTGACCGACCGTGGCCGCCTGCTGCGCGTTCCGCTGGCCGAGGTGTTGTACTTCAAGGCCGAGTTGAAATACCTGACGCTGCGCACCGCCAGCGAAAGCCATGTCATGGACGGCGCGCTGTCCGAGCTGGAGCAGCGTTTTGGCGAGCGTTTCCTGCGCGTGCACCGCAACGCCCTGGTGGCCCGCTGGGCCGTGCGCGAGCTGGAGCGGCACACGCCGACCGCCTTTGGCGACCTGGACGGTGGCGATGCCGCCGAGAGCCCGGACAGCTGGGCCGTGCGCATCGTCCACGTCGACGAATGGCTGGCCGTGTCGCGCCGCCAAGTGGCCGCCGTGCGCGAGGCGCTGGCGGGGCAGAAGGGTTGATGAAACGCGGCGCGCTGCGGCTGGCGCGCGGGTGGCCGCTGGTCGCGCTGCTGGCGGTGGCAGGCA
This sequence comes from uncultured Comamonadaceae bacterium, assembly GCA_966111775.1. Lineage (GTDB taxonomy): Bacteria > Pseudomonadota > Gammaproteobacteria > Burkholderiales > Burkholderiaceae_C > Pelomonas. The sequence continues at coordinate 14,257 of CBHWBD010000107.1, read as the reverse complement.
GTCAGGCCCAGCTGGCCGAACGGTGCGCGCGCCAGGCCGCGCAGCTCGCGCCTGAACCCAAGCCCGCGCCCGCCGCAGTCGCCTTCCTGCAGAACCGCCGCGACGAGCGTTCGCAGGCGATGGCCGACTACCTGCTGGCGGCCTCGGGGTCCTCGCAGGCCCTGGCCGCGCGCGCCCGCCTGCAGGACCGTGCGCGCTCTTCCACCGATCCGATGCTGACCGTGCTGGCCCTGCACATGCCCTGCGTGGAGCGGGGCTGCCGCAATATCGAAGCCTCGCAATGGTCGCGGCTGGAGCCGGCCAATCTGCTGGCCTGGCTGGCCCTGCCGACGCGGGTCCCGGTGGACGGCCGCTATCTGCTGGACGAGATCAGCACCCATGTGCGCTATTCGCGCGACTACCGGCAAGAAGCCGCGGCGCTGCTCGGCGAGCTGCCGCCGAGCGGGCTGGAGCTTCGCCAGCCCTGGGTCATCATCGACCTGCGCGCCCTGGCCGGCCGCTGCCGGGGCCAGATCGACGCGCCCACGGCCGAGCGTTGCGAGACCGTGGCGGGGCGGCTCTGGGACGACGGCGGCGCCACCGAGAGGCTGATGGCCCTGGTGCTGGTACAGCAGGCCCAGGCTCAGCTGCCGCAGCGCCAGGCCGTCTGGGAGCCGCGGCTGCGCGAGCTGGAGGCGGTGCTGTTCAAGCCCTCCAAGCTGGGCGGCGCTCCCATTCCGGTGCCCAGGGTGACGCGTGACAGGGTCTGCGAAGTCATCGCCTTGCCGCAGCCGGGCGAACTGGCGGCCATGAGCGAACGGGATCGAGCCCAGATGGTGATGCAGGCGGCGGGCGTGGGTTATTGGGACTGGCGCCCGCGACAGCATGAGGCGATGAGGACGCCGCCTTGAGGAAGGGGTGGCGTTGACTATGCTGCCGGCATGACTGCACGGACCCGTCGGCTCGCTGTTTTGGCCTTGGTGGCGGCGCTGCTGCTGGCCGTTTGGCTGGGGAAGGGCAGACGAGGTGACGTCGCATCGGCCGCGGCTTCAGCCTCTCCCGCATCGGGCGCGGTGACCTCCGTGCTGGCGCGTGTCATGGCGACGCCGGCATCCGCGGGTGAAGCGCCGGCGCGGCCCGCCTCGTTGCCTGCCGCGATGGATGAGCGCAGCGCGCTGATGCAACGCATGAAGGCCGACTGGTGCGGCTTCGGGGCGGCCGAGCATGAGCGGCAGACAGAAGGCGTGCTGGAGCGCGCGCAAGCCAAGAATGGGATGGTGGGCACCGAGGCTATCGAAGAGGCCAAACAGACGCCAGGCGCTGAAGTGATGGAAGAAGCAACGGGGCAGGTGCGCCGGCGCTGGGTGAGGGCCCTGATGCAGCGCGGCGATCCACGCTCGCTGGCCGTCGCCGACTTCCTTGGTGGCCTGGACGAAGATGCCGGGGCGGCCCGTGTGCGCCTGCAGGCCCTGGCCCGCACGACCAGCGACCCCATGGTCACGGCACTGGCCCTGCAGCGGCCCTGCGAGGGCGGTGGTTGCCGCAACGTCGAGGCTTCGCAGTGGTCGCGGCTGGAGCCGGCCAATCTGCAGGCCTGGCTGACGCTGCTGCGCGATGCCAAGGGCGGTGCAAGCTCGAGCCAGGTCAGCTATGCCCTCGATCGCATGGCCGCCGAGGGGCGCTATTCGCGCAGCTACGAACGCGAGTTCAGGGCCGTGCTGCTGAGCCTGCCGCAGACGGAGACGCCCGGCCTGGTGAACGAGGCGGAGATGCAGCTCATCACCGGCACTGCAGCCGCCTGGGCGATCGCGAGCTACAAGCCTTTGACGGAGGCCTGCCTGGCGGCATCGGCAAGCGGCCTGCTGCGCTGCGAGACCGTGCTCGATCGCTTGTGGGAGGGCGACAACCAGATGGACCGCGCCATCGCCCTGGGGATGGCGCGCCGGCTGGTCTTGCCCGTCCATCCCGAGCAGCGGGCGCGCTGGGAGCCCAGGGCGCGCGAGTACGAAGCCGTCTCCGCCTGGCGCAATTCGGCGCTAGAGAAGCTGGTTGCGAAGGCGGAATCCCCCTGTAGCCCACAGACCGAAATGCGCCGATGGATCGGCGGGACGGCCCAACTGGGTGAATGGGGCCAGTGGCGCGCGGAGATGCGCGCGGCCAGGGTGGACGACGCGGCCCTGTCGGCGCAATGGCGTCGTGACGCTGGCCGCAGCGTCCTTGATCCCGACCCGGCCCGGCGCTGATCAGGCCACCGGCACCCTCTGCATCGCCTCCAGGCTCTCGAGGATCAGCGCATTGACCCGCGCCGCATCGACTATGGGCGCCATATGCCCGGCGCCTTCCAGCATCTTCAGCTTCACGAGCGGCAGCCGCACCGCCAGGCTCTGCGCCACGCGGCGCGCGCTGGCACGGGTGGCCGTGCCGCAGATCAGCTGCACCGGCATGCGCAGCAGGTCCAGCAGGCTGTCGCTCCACTGCGCGGCAAACAGGGCCTCGAAGTGGCGGCGCACCGTCGGCATGGCTTCGGCCAGGCGCATGTGCTGGGCGAAGTCCATGTCCGCCCAGACGTCGCGGCCCTGCCAGTAGGCGCAGAAGCCGCGGGCGGCGCCGAAGTCGTTGCCACGGTCCAGGGCGGTGCCCAGGGTCGCGGCGACTTCGCGGATCTCTTCCCACTCGGGTTCGTTCGGGCCCAGGGCCGGCAGCACGCCGAAGGCGACGGGCTCGTACAGCGTCAGTGACAGCACGCGCTGGGGCTGTTGCAGGGCCATCTGCAGGGCGACGGCGCCACCGTAGCTGTGACCCACCAGATGAAAGCCCTGGTCGGCCGCAATGCCGGCGGACGGCAGGCCGGCCAGCACGCCGTTGGCTTCGACGGCCAGATGGCTGGGCATCAGCTCGGGCCAGTCGGGCCGGCCGCCGTGGCCGTAGAGGTCCGGCATGTGCCACTGGAAGGCGTCACCGCCGTCGGCCGCGAGGCGGCGCCATTGACGGCCGCTGGAGGCGCTGGAGTGCAGGCAGACGACGGGGGCGGCGGTGTCGAGCATGGAAATCTCCGGGTGGGTGCCGGCCATCCTCGGCGGCCCGCGTTTCAAGCCGACTGCAGCGCCACTCTCGTTGGTATCAATCGTTTCAGGCTGCGCTGCCGTCGTCGGGCCGCGATCGTCGGCCGGCCGGGTTTTCCTGGGGTGGGAAGATTCACCGCCACCACCTGAACGGGTGGGCTGTAGGCCATCGCCTACCTGGAGCAGGGCCGGGAACCGACACCTGCCCGAGGGGTGGCGCGCCTAGATTGGGGCTCCCAATCAACAGGAGCGCGCAATGAAGCACGCCAAGCATTTCTCGGCAACGGCCCTGGCCTGTGCGCTGGTGGCCGGCTCTCCCTTCCTGGCCGAGCCGGTCCAGGCGCAGCGCAGCAGCCAGATGGCCGCGTTGCGCGTGACCGGTTTCGACGTCGAGCAGGTGGACCGGCTGGAGCCGGGGGCCGAGTTGAACTTCACGGTCTGGGGCACGCCGGGGGCGGCCGTGCTGCTGCAGATCGACGGCAGCCGCCGGACCCTGCGCCTGGACGAGACCAGCGCCGGCCGCTACCAGGGCAGCTACATCATCGGCCGCTCCGACCGCATCGGGCCGGACTCGCGCGTGCATGCCAACCTGCGCCGCGACAACCGCGTCGCGACGGTCATGCTCGGCGAAGCCCTGCAGGTGGGTTGGCCGGTCCCGGGCGCCGCGGCGACGTTGCCGGAGATCCAGTCAGCGAACGTCGTGCGCGAATCCGGCCGTGGCCGCGCCGACGCGCTGCGCTACACGGTGCGCGGCACGCCGGGCGGCCAGGCCTCGGTGCTGATGCAGGGCAGCGAGACGCGCAACGTCATCCTCGAGGAGATCCGCCCTGGCGAATACGCGGGCAGCTATGTGCTGCCGCGCGGTGCCTGGGTGGACACCGAGAGGCCGCTGGTGGCGCAGTTGCGTCTGGGTGAGCGCAGCGTGCGCAGCAGCGTGCCCAATGCCTATGCCGGCCTGAACCTGACGTCCCGCCGCGTCGATGCGGCCTGCTATGACTGCGCCACCGTGCAGGCGGTGAACGCCGTGCAGGTCGACGGCGAGGGCCGCGTGCTGGGTACCGTGGCCGGTGGCGTGCTCGGCGCCGTGGTGGGCAGCCAGTTCGGCAAGGGCGATGGCCGCACTGCCGCCGGCGTGGCCGGTGCCGTGGGCGGCGCGCTGCTGGGCCGCGAGATCCAGAAGCGCCACAACGAGCGCACCCAGTACGAGGTGGTGGCGCGCATGAACGATGGCCAGCAGCGCACCTTCGTCTATGCCGACGCGCCGAACTTCCGCGTCGGCGACACCGTGCGCGTGGTCGGCGACACGCTGGCCGCCTACCGGCCCTGAGCCGGGGCCATGGCTTCGGCGATGACGCGGTTGCGGCCTTCCGCCTTGGCGCGGTAGAGGGCTGCATCCGCGGCGGCGAAGAGCTGCTCCAGCGGGCGTTCGCTGGCCAGGGCGGCGACGCCGAAGCTGGCCGTCACGCGCAGGCCGTCGCCGAAGTCCTGGTCCGCCACCAGGGCGCGCAGCTTCTCGGCGATGGCCAGGGCCTGGTTCAGGCCGGTGTCACGGCAGACCAGCAGGAATTCCTCGCCACCCCAGCGGCCCAGCAGGTCCTGGCCGCGTACATGGCCGCGCACCAGCTCGGCCAGGCGGCTCAGCACGCGGTCGCCGGCCTGGTGGCCATAGGTGTCGTTGACGGTCTTGAAGTGGTCGATGTCGATCAGCACCAGGCCCAGCGGCTGGCGGTGCTCGCGCCAGTCGGCCAGGGCCTGCTGCAGCACTTCCTCCAGGCCCTTGCGGTTGAAGGCGCCGGTCAGCGCGTCGGTGGTGGCGATCTGCACCAGCTCCGCGCTGCGCGTCTGCAGCTTCACCAGGCGCATCAGCAGGTAGAGCAGGGCCAGGCCCAGCCAGATGCTCATGATGAGCAGATACCAGCGCTCGGTGGACAGATGCTGCGCGTCGTACTCGACGCGCTTGAGCACGAAGCGGTAGTCGCCCAGTGGCGCCTCGGTGCCGGTGACGACCTCGAGGGTGACGATGTTGTCGAACTCGGGCCGGCCCAGATGGGGGGCGATGTGGAACTGCTGCATCCACCAGTTGGCGACGGCGAAGTTGCGCAGGTCCACCTCGACCATGCCGCCCTGCAGCGACGCGGCATTGATCTCGATGTGGTTGTACTTGGCCGAGTCTTCGAGGTTCTGCGGCAGGCCGTAGGCGGTGCTGGCATTGCGCAGCTGGATCTTCAGCGTGCTGGCCGGACCGCTGTAGTCCAGCCACAGCCGCATGCGACGCACCTCGCTGAGGTCCAGCCCCTTGACGAGCTGGGGATCGAAGCGCAACGCGATGCCGCAATAGGGGTAGCGAAAGCGCTCGCGCAGCGTGCAGCGCAGCTCGAAGCCGTCCTTGCTCGGGCCGCGGCTGACCTCGGTGTTGCCGCCGTTGTTGCGCTGGTCGGACATCAGGTCCGCCGGCACCGTCACGCCCGGCGTGATGACGCGCACCTGCTGCAGCAGGACGTCCGAGAACCGCACCGCCGCCACGCTGAGCACGAGCAGCAGCAGCAGGCTGTACTCGGAACGCCACTTGAACCCCATGCCGCGATTGTTTGCGGTATCACGCTTGCCGCGCCGCCGGGGGAACCCGGCTCATGGGGTCAGGATGTGCGCTTTAACCGGTATTGCGCAGGCCCGCCGCGATGCCGTTGATGGACAGGTGGATGCCGCGCTGCACGCGTTCCATGGCCGGGTCGTCGGCCTGGGTGCGGCGGTAGCGGCGCATCAGCTCGACCTGCAAATGGTTGAGCGGGTCGATATAGGGGAAGCGGTGCTCGATGGAGCGCGCCAGCGAGGGGTTGGCCGCCAGGCGCTTGGCGTCGCCGGTGATGAGGCTGAGCGCGCCTTGAGTGCGCTCGAACTCCTCGCGGATGGCCGCGAAGATGCGCTTGCCCAGCTTCTTGTCTTCCACCAGTTCCACATAGCGCTCGGCCAGGGCCAGGTCGGTCTTGGCCAGCACCATGTCGAGGTTGCTCAGCAGGGCGCGGAAGAAGGGCCAGCCCTTGAGCATGCGCTTGAGCAGGGCCAGGTTCTTGGCACGCTGGGCCGGTTCTTCGCCGAGGAAGGCCTCGACGCCCGAACCGAAGCCGCACCAGCCGGGCAGGGCCACGCGGGCCTGGCCCCAGGAGAAGCCCCAGGGGATGGCGCGCAGATCCTCGATGGCGCGGGTGGCCTTGCGTGAGGCCGGGCGCGAGCCGATGTTGAGCTCGGCGATCTCGCGGATGGGCGTGGAGGCAAAGAAGTAGTCGGCAAAGCCCGGCGTGTCGTAGACCAGGCCGCGGTAGGCCGCGAAGCTGGCGTCGGACAGCTCTTGAGCGGCTTGGAGAAAGCCCTTGGAGGCGCTCTGCGTCGGGTGCAGCAGCGTGGCCTCCAGCGTGGCGGCCACCAGGGTCTCGAGGTTGCGTCGGCCGATCTCGGGATGGGCGTACTTGGAGGCGATGACCTCGCCCTGCTCGGTCAGGCGGATCTGGCCGTTCACGGTGCCCGGGGGCTGGGCCAGGATGGCCTGGTAGCTCGGGCCGCCGCCACGGCCGACGGTGCCGCCGCGGCCGTGGAAGAGGCGCAAGGTGATGGGGCCGACGCGCTTCAACTCATCGAAGAGTTCCACCAGCGCGATCTCGGCGCGGTAGAGCTCCCAGGACGAGGTGAACATGCCGCCGTCCTTGTTGCTGTCGGAATAGCCCAGCATGATGTCCTGCTCGCCCCCCGAACGGTCCACCAGGCCGCGCACGCCGGGCAGGGCGTAGAACTCGCGCATGATGTCCGGCGCGATGCGCAGGTCGCCGATGGTCTCGAACAGCGGCACGATGATGAGGTCGCTGGTGGCATAGCCGTCCAGCGTGCCGCGCAGCAGGCCGGTCTCCTTCAGCAGCAGGGCCACTTCCAGCAGGTCGGACACCGACTCGGTGTGGCTGATGATGTAGTGGCGCAGCGCCTCGCGGCCGAAGCGGGCCAGGGCCTCGCGGGCGGCCTCGAAGGTGGCGAGCTCGAACCGGGCCTTGTCGGTGTAGCTGGCACCGATGACGCGCAGCGGGCGGGCGTCGTTCAGCAGCTTGAGCAGCAGGGTGCGCTTGGCGGCTTCGTCCAGCGCTTCGTAGTGTTCCTCGATGCGGGCCACCGCCAGCAGTTCGGCCAGCACGAGCTCGTGCTGGTCGCTGCTCTGGCGCAGGTCCAGCGTGGCGAGGTGGAAGCCGAACACCTGCACGGCGCGCATCAGCGGCGCCAGGCGCGGGGCGATCAGGGCTTCGGCGTGGTGGGTCTTCAGCGAGGCCTCGATGGTGCGCAGGTCGGCCAGCAGTTCCTCGGGCGAGCGGTAGGGGTCCTGCGGCGCGACGGCGTGGCGCAGGGCCTCGGTGCCGGTCAGCGTGTGCAGGGTGGCAGCCAGGCGCGCATACATGCCGGTCAGCGCACGACGGTAGGGCTCGTCCATGCGGTGGGCGTTCTGGTCGGGGCTGCGCTCGGCCAGGGCCTGCATGGCGGGCGACACGCCGGTCAGGCGCAGCGAGATGGACAGCTCGGCACCCAGCTCGTGCAGCTCGGTCAGGTAGTGGCGCAGGGCGACTTCACCCTGGCGCTGCATGGCGCGCTTCAGCGTCGCGGCGCCCACGTTCGGGTTGCCGTCGCGGTCGCCGCCGATCCAATGGCCCATGCGCAAAAAGCTGGGCAGCTGCTCGCCGGGCAGATGCTCTTCGAGCTCGGCATAGAGCTTGGGGATCTGGCGCAGGAAGGTCGACTGGTAGTAGGACAGCGCGTTCTCGATCTCGTCGGCCACGGTCAGCTTGGAGTAGCGCAGCATGCGCGTCTGCCAGAGCTGGGTGATGCGGGCGCGCAGCAGGCTCTCGGTGTCGCGCAGTTCGCGTTCCGTGCCGGCACGGTCGCGCGCTTCCAGCAGGCCGGCCACGGCGCGCTCGGCGTCCAGGATGCTCTTGCGCTGCACCTCGGTCGGGTGGGCCGTCAGCACCGGCGAGATGAAGCCGCGCTTGAGCACCTCGGCGATCTCGGTCGGGCGGATGCCGGCCTCGTGCAGATGCTCCAGGCAGTAGGCCAGAGAGCCGGGCTGCAGGCTGCCGGCGCGCTCGTGCACGTCGCGGCGGCGGATGTGGTGGCGGTCCTCGGCGATGTTGGCCAGGTGGGAGAAATAGCTGAAGGCGCGGATGACGCTGACGGCCTGCTCGCCCGACAGGCTCTTCAGCAGCTTGTCGAAGCGCTTGCCGGCCTCCTTGTCGTGCTTGTGGCGGTAGGCCACGGCCAGCTGCCGGATGCGCTCGACCAGCTCGTAGGCCTCGCGGCCTTCCTGTTCGCGGATGACGTCGCCGAGGATGCGGCCGAGCAGCCGGATGTCGGCCACCAGGGGTTCGTTCTTGTCGGCTTCGGTGCGGGCGGGGGCGGCTCGTGGAGGCATGGCGGGTCGTCCGAGGAAGGAATTGCTATAGGAGAAGTAACCAAGTTACTTCCCCCTAACTCTAGCAGTTTCTTCCGCGTAACCAGCCCCCTGACTGGCCCTACTGGGCTGGCGTGAAGCCGTCGCTGAGGGTGCGCAGGAAGGCGACGACGTCGGCCACGTCCTGGGCGTTCAGGGCCGGCGGCTGGCCGGCGCGGCGGAAAGGTGCGCCCTGCTGCACATTGCCGCGATAGACGGGCGGCAGGTCGTTGTAGACCTGGACCTGGCCGTTGACGCTGGGGTACCAGCGTGCCGGATCGATGTCGCGGGTGGCGTAGAAGGCGACGACGTCTTCGAGCGTCGCGAAGCGGGCATTGTGGAAGTACGGTCCCGTCAAAGCGACGTTGCGCAGCGTCGGCGTGCGGAACATGCCGCAGAGATCGCGCCGGCCGGCCAGGTCGCCGCGCTGCGGGCCGCACAGGCCGAGGTCGAAGAAGCTGGCATCGGCCGTGGCCTGGCTCTGGTTGCGCGGCGCGCCGAGGGCGTGATAGCTGAAGTTGGTGAAGAGGGCGCGGTTCAGGCCGGGCGCGGGCCGGCTGTCATGGCAGCTGGCGCAGTTGCCGCGCTGCGGGTCGTTGAAGAGATTGAGGCCGCGCTGTTCCTGGGCGGTGAACGTGGCGCGGCCGTCCTGCACGGCGTCGAACTTGCTCGTGAAGGGATGGAATTTGCTGTCGTCGGCCTGGTAGCGGGCAATGGCCGTGACGGCGGCGTCGACGAGCTGGTCGTCGGTGGCGGCGGCCGGCAGATTGGCCGCGGCGCGCAGGTCGGCCGCATAGGGCAGGGCGCGCAGCTTGGCGGCCAGGGCGCCGACATCGGCATTGGCCATTTCGTCGGGATTGAACAGCGGCCCGCGCGCCTGCTGGACGCGGCTGTTGGCGCGGCCATCCCAGAACAGGCCGCCGTGGGGCCGGCCCTGGGCGTCGAAGCCAAAGGCGCCGGCCTGGTCGAGATAACGGGCGCTGGGCGAGCTGCGCAGGCCCTGGTGCGTGCCGTCGGCGCCGCCCAGGGGCAGGAAAGTACCGGCGGCGTCGGCATGGCCGCGGGTCTCGACGTGGCAGCTGGCGCAGGCGAGCTTGCCGCTGGCGGACAGGCCGGTCTCCTCGAACAACCGGTCGCCGACCTGGGCCAGCGTCGGCACGGGGGCAGGCGCAGGGACCGGAGCAGGCACAGGGCGCGGCGGGCGCAGCGCAGCGGCATCAGCGCTGGCGTCGTCGGCGGCCGCCGGGGTGGTGGTGCCGCTGCCTCCACCGCCGCCGGCGAGCAGGGAGATCAGCAGTGCGGCGGGCAGCAGCCGGGCAAGGTGAGGGCGAACTGGCATGGCGGTCTCCTGGGTTTGGAATGCCGCCAGCTTCCCGGTCGAGCGTGGGTCCAGCATGGAGAAACTGTGGAGGCCGCCTCCACAGTTGCCCGGCAAGATGCGGGCATGCGTCTCGTCCATCAGCTGTCGTTGCTTTTCATCGCCATCGCGCTGGCAGCCGTCGCGGCCGTGGCCGGCCTGGTCGTCTGGAATCTGCGCGCCGGTTTCTCCGACTATCTGCAGGCCCAGGACGGCGAACACCTGACGCGGCTGATGGAAGCCGCCGAGCGCGACGTCGCCCGGCGCGGTGGCCTGCCGCAGGACCTGAGGCCGGTGCTGCGCGAATGGCTGGACGCGGCGCGCATCTCGACGGCGCGCGGCGCGGTGGGCGAGGGGCCGCCGGGTGAGGGGCCTCCGGGTGGCCCGCCCGACGATCGCCCGCCACCGGAGCATGCCGGTCCCGACGGGCGGCCGCCTCCGCTGCGTCGCGACGCACCACCGCCGCGGCGCGACCCCTCCAACTTCGGACCACGCATCGTCGTGCTGGCGGCGGACGGGGTGACGCCCTTGGCCGGCCGGCGCGAGACCCTGGATCGGCCCGGCCAGACCCGCGCCGTCAAGCTCAATGGCCAGACGCTTGTCCTGCTGCGCCTGGCCGAGCGCGCCGGTCCGGCCGAGGGCGTGGATGCGAGCTTCCTGCGCCGCCAGTACGTCGGTCTGGCTGTCGTGGCCGGCGGCGTGCTCGTCATCGCCCTGGTACTGGCACGGCTGCTGGCGGTGCGTTGGGCACGGCCGCTGGCCGAGGCCCAGGCGGCCGCGCGGCGCATTGCGGCGGGCGAATTCGAGGTCAGGCTGCCGGCGCCGCGCGATGGCGGTGGTGCCAGCGAGATCGCCGGCCTGCATGCCGACATCAACGGCATGGCCGAGGCCCTGCAGCGGCTGGAGACCAGCCGCCAGCGCTGGATCGCCGAGCTCTCCCACGAATTGCGCACGCCGCTGGCGGTGCTGCGCGGCGAAGTCGAGGCCCTGGTGGACGGCATCCGCCCCATGGACCGCGCGGCCCTGGGCTCGCTGCAGGAAGAGATCAAGCGGTTGTCGCGCCTGGTCGAGGACTTTCATCTGCTGGCCACTTCGGAGCTGCGTTCCCTGCCTTGCGAGTTCGAGCCCGTAGCGCCCGCCGCGCTGCTGCAGGCGGCCATCGAGCGCATCGCACCGCGGGCCAAGGCGCGCGGCCTGGTCATCGAGGCGCCGCTGCCCCAGGTACTGCCCGCCGCGTGCTGGGACGCGGTGCGCATCTCCCAGCTGCTGGCCAATCTGCTGGAGAACAGCCTGCGCTACACCGAGGCACCGGGCCTGCTGCAGATTTCGGTGCGCTCGCTGGGAGCGGCCCTCGAGATCCGCCTGGAAGACACGCCGCCCGGCGTGGCTGACGGCGAGCTGGACCGCCTCTTCGATCCCCTCTACCGCGTCGACCCGTCGCGCAGCCGCGCCTTCGGCGGCTCGGGCCTGGGCCTGGCCATCGCCCGTGCCATCGCGCTGGCCCATGGCGGCAAGCTGCGCGCCGAGGCCTCGTCGCTCGGCGGGCTGGCCATGGTGCTGACGCTGCCTCTGAACCCGGAAAGGAGGGCTGCATGAGCGACCTGATCCTCATCGTCGAGGACGAGCCCAAGCTCGCCGCCCTGGTGCGCGACTATCTGCAGGCCGCCGGCTACCGCAGCGAATGGCTGGCCGACGGCCGCCTGGCGCTGGAGAGGCTGAAGACCGGGCCCACGCCGGCTGCCGTGCTGCTGGACGTGATGCTGCCCGGCCTGGACGGGCTGGAGGTCTGCCGCGCCGTGCGGGCCTTCAGCGATGTGCCCATCCTGATCAACAGTGCCCGCGTCGAGGAACTGGACCGCTTGCTGGGCCTGGAGCTCGGGGCCGACGACTATGTCTGCAAACCCTTCAGTCCGCGGGAGCTGGTGGCCCGCGTGAAGGCCCTGCTGCGTCGCGCCCAGGGGCGGTTGGCGCCGGTGACCCTGGTACCGGCCGGCGGCGGCTTTGCGGTGGACGAGGCGGGGCAGCGCATCGTCTGGCGGGAGCAGGCCCTGGCGCTGACGCCGGTGGAGTTCCGCTTGCTGCGCCAGTTGCTGCAGCACCCGGGCCGGGTTTTCGAGCGGGCCCAGTTGCTGGACCTCATCCACGAGGACTTCCGCGACGTGTCCGATCGCGTCGTCGACAGCCACATCAAGAACATCCGCCGCAAGCTGGCCGCGCTGGCGCCGGGCCAGGAATGGATCGCCTCGGTCTACGGGGTGGGTTATCGACTGGACCTGGGCTGACGGCAGGCCCGTTGCGTCCTAGCCACTCCCGCCTCACCCCCCCCCTAACTCGCGCAGTTTCCCAGCGCCGGGCAGGGGCAGGCGAGCCCCGATTCCGGGTAAACCAGACTGCATGCGGAATTGAATCCGCTTCCAAGTTCAGATATCGTTGACAGCGTTGTCTATTTGAATTGATCCGCAGATCGATGCGGTCTCAGGCTTGAAATCTGAGATCGCTACCAAGGCCTGTCCCGAATGGTTGCGCACCAGCGCACGAGGCGGGGCCCGGACACCCCGGAAAGGGCTGTTTTTGCAGGTGTTGTGGATTGCGCACACGGCGTGATCAACTCGCGTAAACCCCAGCAGTCCTGGGGAGGCCAAAACGTACAGTACGCAGGCACCTGCAAGGGGCATCTCTTTTTTTGAGGGGTGCTGGTAACGCTACCAGGTGCAGACATCAGCGGGCCATAAAGTCGTCATCAATCGGCGCTAGAGCCGGCCAAGCAAGTAAGGAGACAAATGAAACACCCTCAGATTTCCAAGACGCGGCGTGAGCCTCAGTTCGCACGGCAACTCAAGCCGGTGGCCTGGGCTTCGTCGATCGCGCTGTTGACCGGTGCGGCGGCCGTTCAGGCCCAGCAAGCCGGCGCGACGCCGGAGGCGTCGCAAACCCTCGAGACCGTCGTCGTCACGGGCATTCGCAAGTCCCTTGACAGCGCTGTCAACCTGAAGCGCGAAGCTCGCGGCCTGGTCGACGGCATCGTGGCCGAAGACATCGGCAAGTTCCCCGACACCAACCTGGCCGAATCGATGCAGCGCATCGCCGGCGTGTCCATCGACCGCAACTCCAGCGGCGAAGGCTCCAAGGTGACGGTGCGTGGCGTCGGCCCCGACTTCAACATGGTGCTGTTGAACGGTCGACAGATGCCGACGTCCGCGTCCGGCGGTTCGCGCGCCTTCGACTTTGCCAATCTGTCCTCCGATGCGGTTTCCGCGCTGGAGGTCTACAAGACGGCCCGCGCCTCGTCGCCGACGGGCGGCATCGGCGCCACCATCAACGTCAAGACCGGTCGCCCGCTGGACGTGCGTGAGCGGATCGCCGGCATCGGCATCAAGGCCAACTACGACGCCTCGGTCACCCGTCTGCCCGACGAGTTGCAAGGCTCCAAGGTCACGCCCGAAGTCTCCGGCATCTACAGCGACACCTTCGCTGACCGGACGATCGGCATCGCGATCAACGGCAGCTACTCCAAGCGCAACTCGGGCTCCAACAACGCCTTCACCGGGAACGGCTGGCAAACACAGCCGATCACGAACGGCGCTGCAGGCACTGCGTATGACGGTGTTCCGGCCGGCAACCTGAAGAACTTCCCCAGCAGCGGCTTCGTCACGCACACGAATGACGTGCGTTATCGGGTGACCGACCTGGAGCGCGAGCGCCTGAACGGTCAGGCCGTCTTGCAGTTCGCCCCCTCGAAGGACTTGAAGTTCACGCTGGACCACACGCTCGCCGTCAACACCGTCAAGTCGCGAGCCGTCGAGAACTCCGCCTGGTTCGGCCCGTCCTTCTCGGGCCCGTTGAACGGCGCGCCACCCACGACGTTCGGCGTGACGGGTCAGGTCTCCGACCCGCTCATCCAGACCGCCACCTGGGACGGCACGCACGACTACGCGATGTATGCCGCCCAGTTCGCGACCAAGACCAAGCTGAACTCCACCGGCGTGAATGCGGCGTGGAAAGTCAGCGAGGCACTGAACCTGGAGTTCGACGCTCACTCGTCGACCTCCAAGACGCGTCCGGACAGCCCCTACGGCAGCAACTCCGTCATCGACCTTGCCCTGTTCAACCAGGGCAACACGACGATGTACTACGACCAGAAGTTCCCGGTCATGAGCTCGCCGGGCCTGGCGTACGACGCCAACAAGACCACCGTCACGGGTTCCCAGTTCCAGAACGACCTGTCCGACCAGAAGGTCCAGCAGGCACAGTTCAACGGAAGCTACCGCCTGGGTACTGATGACAAGCTGCTGGCGGGCCTGGGCTTCACCAAGCTGAACAACCGTACGGCCAGCGTCAACAACTTCCATGGCGACTGGGGCGGCATCGGTCCTCAAGGCTCGTTCAAGAACGTGAACGTGTCGC
>CBHWBD010000106.1:0-16735 GCA_966111775.1 uncultured Comamonadaceae bacterium | reverse complement strand
TGCCGACCGTCTCGAAGCTGTCGCTGGCCACGCGCCGGCGCGCCGTGCCGATCAGCCTGACGCGGCGCCTGAGCTCGTCCGCCTCGGCCGCATCCACGCCCAGCATGCCGGTGATCTTGTCGAACATGGGCTGCAGATGGCGGCCGACCACGCCCTGCTCGTCCAGCCCCGCCAGCATCTGCTGCATGGTCAAGAGGGCATGCAGCTCGGCCTCGTTGAACCAGACCCCCGGCAACTCATGCTTGCCGCCGCGCCATTGCTCGCCGAAGCGGTAGCCGTTGTCGGCGGCGTCGTATTCGATGGGGGCATCCATGCGCTCGCGCAGATAGGCCAGATCGCGCTTGAGCGTCGCCGGCGACACCTCCAGGGCCTCGATCAGCGTCGCGAAGGACACGCAGCCGCGGGCGCGGATCAGCTGCTCGATCTTGTAGAAGCGTTCGGTACGGTCCATGGGAGAAGCCTGAAATTATTTACAGTGTTTTCCAGGTGGATCATCTCATGAGCCAGCTGGCTCACAGACTGCTTGCAAGGCCCGCGATTCAACGGCGAGCCTCTCAACCGGAGTTCGACATGCAAGCCGTCATCAACAGCCAGATCGCTACCCGCCCCGCCCTCGTCCAGTTCGACCTCGACATGGACGACGCGCCCGCCAGCATCAGCGCCCACGAGCGCACCGGCCTGGCCCTGGGCCGCGACTACGCCCTGCATGGCGTCACCCCGCCCATCGCCCACCTCTACCCGCAGTCGCCGCTGCAGCGCGGCTGGATGGCCGCCCGCGGCCGCCCGGTGCGCACGCCGGCCAACGCCCAGGTCGAGCGCTGGCTGGACCTGCGCACCCATGCCTGGGCTCGCGGCCGCAGCTTCGAGGACATCCAGCTGACGCCGCATCACCTGGCCCAGCTCGACACCACTCACTGCCCCATCACCCGCGAACTGCTGGACGACGACAGCCGCAGCATCGACCGCGTTCGCGACGACGCCGGCTATGCCGCCGGCAACCTGGCCGTCATGAGCCGCCGCGCCAACCAGGCCAAGGGCCAGCGCGGCCACGCCGCCCTGGTCGACATGGCCGCCAGCTGCGCCGCCGGCCCCATCACCCGCATCGGCGGCCTGGCCGAAGCCGAATGGGATCGCCTGGCCGTGCTGGCCAGCTTCGTCACGCCCTTGAGCCATGAGGAGGCCGCCCAGATTCCGCTGCGCGTGTTGCCACCGAATCGCCTGCGCCTCTTCAACCCCATCCAGGCCCTGCAGGCCCTGGTGACCCGCCAGCTCGCGACGCCGGGCTGGAGCGCCCGCTTGAGCCGCCTGGAGGCCCTGCTGCCGACGGACGCGCTGCGCACCGACTTCAACCGCTTCCTGCTGGCCCTGGCGCCGCGCGTGCTGGCCGCGGCCGAGTTGCAGGAGGCTCACCAGATCCGCTGGGCGCTGGAAGACGCCTGGGTGCTGCCCCTGGTGCAAAAGCGCTGGACCCGCTTCGCGCTGCAATTGACGGCCGAACAGGCCGAGAACCTCGTCGAACGCGCCGCCGCCAAGAAGCTCAGCCCCGTGTACATCCAGCGTCACGACGACGCCACCGACGGCTGGGCCCTGGCCACCAACGGCTACTCCGCTTGAGCTCGAGGTCACTGAGGTTTCCAAGAATCATGGCAGCACCAAACAGCGCGCCTGAATGACAAAGCGCCCCAGGAGGGCGCTTTTGCTTTTTCTACGAGGACACTGTATGTCGTGCATGACCCAGCGGACACGATGGAGCCGGCTTTGCCGGGCCGTCTGTGTCGCCCCTTGAGGGGCGCGCGAAGCGCGTAGGGGTGGGCTTAAACCAGGGAACGATGCAGGCGGATTTCTTCAACGCGGGCACCGCCGACTTCCGTCGTGCGGGCGCTGCCGAGTTCGCGCTTGAAGCCGGCCAGCTCGAAGAAGCGCAGGGCGCGCTCATTGCGCAGATAGCACCACAGCGTGGCCTTGGTGCAGCCTTCTTCCTGCAGCCCGTCGCGCGTGGCATCCCACAGCGCCAGGCCCACGCCCTTGTCCCAATGGACCGGGTCGGCGAACAGCGCCCAGACCTCGCCGGTCGTGGCGGGCGTGCCCTTGTCGCGCGAGCGGTCGAAACCGGCGAAGCCCATGATCTTGTTGTCGAGATGGGCAACGATGACCTGCGGCTCGCAGAGGTCGATGGCCTCCCGCCAGAAGGCTTGGCGCTTCTGCACCGACATTGCATCCAGCGCGGCAGCGGGCAGCAGGGCCTTGTAGGCATCCTGGCTGGAAGCGACATGGATCTCGGCGATGGCCTTGGCATCGCGCAGGGTGGCGGGGCGAACCTGGATCACGGACATGGAACTCTGGAGCTTTGACAACGGGACGAAAGGGCGCGATTGTCCTTGTCCAATGCCATAGCGTCAGCTCTTGACAGAAATTTTTCCTGCGCTCAGGCAGTCATTCTTTGCGCTTTCACATGCTCGACGAGACCGCGCCTGAGCCAGCGCAGTGGCGTCCTCTGCAGCTGCTGCATCAGCGCATGGTCGACGGCTGCGTCGCCGAGGTCAAGCGCGAAGCGCCGCGCGACCTCTTGCTGAACCTTCAGTAACAACTCCGCCGTCACGCGGGCATCGGCCATGGCGCGGTGGGCCCGGCCGGTGAAGCTCAGGCCGTGGAACTGCGTCATCGCGCCCAGGCCATGGCTCCTGGCCTCGGGCCAGAGGCGGCGCGACAGCAGCACGGTGCAGGCGAACTCGTGCGCCGGGTCCCGCGCCACGCCGGCCCTTTCCATCTCGGCCCGCCAGAAGCCCCGGTCGAAGGAAGCGTTATGCGCCACCAGCGGGCAACCCGCCGTGAAGCGGGCCAGCTCGCGCATGACGTCAGTCGAATCCGGCGCGCCCGCCAGCATCTCGTTCGTGATGCCGGTCAGGGCCTGGATCTGCGGCGGCACCCAGGCGCCGCTGTTCATCAGGCTGCTCCAGGCATCCACGACCTCGCCGCCCCGCACCAGCACGGCCGCGATCTCGGTGGCCCGGCCTCCCGTGGTCGGCGCGAGGCCGGTCGTCTCGAAGTCGATGACGGCGATGGTTTGCATCAGCAACCCCTCCTCAAGACTGCTTGGGCGGGTGCTTGATGGCGTTCATCGCCAGCTTGCGCTCGACGGCGGCATCCAGGTCGACGCCACCGTGATCGGCGATCTGCACCAGATACAGCAGCACGTCGGAGAGTTCCTCGCCGAGATGGCGGCGTTGGTCGTCGTCGAGGTTGACAGATTGCTCGGGCGTCAGCCACTGGAAGATCTCCAGCAGCTCGGCGGCCTCCACCGTCATGGCCATCGCGAGGTTCTTGGGGGTCTGGTAGGGCTGCCAGTCGCGTTCGTCGGCGAAGCGCCGCAGGCGCTGCTGGAGGGAGGGGATGTCCATGGAGGGGTGCCGCAGCGCGGCCTTGGAGGCGCCGGAAGTTGTCCGACGTATTCCAAACTGTATTCAAGATTTCAAAGTGGTCGTGGTAGTAGAGGGCCGCCCAGCCTGTGGACAAGGGAAAAAAATCCTTGGGGCACAAGCGCTTGGCTGTCGCACAAGCCTGTGCGCCACCCCCCGGACGAGTGGACCCGCGATTGGGAACAACTTCGCCGGCGGCCCTCGGCCTGTGGATATCTGCTGTGTTGTCCCAGCGCCGTCCACAGACTTGCCCTTCCCCAAGCCTTCAGCGTTGTTTCTTTACGCGTACCAAGGGGAAAAACGAACGACCGTTCTAAAAAGCTGCAGATAGAGTTGCGCTCCCGATTTGAATGCGCCGTGCTGTAGCGGTGTCGCCTAGGAGACAACAATGAAACCCTTCCTCACCCGGATCGCTGCCGCCTCGGTGGTGCTGTTGGGCAGCGTGCTGCTGGCGGGCTGCGGTGGTGGCAGCGGTGCCACGGCCGATACGACCCCCAAGTACACCCCGACAGCCGTGGTGTCCTTCGGTGACAGCCTGAGCGACCAGGGCACCTACCAGGTGGGTACGGTTGCTGCCCTGGGCGGCGGCCAGTACACAGTCAACGGCATCGGCCCCAGCTGGCTGGCGCGCATCGCTGCCCTCTACGGCCTGGCCAAGCCCTGCCCGGCCCAGCAAGGCCTCGACGGGCTTGCCTCCCAAGGCTTCAGCGTGCCCGTCAAGAACAACGCCGGCTGCTATGCCTATGGCCAGGGTGGCTCGCGCGTGACCAACCCGGTCGGCCCCGGCAACAAGCTGCTGGGCGGCTCGAATGCGGTGCTGGGCCAGCTGACCGTGCCCGTCATCACGCAGATGCAGAACCACCTGACCGCGGTCGGTGGCAGCTTCAAGGGCACCGAACTGGTGTTCGTCTATGCCGGCGGCAACGACGTCTTCATCAACCTCGCCACCG
Organism: uncultured Comamonadaceae bacterium; assembly: GCA_966111775.1. Lineage (GTDB taxonomy): Bacteria > Pseudomonadota > Gammaproteobacteria > Burkholderiales > Burkholderiaceae_C > Pelomonas. Next base: position 12,369 of record CBHWBD010000106.1, on the reverse strand, counting down.
TGCAGGCCACCATCGCCGCCGGCGGTGATCCGACGGCTGCCGCCACCAAGGGCGTGACCGAGATGGGCAAGGCCGGTGCCGAGCTGGCCGGCTACGTCAAGGCCCTGGTGCTGGGCAAGGGTGCCAAGAACGTCGTCGTCATCAACCTGCCTGACGTCAGCCTCACGCCCTTCGCCAAGAGCCTGCCCGCGGCGACCCAGGGCCTGATCCTGCAGATGGTCAACACCTTCAACGACCAGCTGAAGACCGGTCTGGCCGGTGCCGACGTGGGCTGGGTGGACGCCGCCCAGGGCGTGCGCGACCAGATCGCCGATCCCGCCAAGTTCGCTCTGACCAACGTCACCGTCCCGGCCTGTGACCTCAGCCCGGCCAAGAACCCGCTGGGTTCGTCGCTGGTCTGCAGCGCCAACAACGTCATCTCCGGCGACGTCAGCCACTACCTGTTCGCCGACTCCGTCCACCCCACCCCCTATGGGGAACAGTTGCTGTCGCAGGTGGTGTCCCTGGAACTGGCTCGCAAAGGCTGGCTCTGAGTCCGCGTGACCCTTTCAGGAGAACTTCATGAACATCAAATCCCTGCTCGCAGTCGCCCTGGTCTCCGCCACCGGCCTCGTTCACGCGCAATCGGCCGGCAGCATCGTCGTCTACGGCGGTGCGGCCCAGATCACTCCCCACGTCGAGAGCGGTGACCTCAGCGCTCCCAGCCTGTCCGGCACCAAGATCGACGTGAAGAAGGCCTCCTCCTTCGTTGGCGGCGTGACCTACTACTGGACCGACAACATCAGCATCGACCTGCCCATCGCAGCGCCGTTCAAGCACGACGTCGTCGGCGCCGGCGCCATCGAAGGCAGCGGCAAGCTGGGTACCGTCAAGTCCCTGCCGATGACGCTGCTGGCCCAGTACCGCTTCGGTGAAGCCAACAGCATGTTCCGTCCCTTCGTCGGTGCCGGCGTGACCTACGGCTACTTCTTCAAGCCGCGTGCCACGGCGACCTTGTCCGGACTGACCGGCGGCTCGCCGACCAGTCCGACCACGCTGTCGATGAAGAGCCGCTTCGGCACGACGATGGAAGCGGGCGGTGCCTTCAACATCACCAAGGACTGGTCCGCCAGCCTGTCTGTCACCAAGACCTTCATCAAGACGACGGGCAGCCTGTCCACGGGCCAGACCATCGAGACGACGCTGGACCCGGTGTCGATCAAGTTCGGCATCGGTTACCGCTTCTGATCGGGCTTCGACCTGATGGCGAAAGGGGAGCCTGCGGGCTCCCTTTTTTCTGCCCGGCTGTCAGGTTCCGGTGGGTCACGGCGACCGAAGCCGCATGAAGTTGTTGACCCTGCTGTTCGTGCTGGCCATGCCTGCCCTCGCTTTCGCCCAGACCTGCCCCATTGCCGCCACGGTGCAAAGCGGTGCGATCGTGCCGCGCCTCGTCGAGCTCTACACCTCGGAGGGCTGCTCCTCCTGCCCGCCGGCCGAGCGCTGGCTGAACGGGCTCAAGGGCCAGGCCGGCGTCATCTCCCTGGCCTTCCATGTGGACTACTGGAACGGCCTGGGCTGGCCGGACCGTTTCTCCAGCGCGGCCTACACCGAGAGGCAGAAGCAGGGCGTGGGCGTCAATGGCTCGCGCTATGCCTACACGCCGCAGCTCGTCGTCAACGGCAGGGACTGGCGCGGGGCTTCGCTGCCCGCGGCCGGCACCGAGACCGCGCGCGTGCGCCTGGCCTGGAGCCGCCAGGGCAGCGGTGAACTGAAGCTCAGCGCCGAGGCCCTGGCCGGCGCGCCCTCGCGCATCCAGCTCTGGTGGGCGCGCGTCGAGGACGGCCACCAGACCCGCGTCCGCGCCGGCGAAAACCGTGGCGAGACGCTCAACCACGACAGCGTCGTGCGGGAGTACATGCGGCTGCCGGTGTGGGAGGGTGGAGGTCGAAAGGACTGGTCAGTCCCGGTCACAGCCGGCGAATCCGGCCATCCGAGCCGCTGGATCGCCGTGGCGGTCGACGTTCGCGATGGTGTCGTCTTGCAGGCGGTGCAGATGGGTTGTTGAACGGCGTCCTACCATGGGGTCTGCCCCGTCGGGCATGGGAGCAGGCAATGAATCCGATCGAACCCGTGCAGCGCCAACTCGAGGCCTACAACGCCCGTGACATCGAGCGTTTCGCGGCCGAGTACGCGCAGGACGTCCAGGTCTTTGTGGCACCCGCGGCAGAGCCGCTTCTGTCAGGCAAACCGGCGTTCACTGCGCACTACGCAAGGAACCGCTTCACATTGCCCGAGCTGCATGCGCGGGTGGTCAACCGCATGGTGTCCGGCGACATCGTCGTGGATCACGAGCAGGTCACGGGCCTTCGGGAAGGGGTGGTCGAGGCCATTGCCGTGTACAAGGTGAAGGACGGGCTGATCCAGACGGTCTGGTTCTTCTAGCGGGGCGCGGCGCGCAGGTTTCAATCGTTTCCGGGCCGCATAACAAATGCAGCCCAAGGCTCACCCGGCTGCAGCCGCATTGAAACCTGGCGTTTGCAGACTGAGGGCATTCCAACAGCCTTCGGATGCCTGCCATGCAACTCACCACCACGTCGACCGCCTTCCGCCCCAGCAACCGCTTCAACGCCCAGGTCGAGGAACTGCACCGCCTGGCGCGGGCCGTCGAAGCCCGCAGCCCGAGTGCGCGCGCCGGCCTGCAGCAATGGCTGGACGGCCTGCAGCAGTCCGACGACCCGCGCCATGTCGGCCTCTATGTGTTCGGCGCCGCGCTGGCCCAGCGCCTGGACGGACGCACGGCCACCCAGGCCAATCTCTATCTGCGGCGCTACGACAGGACCCAGATCGAGCTGTTCAACCTGCTGGGCCGCGCCCTGCCCTTCGTCGGCCTCGCCACGACGGTCTGCAACCAGGCCATTGCCCAGGCCTGCCGTGGCATGCGCAGTGCCGTGCTGATCGACGTTGGCATCGGCACCGGCCGGCAACTGCTGCAATTGCTGCCGACGCTTGCCGCCCAAGGCTTGCGCGAGCTGACCGTCATCGGCATTGAGCCGGCCGAGGTCGCGCTGCAGATGGCGCACGCACAACTGCAGCAGGCCGGTCGCGAACTCGGTCTGGCGATGCGCATGCTGCCGGTGCTGGGCAGCGTCGAAACTCTGGAAGAAGGGGCCTGGGCGCTGATCCGTGCGGCCTGTGCCGGCGCCTCGCCCATCGTCAACGCCAGCTTCGCACTCCACCACATCGACGACGACGACCAGGGCCGCGACCAGCGCCAATGCGTGCTGCAGCGCCTGCACGAGCTCGACCCCGCGCTGCTGGTGCTGGCCGAGCCCGACGTCGACCACCTGGAGAAGGCCCTCTACCCGCGCTTTCGCAACTGCTTCGCGCATTTCAGTGCCGTCTTCGACACGCTGGACCATCTGGACCTGGCGCAGGCCGATCGCGACGCCCTCAAGGTCGGCTTCTTCGGCCGCGAGATCGCCGACATCCTCGGCCAGGCCGAGGAGCGTCGCAGCGAGCGCCACGAATCGGCCTCGCAATGGCTGCGCCGGCTGGCAGATGCCGGCTTTGACGTGGCCATCGATGAAACCGCCGCGGCCGCCGGTACTGCGCAGGGACCGGTGCAACTGCGCCGGCGCGCCTATCACTGCTCGCTGGAGGCAAGCGGCGAGCCGGTGGTGGCGCTGTTCTGCGCGCGGCCGCAGCGCGCGTTGCACTGAACGGCACCGGCTGTTGCCGCGGGTAAGAATGAGGCCGTCATGCCCGTTTCAGAAGGAACAGCCTTTTCATCATGAACTTCTCGCTCCAAGGCGTGCTCATCGTGCTGTTGCTGGCCGTCTGGCCGGCTCTATTGGCCTGGAAGGCCCGGAAGAGGCTCGGCATCCTCCAACTGATCATTTCGGGCACGGTGGCGGTGCCCAGCGTCCTTGCTGCGCGGGCCCTGTCGCAGGCGACGGAGGCTGGCGGCTACGAGGCCTACCTGTTTCTTGCGATGCTCGTCTTGGTTGGCGCCGTGGCGGTCTTCACCACGGTCTACTTCGTCACCGCCCTGCTGTTGAGGGTGTTTGGCGGCACCGCCGAGCGAGGCTGATCAGGCGATCCCCACCACCTTGTGCATCTGCACCGACAGCCGCCATTGCGGATGGGCCATGCAATAGGCCACCGCGGCCTTGGTGTGTTCGCGCTGCAGCACCGAGTCCATGGGCTGCAGGAAGAAGTTCTGGAAGTCCAGCTGCGCGAAGCGCTCCGGCTGGGCCAGCGGCTGCGGGTAGACCAGCTTGAGCTCGTGCCCCGAGGTCAGCACCAGCGGCGCATCGGCCTTGGGGCTGACGCAGATCCAGTCCAGCCCCGGCGGCGCGGGCTGGGTGCCGTTGGTCTCGACGGCGACCTCGAAGCCGCGGGCGTGCAGGGCGTCGATCAGCGGCGTGTCCAGCTGCAGCAGGGGCTCGCCGCCGGTGCAGACCACATACGGTTTTCCACCGCCGGGCCACTGCTTCGCAATCGCATCGGCCAAGTCATCCGCCGTCGCGAACTTGCCGCCGCCCACGCCGTCGGTGCCGACGAAATCCGTGTCGCAGAAGGTGCAGACCGCCGTCGCGCGATCCTGCTCGCGACCGGTCCAGAGGTTGCAGCCGGCAAAGCGGCAGAACACTGCCGCACGGCCGGCCTGGGCGCCTTCGCCCTGCAGCGTGAAAAAGAGTTCCTTGACCGAGTACGTCATACGGGGATCAGTTCTTCGGAGTCAGCCCGGCTGACGATGGCGCCCGAGCCGCGCGTCTCGTACAGGTCCACGCGATCGATCTGCGGCAGCACGCCGCCGCCTTCGCGCAGCACCCAGGCGGCGATCGAAGCGGCATCGCCGTCGGGCAGATTGGCGATCTCGAACAAGGGGTGGTGGTCCAGCCGCTTGAAGATGGGGTTGAACAGGGTCTTCACATCGCCGAAGTCCACCGTCCAGCCCATCACCTGGTCCAGCGGCGCGGCCAGGTGCAGGCGCAAGGTGAAGGTGTGGCCATGGATGCCGGCCAGAGGATGGCCGCCGGGCGCCTGCTTCATGCGAACGGCACTGTCCAGCGTCATTTCCTTCCAGATGCGGTAGCTGCTGCCATTGAAGTTGGCGCCGCTGGAGCCGGTCTCGTAGACGGTCACCCAGGAGAGCTCGGGCAGTTCGGGCTTGAGGCGCTGCCACAGCCAGGCCGAGATGTTCTCGCTGGTCGGGTTCTGCAGGCCGGCGATGTCGTTCAGGCAGCGGTAGTTCAGCTCGAAGTGAATCGGCGCCCAGACCTCGTCGAGGTGGTCGTAGTCGATGGACAGGTCGCGCTCGCCCAGGTCCGCGTTGGCATGCAGGATGACCTCGAAGCCATGGCCGTGCATGCGCCCGCACTGGTGGCCGGCCGGCACGTTCGGCAACTGGTGGGCGGCCTGGAAGCGATAGCGACGCCAGACATGGGCATGGCCGACGTTGTCCAGGTCCACGCCGCTGTGCGTGGTGCTCTGCACGCCGACCTGCACGATGCCGGGCACTTGCAGGCGCTGGCGTACCCAGCGGGCCAGGTTCTCGTCGGTGGGTTCGGCCAGGTGGTCGTTCAGCAGGGCATGGTCCAGCGGTGCGACGGTGTCGGCCATGCGCGCACGCAGCGCCTCGACCTCGCCGCCGGGGAAAGCCGCCCAACCGGCCGGCAGCGCCGTGCGGACGGTGGCGAAATAGCTGTGGCCATGCAGGCCATGGCTGCGATGCGAGGCGGGCAGGGCGGGGATGCGGCAGGCCGACTCGAAGCCGGCTGAGGCACAGTGCAACACGGAAAGGGACATGCCCCGATTGTCGCGCGCCGACTTTTGACCCTGCTTGACTTGAAGTGGGCTTGAGCTTTTAGCCTCGCTGAAACAACTGCCCCCACGCTCGCGCCGCGAGCTGCCCCCCGAGGGGGCGCTCAGTGGCTTCGGGCGGCCGGGCGCCACTGACATGAACCTCGCCGACCCCGTGACCGACACCGCGCCCGCCGAATCCCAAAGCCTTTTCGCCCCAGGCCGCAGCGCCGCCTGCGTGGGTGCCATCGCGCTGATCTCCATGCTGGCCTTCGAGTCCATTGCCGTTGCCACCGCCATGCCGGCCGTGGCCGAGGCGCTGAACGGCCTGCCCTATTACGCCCTGGCCTTCGGCGCGACGCTGGCAACCTCGGTGCTGGGCATGACGGCGGCCGGCCAGCTCTGCGACAAGCGCGGCCCCTACCGCGCGGCCCTGGCCGGCCTGGCGGCCTTCCTCGTGGGCCTGCTGCTGGCCGGCTTCGCGCCGTCCATGCCGGTGCTGGTGCTGGGCCGCGCGCTGCAGGGCCTGGGCAGCGGCGTGCTGGGCGTGACCCTGTATGTCGGCGTCGGCCAGGTCGTGCCGCCGCCGCTGCATCCCAAGATGTTCGCGATGTTCGCCGGCGCCTGGGTCGTGCCCGGCCTGGTCGGGCCGGCGCTGGCCTCCTTCCTCGTGCAGTTCATGAGCTGGCGTTCGGTCTTCCTGGCCGTCGCGGCGGCCGTGCCACTGGCGGCGGCCCTGGTCCTGCCGGCCCTGAAGCGCGTCGGCACCGGCACGGGCGAGGAACTCCGTTGGGGTGCGATGCGCTGGGCCCTGCTGGCCAGCGTCGGCGCCCTGACCCTGCACAGCGCCAGCCAGCAGACGGGCAGCGCTGCCGCCTTGTTGTTCGGGCTTGGCCTGGTGATGGCCGGCATTGCCGCCCGCCTGCTGCTGCCCACCGGCACGCTGCGGGCGGCGCGCGGCCTGCCGACCGTCATCCTGCTGCGCGGCCTCATCGCCGCCACCTTTGCCAGCGCCGAGGCCTTTTTGCCGCTGCTGCTGACCCAGCATTTCGGCTGGAGCCTGACCCAGGCCGGCATGGCGCTGAGCGCCGGCGCGGTGACCTGGAGCATAGGCAGCGCCCTGCAGGCTCGCGTGCAAAAGCCCGAGTCGCGGCGCCTGCTGCTGCCCGGCGGCTTCGGCCTGACCGTGCTCGGCCTTGTCATCGTCATCACGCCGGTCCTGTTCGACCTGCCGTCGGCGCTGGTCTTTGCGGGTTGGACGGTGGTCGGCCTGGGCATCGGCCTGTCCTTCCCCATCCTGTCGGTGCTGCTGCTCAAGCTGTCGCCGCCCTCCAGCCAAGGCAGCAACACCTCGTCCCTGCAGCTCAGCGACGCCCTGACCAGCAGCGCCGCCCTGGCCCTGGCCGGCCTGCTCTTCGACCCGGTGACGCGCCAGGTCTTGCCGGTGCTGTTGCTGGCCCTGGGCCTGGTGACGGCGGCTGCGCTGATCAGCCCACGGGCCCAACCCACGACGAGATGAAAACGCTTTCTCGGTGGTGGCACACTGCGCCGTCTTCCCCGGGAGAGGTGCATGGGTTTCGTGACGACGCGCAACATGGCCAAGGACTACGACGTCATCGTCGTCGGCTCGGGCGCCGGCGGGGGCCAGACGGCCTACACGCTGGCCCTCGAAGGCGTGAAGGTGCTGATGCTGGAGGCCGGCCGCCACTACGACTTCCGCACCGAGACGCCGATGTTCCAGACCAGTGCCGACGCGCCCCTGCGCGGCGCCGGCACGCCGGACAAGCCCTTCGGCTTCTACGACGCGACGGTGGACGGCGGCTGGCAGGTGCCGGGCGAGCCCTACACGCAAGCTTCGGCTGACCCGCAGCAGCGCTTCGACTGGTGGCGGGCCCGCATGCTGGGCGGCCGTACCAATCACTGGGGCCGCATCTCGCTGCGCAACGGCCCCTACGACTTCAAGCCCCACAGCCGCGACGGCCTGGGCTTCGACTGGCCCATCGGCTATGACGACGTCGCGCCCTATTACGACAAGGTCGAGATGCTGGTCGGCATCTATGGCAGCGCCGAGGGCCTGGAGAACACGCCCGACTCGCCCGATGGTTGCCTGCTGCCGGCGCCGGCCCTGCGTGTCGGCGAGCGCCTCATCAAGAAGCATGCGGCGACGCTGGGCGTGCCCGTCGTGCCCATCCACCGCGCGGTGCTGACCAGGAAGCTCGACGACGCCCGCATCCCCGCCCTGCTGCACCCGGGCAACCCGCGCGCGCAGGGCCTCGTCGCCCAGGCCATGCGTGACCGCGCCGCCTGCTTCTGGGCCACGCCCTGCGGCCGCGGCTGCAGCATCGGCGCGACCTACCAGAGCCCGGCCGTGCATGTGCCGCCGGCCCTGGCCAGTGGCAACCTCGACGTGCTCTGCGACGCCATGGTCTACGAGGTGACGACGAAAGACGGCAAGGCCCGCGGCGTGCGCTTCGTCGACCGCGAGACCGGCAGGCACATCGAGGCCAAGGCGCGCGCCGTCGTGCTGGCGGCCAGCGCCTGTGAGTCGGTGCGCATCCTGCTGAACAGCAAGCCCGGCGGCCTGGCCAACTCCAGCGGCAAGCTGGGCCACTACATCATGGACACCGTGGGCAGCGACCTTTCCGGCCAGGTGCCCGGCCTCGAGTCCCTGCCCGACCACAACGAGGACGGCGCCGGCGGCGGCCATGCCTATGCGCCCTGGTGGCTCTACCAGCAGCAGGGCCGCGACTGGGCGAACAAGCTGGGCTTTCCGCGCGGCTATCACATCGAGATCAGCACCGGCAAACGCATGCCCACCTCGGGCACCGGCGCGGGCCTGGACTGGCTGACCCAGGGCAGCTACGGCGCCAGGTTCAAGCAGGACGTCAGGCGCCTCTACGGCAGCTTCGTCTACTTCTCGGGCCGCGGCGAGATGATCCCCAACGAGCAGTCCTTCTGCGAGATCGACCCGACCGTGAAGGACCGTTTCGGCATCCCGGTGCTGCGCTTTCACTGGCAATGGGCCGAGCACGAGACCCGCCAGGCCGCTCACATGCAGAAGACTTTCGCCGACATCGTCACCGCGATGGGCGGCCGCGTGCAGGGCGGACCCGAGCTGGACGGCGCCAAGGCCATCGCGCCGGGCGGCTCCATCATCCACGAGGTCGGCGGCACCATCATGGGCGCCGATGCGCGCACCTCGGTCACCAACCGCTGGGGCCAGACCTGGGACGTGCCCAACCTCTTCCTGTCCGACGGCGCGCCCTTCGCGTCCAACGCCGACAAGAACCCCACGCTGACCATCATGGCCCTGGCCTGGCGCCAGGCCGATCACATCGTCGAGCGCTTCCGCCGCAAGGAGCTTTGAACATGGACCGCAGACAGACATTGCAATGGATGCTGGCGGCCAGCGCGGCCCTGGGTGCCGAGGTGTCGGCCGGCGCCACGCCCGCCAAGCGTTCGGGCGGCAAGGCCGGCAAGGGCTATGGCACCGACCCCAAGCTGACGCCCAGCTACCGCAGCGGCGAGCTGTGGCCGCTGACCTTCACCGCCACGCAGTCGCGCACCGCTCAGGCGCTTTGCGGCCTCATCATCCCGGCCGACGAGCGCTCGCCCAGCGCCGCCCAGCTCAAGGTCCATCTCTTCATCGACGAGTGGATCAGCGCGCCCTACCCCGACCAGGTCAGGGACAAGGACGTCATCGTCCCCGGCCTGGCCTGGCTGGATGCCGAAAGTCGTTCGCGCTTCCACAAGCCGTTTGCCGAACTGGATGTCGCCCAGCAATCGCAGATCGCCGACGACATCTGCCTGGCCGCCAAGGCCAGGCCGGAACATGCCGCCGCGGCGCGCTTCTTCAGGCGCTTTCGCGACCTGACGGCGGGCGGCTTCTACACGACGCCCGAGGGTTCCAAGGACCTCGGCTTCGTCGGCAATGTGCCTTCACAGACCTTTGATGGCCCGCCGGCCAAGGTTCTTCAAATCGTCGGAGTCTCTTGATGCGCCAACTCACCGCAATCGCCGCCAGCCTCGCCTTCGCCACCGCCGCCCAGGCCGCCGACATGAACATCAACGCCCTGACCGCCGAGGAGACTGCCGCCGGTTGGAAGCTGTTGTTCGACGGCAAGACCCTGGACAACTGGCGTGCCAGCGACGCCCCCGGCTCGTTCAGCGTCAAGGACGGTGCCATCGTCGTGCAGGGTCCGCGCTCGCATCTGTTCTATGTCGGCCCGGTGCAGCAGCACGACTTCAAGAACTTCGAGTTCAAGGCCGACGTGATGACCTTCCCCAAGGCCAACTCGGGGGTCTACTTCCACACCCGATGGCAGGAAGTTGGCTGGCCCAACCTGGGCTACGAGGTGCAGGTCAACAACTCCCACAGCGACCCCAGCCGCACCGGCGGCCTCTGGGGTGTGCAGGACTTTCCCAAGGTCATCGCCCCCGACGGCCAGTGGTTCACGCTGACCATCCGCGTCGACGGCAAGCATGTCACCACCTTCGTCGGCAACGAGAAGACGGCCGACTACACCGAAGAGTCGCCCCTCGTGCGCAAGAAGGGCCTGGAGCAGCGGTATCTCGCCAGCGGCACCTTCGCCCTGCAGGGCCACGACCCCGAGAGCACGGTGCACTTTCGGAACATCAAGGTCAGGATCCTGCCCTGATCTCGGCGCGACCTTAGGCGGGGGCAAGCCTTTCCATGCGTCTACGCCTCGGCCCGCCTCCGGACTCGCTGACCGCTGCCGAACTGGCGAGCGGTCAGTGGCTGCGCCTGCGCATGCTGCCCATGTGGGCATTCCAGCTGGCGGCCTATCCGATAGGCATCGCCCTCGCGTTGCTCCTGTTTGTGTGCTGGCTCGTCCTGACGCCGGCCTCCAGTCGGGATGGCTGGTTTTCGTCTCCTGCCTCAGCGCCGCGACCTTCGGCGTGAACGTCGTGCTCGCCCTGGTGGCCGCATGGCAACTGCCCGCCAACGCGCAGGTGGGCGGCGTGGGATTCCAGACCTATTGGCGTTCGGCTGAATAGCGGTCGCGATCAGTCCTTGCCGAAGATGTCCGGGAAAGGCGCGGGCTCGGTTGCCTGCCATTCCACCTGCGTCGGCGCAAAGTCCATGCGCGGCTCGACATCCACCTTGCGGGCCACCAGGCGGGCGCATTGGCGCAGGCAGGCCAGGGCGCTCTGCTGCAGGTCGGGCTGGGCCTCGGCGCTGAAGCAGCAGACCGTGCCGTAGACGCGGCCGTCGGGCAGGACGACCGGCGTGCTCAGATGGGCGCCGACGGGGATGCCGGGGTCGAACAACTCGCCGCGCTGCACCAGCACGCGGGCGTCCGGCACCAGCTCGGGCATGCGGCCCGAGACCACCTGCTGGCAATAGCTCTCTTCCAGCGGCGCCGCGTCGCCGATGTGCAGGCCGATGGCCTCACCGCCGTCGACGAAGCGGAACACGCGCTCGCCATCGACGAATTCGGACACGAAGACGACGTCCATCTGCAGCTGCTTGCGCAGCATCAGCAGCACGTCGGTGATCTGCCGGTCCAGGGCGGCGTCATGGCTGTCGGCGGTGGCGACCAGCAGTTCCGAAATCTTGACGTCCAGCGCCTGCTGATCCATCGGGTCCAGATACGACATGCGAGCGACTCCAACAGGGAAGTGACGCCATCATCCTCGCTGAGCCCGGCGTCAGTCGAGTAACCGACGGTGCTGTCGGGTGATTTCATGCACAGCCGTGCGCACCGGATCAGGCGCTTGGCGGTGCTCGCAGGTCGGAAGCGCGGCGCCCGCGTCGGCTGGCGGCGCGGCGCAGATGCACCAGGGACTCCACGCGCTTGAGCAGCTCGCGGTCGTTCCAGGGCTTCTTGAAGATGCCGTAGACGCCTTCGATCTGGCCCACGCGCCCATGCAGCTCGTCGTGGCCGGTGATGGCGATGACGGGCAGGTCCTCGGTCGTCAGGCTGCCATGGACATCGGCGATCAGCTCGAAACCGTCCTTGTTGGGCATCTCGAGGTCGGTGATCAGCACCGCGATCTCGGGTTTCTCGTCCAGCTGGGCCATGGCCTCGTTGCCATCGTTGACCTGCACGACCGTGAATCCGGCGCCTTCCAGCAGGCGCTTCAGCTTGGTACGCACGACGGCGGAGTCGTCGGCGACCAGCACGATGGGCGGGCCCTCGGGCACCACGGGCGCGGGCGGCGCCGGGGGTTGCATGGGCGTGGGCGCCGTGACGAAGGCGCTGGCCATGGTCGGGCCGGGGCCGGCGTTCGGACTGATGGGCAGAGGCGGCAGCACCACCGGCGCATTGGCGTGGTGTCCCCCGGCGGGCGGGCGGGGCGGCGGCGTGTACTCGCGCGGCGGACGGTAGTCGTCACGTTTGAAGGCGGCGATGAGCACGATGATGGCGAGGGGTATTGCGATCAATACCGGCATCAAATAGGCGCCCAGCAACTCCTGCAGCTCGTGAAACATCGACTCCATCCCCGGGGTGTAACAGCGGGCAGCCTAACATCCGCCACGAGGACACACCACTGAGGAAAGCCGGCATTTCTCGATGAATGCCGAAGGTTTGTGGTTCTTTCGGGCCGAGCGCCAGGCCT
>CBHWBD010000105.1:0-16771 GCA_966111775.1 uncultured Comamonadaceae bacterium | reverse complement strand
GAGGTGGAGTCGGACACAAGCAGTCCCTGCGGACTGCTTGTGCCTACGGAACGCCATGGGCCTCTGGCCCATGGCGGGCCCAGCGCTCGGCCCGAAATGCTTACCCCACCACGGACTGCAAGGTTGAATTGCGCATCCAGTCATCCGCCACGACAACGCGGTTGCGGCCCTTCTGCTTGGCTTGATACAGGGCCTTGTCGGCCAAGTGCATCAGTGTCTCGGGCGTATCGCTCTTCGCCGCCTCGGCCACGCCGGCCGACAGGGTCACGCGCAGCGGCTTGCCGCCGTCGCCCTTGAGCTCCAGCGCCTCCACGGCCAGGCGCACCTGTTCGGCCAGGTGCCTGGCGCCCACCACGCCGGTGGCCGGCAGCACCATGCCGAACTCCTCCCCGCCCAGGCGACCCAGCACGTCGGAGCCGCGCAGCCGCTGCCGCGCGCAGGCGGCCACCGCCTTCAGCACCTGGTCACCGACGACGTGGCCATGCTGGTCGTTGACGCGCTTGAAGTGGTCGAGGTCCAGCATGATGAAGCTGACCGGCTGGTTCTCGCGCCGACCGCGCTCCAGCGAATGGGCCAGCAGCGACACGGCGGTGTTGTGGTTGACGGCCCCGGTCATGCCGTCGACGCTGGCCAGCTCGCGCATCTGCGCCGCCATGCGCTCGAAGCCGGCCAGCACGAAGCCGAAACCCGCGGCCAGCAACGCCATGAAGGCGAGCATGAAGATGGCACTGCTCCAGGAGGCCGGCGTGCCGGCCGGCAGCGTGCCGCCGCCCGCCCACCAGGCCGCCAAGCAGACGCGCAGGCCCAGCGCGACGTTGGCGAACAGCAGCATCACCGCGACGACGCGGAAGGACAACTCGCCCCGCCAGCCCTGGCGCAAGGCCATGACGGTGGCCGGCAGCAGCAGCATCGCCATGGCGGCCGACATGGTGCCCGCCCGCGCCGGCGTGCTGACGTGGAGGATGATCGGCACCGTCAGCGCCGCGGCGGCCAGCAGCCAGTGCTGCCAGACCCTCAGTCCACGGTTGAGCAGATGCCAGCAGACGGCCGACACCAGCTGGGCCAGGCCCAGCATCAGCAGCAGATTGCCGCCCAGCAGCGTCAGCCAGGCCGGCAGCCAGGGCTGCAGCGCAAAGCAAAGGAAACCGCCGCAGAAGGCCTTGGCCGCACCGCCCAGGCGCCTGAGCTCGCCGCGCTGCAGGCCGCCGCGCCCCGCCATCTCCAGCAACAGCGTGAGCAGGCCAAAGCCGACGACAAGCATCAGCACCAGCGTCGGCACATCCAGCGTCATGCGCAGCGGCTCCCTTCCCGGGGATTGGGCCCAGTGTAGGCAGGGCGGGCCGGCCTGTCGCAAGGGTCTGCGCCGATGGCGCGACGTTTGGCGCACAGCTTCAATGCCGGAGTGATCGCGCCCTCCCTGACTCCGGCTCTCTGTCTGCTCAACCCGCATGCCGCCAATGGCCGCTGCGCCGCCCTCGCCGGACCGCTGCGCGAGGCCTTGCCCCAGGTGCCGCTGGTGTTGCCCGAAAACGTGGCCGCAGCGCGCCAGCGCCTGCTGGCCCTGCCGGAAGGCAGCCGCGTCATCGTCGCCGGCGGCGACGGCACCGTGCACCAGCTGCTGCCGGCCCTGGTGGCGCGCAGGCTGCAGCTGGCCCTCCTGCCCGGCGGCACCGGCAACGACCTGGCGCGCGCCCTCGGCCTGGCCCGCATGGGCTGGCGCGAAGCCTTGTCGCATGCCCAGCGCGCACCGGCCACGGTCATGGACGTCGGCGAGATCCAGACGGTCGAGGGCGGGGCGCAGCTCTTCATATCCAGCCTGACCGCCGGCTTCGACGCGGCCATCGCCATCCGCGCCCAGGCCGCACCCAACTGGCTGCGCGGCCAGCCGCGCTATCTGTGGGCCACGCTGAACGAGATCGGCCGCCTGCGCGTCTACCCGCTGCGCGTCGAGGCCGATGGGCAGCTGCTGCACGAGGGTCCGCTGCTGTTCGCCTCCAGCCTGAACACCTCGACCTACGGCAGCGGCATGCCGGCCGCACCTGGCGCACGAGTGGACGACGGCGAGCTGCAGCTGCTGCGCGTCGGCGCCTTCGGCCGCCTGGGTGCCCTGGCCATGATGCCCCTGCTGCTGACCGGCCTGCATCTACGCCATGCCAAGGTGGCCTTGAGCAGCTTCAAGACGCTGCGCCTGAGCAGCGCCGCGCCGGTGCCCCTGGCCATCGACGGCGAGCCCCAGCCCTCGGCCACCGACATCAAGGTGCGCGTGCTGCCCCAGGTCCTCAGCGTCGTCCGCTAACCCGGCGATGATGAGGGCATGAACCCCGACGACACCCCGCGCCCCGGCTGGCTGGGCCCCTGGCTGAAGGGCTTTCCGGCATTGCAGCCGTCCGTGGCCCTGGCCGATGTCGCCCAACGCGGCTGGACCCTGCACGAACTGCCGACACCGCTGGCCGTCGTGCGCCAGCAGGCCCTGGCCCACAACATCGCCTGGATGCAGGACTTCGCGGCCCGCCACGGCGTGCAGTTGGTACCGCACGGCAAGACGACGATGAGCCCCCAGCTGTTCCGCCGCCAGCTCGACGGCGGCGCCTGGGGCCTGACCTTCGCCAATGTGCACCAGCTGCGCTTCGGCCTGGCCGCTGGCGTGCGCCGGGCGCTGATCGCCAACCAGCTCGTCAGCGCCGCCGATCTGGCCGAGCTGCTGGACCTGCGCCGCCGCCACGCCGACCTCGAGCTGGCCTTCTTCGTCGACTCCCAGGCCCAGCTCGACCTGATTGCCGCGCACTGGCAGCAGCTCGGCGGCGGCGAAGCGCGCATCGATGTGCTGGTCGAACTCGGCACCTCGCGCTGCGGCGTGCGCGAACACGGTCCTGCGCTGGCTCTCGCCCGCGCGCTCAAGACCCACCCGGCACTGCGGCTGCGCGGCGTCGGCTTCTACGAGGGCCTGCAGATCCAGGGCGACAGCGAAGCCGATCGCGCGCTGATGCAGCACTGGCAGGGCCGCCTCCAGGCCCTGCTCGACGCCATCGACGCCGAGGACCTGCTCGACACCGACGCCCGGCCGATGTGGCTCAGCGGTGGCGGCTCGGCGGCCTTCGACCTTGTCGCACCGGTGCTGGCCGGCGGCAACCAGCGCCTGGGCTTGCTGCGCTCAGGCTGCTATGTCTGTCACGACCACGAGCACTACGGCCGCTATATGCGGACCATGGACGAACGCATGGGCACGCCGCTGTCGGCGCCCAGCCTGCAGCCGGCGCTGGAGGTCTGGACCCAGGTGCTGTCCTGCCCCGAGCCGGGACTGGCGATGCTGAATGCGGGTCGCCGCGACCTGTCCTTCGACGCCGGCTGGCCGCTGCCGGTCTGGCATCTGCAGGGCGGCGCGCGGGTCCAGGCCCCGGCCGGCTGGCGCGTCACGGGCCTGAACGACCAGCATGCCTATCTGCGCTGGGACCCCGCGCAGACCCAGGGCCCGGTCGTCGGCCAACGCGTCGCCCTCGGCCCCTCGCATCCCTGCACCACCTTCGACAAATGGGCCTGGATGGCCGTCGTCGACGAGGACGACCGCGTCGTCGACGCGATCACGACGCAGTTCTCATGAAGCGCCGCCACCTGCTGAGCCTGTCCGCCGCCGCCCTGATGCCCGCCACCGCCGCACCCTCCTCCTCGCCCCGCTTCCTGCACGTCGGCAGCTATGCGCCTGCCGGCCAGGGCATCTACAGCTTTGCCATCGCGGCCGACGGTGGCCTGAAGCTGCTGGGCCTCACGTCCAATGCCAACAGCCCGAGCTGGCTGACTGCTCACGACGGGCGCATCTATGCCGCCGAGGAGGGGGACGACCATGTCGCCGTCTATGCCCAGGACGCCGCGGGCCGGCTGCAGCTGCTGCAGCGCCAGCCCAGCGGCGGCAGGAGCCCGGCCCATCTCAGCATCGCGGCGGGCCGCGCCTGGGTCGCCCACTACGGCGACGCCCGCTTCGCGACGCTGGCCCTGCAGGCCGACGGCAGCCTCGGCGCCGCCGACAGCTGGCCGTCATGCGCCGGCGACGACTGCCGTCCCGGCCCGCAGAAAGCCGCGAAGGCTCCGCCCGGCAGCCAGGCCAACAGCGGCCACGATGCGCCCCACGCCCACATGATCCAGGTCAGCCCCGACGGCCATTGGCTGCTCGGCACCGACCTCGGCCGCGACCGCCTGCTCGCCTGGCCGCGACCGGACGGCAGGCCGCAGACGGCCGCCCAGGAATTGGCCCTCAGCCCGGGCTCGGGCCCGCGCCACTTCGCCTTCAATCCGCACGAGCCGCGCTGGGTCTATGTGCTGCAGGAGGAGTCGTCCACGCTGTCCACCGTCGAACTCACCGCAAGCGGCCCGCGGCTGCGCGACGAGATCCCGGTGCTGCCGGCCGGCTTTGCGGGCACCAGCTACGCCTCCGACCTCATCGTCGCGCCCGGCGGCCGACATCTCTATGCGCTGAACCGCCTGCATGACAGCCTGGCCGTCATCTCGCTGGCCCGCCCCGCCGCACCGCATCTGCTGGACCATCACTGGGTGCATGGCAGCTATCCGCGCAGCGCCGGCCGTGCCGGCCAGCACCTCTATGTCTGCAACCAGCGCAGCGACCAGCTCAGCCATTTCCACCTCGGCCGCCCCGAGAGCCCGCGCTTCAGCGGCCGGCAGACGGCGGTCCCGGCCCCTGCCGGGGCCTGCGCGCTTTAGACTGAACCGATGAAACACGCCGCCCTCGCCTTCCTGCTCACCGCAACGACGCTGGCCGGCGCCGAACCCATCGGCTCCGTCGACACTGCCTTCAAGCTGATCGGCCCCGATCACAAGGTCGTCGTCGACGCCCACGACGACCCCAAGGTGCAGGGCGTGACCTGCTATGTGTCGCGTGCCAAGACCGGCGGCATCAAGGGCGCCATCGGCCTGGCCGAGGACAAATCCGAAGCCTCCATCGCCTGCCGCCAGGTCGGGCCTATCACCATCAGCCAGGCCCTGCCCGCGCAGGAAGAAGTCTTCAACGAGCGCATCTCCCTGGTCTTCAAGCGCCTGCGCATCGTCCGCATGGTGGACGTGCAACGCAACACCCTGGTCTACCTGACCTACTCCGACCGCCTCATCGACGGCTCGCCGCAGAACAGCGTGACCGCCGTTCCGGTGCCGCGCGAAACCCTCATCCCCGTCAAGAAATGAGCTTCACCGCCGCCCTGTTCGCGCTGATGCCCATGCAGGCGCTGGCCGCGGCGCTGGTGCTGATCACCTTGATCGGCTGGAACGGCGCCAATGCCGGCGGACGCTGGGCCCAGGTGGGGATGGCGGCACTGGCCCTGGGCCTGGCCATGGTCAGCCCGGTCCATGGCGACCGCATGGCCGCGCCCGTCGCGCTGCACAGCCTGGGCATCGCGGCCATCAGCCTGGGGCTGTCGGCGCTGTGGTGGGCGCTGGGCCTGTGGCTGACGCCGCGCCCCGGGCGCTGGGCCATGGCGGCCGCGCCACTGGTCGCGGCCCTCGGCCATGCACTGCTGGCAGACGACAGAGCCGTCGCCCAGACCCTGGCCGACGTCGTCCTCGGTGCCCAGCTCGCCTGGCTGGGCGTGGCCCTGACCCTGCCGCAACGCGCCACCGTGCTGCAGGGGCTGAACAGCCGCCGCTGGCGCCTGCTCGGCCTGGCCGCCGTGCTGCCCCTGCTCGCCGCCATGCTGGGCCGTGCCGCCGCGACGCTGCTCGGCGACGCCGCACTCTGGCCCGACCTGGTGCTGGCCCTCGCGGGTCAGCTGGCCCTGCTGCTGGCCCTGCCCATGCTCTTGCTGGCCTGGCGCGGCCAGACCGAGGCCGAACTGGCCCGCCTGGCCCAGACCGACGGCCTGACCGGCCTGACCGACTGCAATGCCTTCTCCCAGCGCTCGGTCGACCTCATCTCCATGGCGCGCCGCTATGACGAGCCGCTGGCCCTGGTGATGCTCGAGCTGGACGACTTCGCGACCTTGCGGGCCGAGCACGACCTGGACTTCGCCGATCGCGCCCTGGTCCTGTTCGGCGGCTGCGTGCAGGCCCAGATGCGCCTGGGCGACCTGGCCGGCCGCCTGACCGGCGAGCAGTTCGGCGTGCTGATGGCGCGCTGCCTGCCGGAAGGCCCGCAGGCCCTGGACCAGCGCCTGCGCAAGGCCCTGACCGAGCGCGCGCCGGCCGAGCTCGGCATGCCGCTGTCCTTCAGCGCCGGCTGGGCCAAGCTGCGTCCCGGCGACCGCGGCCTGGCCGACCTGCAGCGCCGCGCCGAAACCGCGCTGTATGAAGCCAGGCGGGCCGGCAAGGGCACGTTGATGGCAGAACCCGGCGTTTCGGACTGAGCATGCCAGACAACCTCGTCGACGAATGGGTCGGCCACAACCTGCTGGCCACCGACCCGGCCCTGCTGGCCGCACTGCGTGAATCGGCGCCCCAGGCCGTCGAGCCGCTGACGCGCTATGGCGCCGAGCTCGGCAGCGTGGAGACCGCCCAGCTCGCCCGTGACGCCAACCGCAACGGCCCGCAACTGCGCCAGCTCGACGCTCGCGGCCGCCGCGTCGACCTTGTCGACTTCCATCCGAGCTGGCATGCGCTGCTGGCGATGTACCGCCGCCAGGGCCTGGTCGCCGATGTCTTCGCCACCACCACGCCCGGCCGCTGGACCCAGTTCGCGGCGGGCTGCTATCTGCATGGCCAGGTCGAGGCCGGGTCGCTGTGCCCCGCGACCATGACCCAGGCCGCTGTTCCCGTGCTGGCCAGGCAGCCCGAGCTGTTCGCCCCGCTGCGCGACAAGTTCTTCAGCCGCGAGCACGACCCGCTGGACCGGCCCATGACCGAGAAGCCCTCCCTCTGGGTCGGCATGGGCATGACCGAGAAGCAGGGCGGCTCCGACCTGCGCCGCGTGACAACCGAAGCCATCGAGCAGGCCGACGGCAGCTACGCCGTCACCGGCCACAAATGGTTCTTCTCGGCGCCGAGCAGCGACGCCCATCTGGTGCTGGCTCGCACCGAGGCCGGGCCGACCTGCTTCTGGCTGCCGCGCTACACGCCCGACGGCGCTCGCAATGCCGTCCAGGTCATGCGCCTCAAGGACAAGCTCGGCAACCGCAGCAACGCCAGCAGCGAGGTCGAGTTCCACGGCGCCTGGGCGCGCCGCCTGGGCGATGAGGGCCGCGGCATCCCGACACTGATCGAGATGGCCGGCTACACGCGCCTGAACTGCGTCATCGGCAGCGCCGCCCTGCTGCGCGCCGGCCTGGTCCAGGCCCTGCACAACGCCCGCGAACGCAGCGCCTTCGGCCGCCGCCTGGCCGAGCAGCCGCTGATGCAGACCGTGCTGGCCGACCTCGCGCTGGAGAGCGAAGCCGCGATGCGGTTGATGCTGCGCCTGGCGTGCGGCTTCGAGAACAACGAGCCGGGCTGGCAGCGCCTGATGACGCCCGCGGCCAAGCTCTGGGTCTGCAAGCGCGCCATCGAATGCACCGGCGAGGCCATGGAACTGCTGGGCGGCAACGGCTATGTCGAGGACGGCGTGCTGGCGCGGCTGTACCGCGAGGCGCCGGTCAACTCCATCTGGGAAGGCTCGGGCAATGTGATGGCCCTGGACGTGCTGCGCGCTGTTTCGCGCGAGCCCGACGTGGCCCTGGCCCTGCTCGAAGAAATCGCTGCCAGCCCCGACACACCGGTACAGGCCGAGGCCCAGGCCCTGCGCCGCCTGCTGACCGGCGACCCGGCGGCGCTGGAGGCCCAGGCCCGCCGCGTCGCTCAAGGCCTGGTGCTGTGCGCCCAGGCGCTGTTGATGCGCCAGCAGTCCTCCACAGCCGCGGCCGATGCCTTCATTGCCACACGCTTCGGTGGCGACGGCCGCATGGTGGGCACGCAGGCCCTGCCGCAGGCCGCGCAAATCCTCGACGCCGCCCTGGCCGCCTAGTCCGACAGGTAGCGGCGCACGATGCGCGCCTGCGTGCCGTCTTTTTCCAGCGCCTCGGCAGCCTCTCGATACCGCTGCACCAGGGCGGCATCGACCGAGCGCCTGCTGAACATGATCTGGGCCGGCTCGTGGGACAGCACGACGGCCGTCGGCACGATGCGCTCGGTCAGGCCGAGTTCGCGCAGCTCCCAGCGCGCCGTCGCCTCGCTGGCCAGCACGCCGTCGACACGGCCGATCTCCAGCATCTGCCACAGGCTGCGCCGCGCCGCGGCCTGGGTCAGCGTGGCGCGGAAGGCCGCGTTGTCGAGCAGGGCCGCATAGTCGGGGCCGTAGACGACGCCGATCTGCACGCCCAGCTTGAAGCCCGGTCGCCAGGCTTCCTGCAGGCGCGTGGCACTGCCGAAATCAGTCTCGCGGCCGGCGCGCACGAACAGCCGATTGGCCACCAGCACATGCTGTTCGACCCAATGCGCATAGGCCTCGCGCTCGGGCCGGCGCAGCGCGCCCGGCAGCACGTCGAGGCGCCCGGCCTGCAACTCGACCAGGGCCCGCGCCCAGGGCAGTTCGACCCAGGCGGTCTTGCAGCCCATGCGTTGCAGGGTCTGCTCGGTCAGCTCCGCCTGCATCCCGACGATGCGGCCGGCCTCGTCGCGCATCGTGTAGGGCGGGTCGGGGTTCCAGCGCACGCGCAGTTCGCAGGCCGCAGCCGGCCATGCGGCAACGGCCAGCCAGGCCAGGCTCAGCAGATAACGGCGTGTCAGCACGGGCCGCATTGTCGAACCTACGGGCCAACCCTGTCGGAAGACTCCGACAGCCCACCGCGACGACCGCCGATACATCCAGCCGCCGCGCGCCGCGATGCTGTCGTGCACATCAGGAGAAGTCCATGAGCCTCGACGCCCCGCTGACGCACATCCCGCTCGCCGAAGCCGCACCGCACCGCCCGCTGTGGTCGGCCCTGACCCGCTGGTGGTCGCCGGCCGCCTCGCCCAACGATCCGGTGCTGGGTTATGAATCCGCCCTGCCCTGGACACTGAGCGAGGATGCGCCGACGGAGTTCGTCTCCGACTGAACGGCAGACCTGACGGCGAGGGGCAAACCCTCGCCGCGCCTCCCGCGCGCGCCCTTGCAGAATCTGCGCGGGAGGAAAGATGTCGAAAAGCAAGATTGCAGCGTTGACGCTGTGCCTGGCCAGCGCCGTGGCCGGGGCGGCCGACGATCGGCTGGATGTTCGCAAGGCCCTGATGGCCTTCACGCAGCAGGCAGTGGCTGAGGTGCACGAGACGCTGCTTCGTCCTCAATTCCTGATGCCGGAGGCGGTGCCCCTCGACCCTGAACTGCGCGAAGCAGGCGCCCGCATGGCGGCCGAACATCGGCAACGGATGTCGGCGCTGCTCGCGCAGTGGCTGGAAGAGGAATGGGCCCGACGCGGCGAAGCCTCAGCGCCCAACGAACGTGTGGAAGCGCGCGCCATCAACGAGCTGGCCGTCTGGGGCCGCGACAGCGCGGGCGCGGCGGATGACCAGCGCCTGGCAGGGCTGATGGCTGCCGGCCAGGCCTGCGTCAGTGGCGACAGCCGTTTCCCCTGGATGCAACGCCTGCTGCGCATTCAAGCCTTGCCCCAGGCCCAATGGGCGGCTGCGCTGGCTGACGAACAGACCCTGCTGGAGCGATGGGGAAGCCGGCGCGACATTGCCACGGAACCAGCCCCGACGGCCGCGGCGCTGCGCGAGCGACTCAACACCGTCGACGCCGCGCAGGCTGCGGCCTGGCCGCCCAAGGTGCGCGGCTGGCTGCGAGCCGGAGAGGCCGCCGGCGATCCGATGGTGGGGTCGACGGACTTGCGCTGCCGCCTCAGCCAGGCAGCTGGCGTCAGTGCCGGCCAGCTGCGCGTGGCGACGGCCCTGAATGCGGCCGACGTGCTCCAGGTCGATCCCCGCCAGCTTTGGCGACCCGGCAATTCCGACGATGACTACCCTTTCGGCGCAGCCCGCTACGGGGTGACCGGCGTGGTCACCGTCGAGGCGGAAGTGGACGATCAGGGCCGCGCCCAGGCGCCGCGCGTCATCGGTCGCGACATCCACGTGAGAGGCATCCGTGACACGCCGCCCTGGGCCTTCGAGCAGGCCTTGGACGCGAGCAGCCTCGCGCTGGCCCGGCGATTGACCTGGCGAGCCTCGACCTCGCCGGGGGGCGCAGCACGCACGGGGCAGCGGGATTTCGCCTGGGTCCTGGACAAGCCCTGCGACGCGCAGAAGCAGGATTGCCCCGTCAACGTCACCATCGACCGCATCGAGGTCGAGGTGCTGAAGTAGGCGCTCCGCCTTACTGGATCAGCCCGTTCTTCAACGCGTAGTAGGTCAGGTCGCTGTTGGTCTGCAGCTTGAGCTTCTCGAGCACGCGCGTGCGGTAGGTGCTGACGGTCTTGACGCTGAGGAACAGGGCCTCGGCGATATGGCCCACGGTCTCGCCCTGGGCCAGCCTCAAAAAGACCTGGAACTCGCGCTCCGACAGCGCCTCGTGCAGGGGCTTGTCGGGCGCCGCGCCGGCACCCGAGCCCCCCACCACGCTGTCGGCCAGCTGCTCCGCCACGGCCGGGCTGATGTAGCGCCGGCCGCGCGCCACCAGGCGGATGGCATTGGCGATCTCGTCGGGATCGCATTCCTTGTTCAGATAGCCGCTGGCGCCCTGGCGCAGCAGCGTCGTCGCGTAGTGCGCCTCGGGAAAGCCGCTCAGGATGAGGACGGGCAGTTCGGGGAAGCGCGCCTTGATGGCGGCCAGCGCATCCACGCCGCTCTGGTCGGGCATGGAGATGTCCAGCAGCAGCACGTCGACCTCGCCGCCGCGCGCCATCTCCAGTGCATCGTGACCGCTGGAGCCTTCGCCGGTGACGCGCAGGTCGACGTGGTCAGACAGGAACTGGCGCAGGCCGGTGCGCACGATGGCGTGGTCGTCGACGATGCCGATGCGGATCATGGTGGCGGTGGTGTTGGGGATGCGTCAGCGTAGCAGTCCGCTGCGCCTGCCGCGAGAGTCGCCGTCCTACATCGACGCCGGCCGAGTCCGACAGGGCACCGCGCTTCGGGACTATGCCGCCGCATCCGGCGCGGTTCGATAGTGAGTCCAGCGGCTCCGTGAAGCCGCCATCCAAGGAGAACCCCCATGCTGAACAAGTCCGTCATCACCCTCGCCGTCGCCACCGCCCTCACGGCCACCCTGGCCGCCACCAGCGGCTGCGCCGTCACCCGCAACCAGGAAACCGTCGGCGCCTATGTCGACGACGCCGCGCTGACGACGCGCGTGAAGAGCAAGTTCGCCGCCGACCCGACCGTCAGTGCCATGGCCATCAGCGTCGAGACGCTGAAGGGCACGGTGCAGCTGTCGGGCTTCGCCAAGTCGTTCGAGGAAAAGGCCATGGCCGAGAAGCTGGCGCGTGAGACCTCGGGTGTCGTCGGCGTGCGCAACGACATCGCCGTTCGCCACCCCCAGTAATGCCCTCCTCAGGGACTTCCCCTAGGTCATCCTAGGAGAAGTCCTACAGCGCGATGCGCTGCCGGCGCTGCCGGCCCGACGTCGAAGCAGTCCATACTCCAGTCTCATCATCCCTTGCGCCGCCGTCGGGCCATGCCAGCACT
Organism: uncultured Comamonadaceae bacterium; assembly: GCA_966111775.1. GTDB lineage: Bacteria > Pseudomonadota > Gammaproteobacteria > Burkholderiales > Burkholderiaceae_C > Pelomonas. The sequence continues at coordinate 5,206 of CBHWBD010000105.1, read as the reverse complement.
CAAAGCCTTCATCGTCGAAGACAGTCCGGTGATCCTTGAGAACCTGATTGCGACGCTCGAGGAGCTGGCCCAGGTGGAGGTGGTCGGGTCGGTGGCCGACGAGGCCGGCGCGGTGCGCTGGATGAGCCGGGACCCCGACGCCAATGCCGACCTCTTCATCGTCGACGTCTTCCTGCGTTCCGGCACCGGCCTGGGTGTGCTGCAGGCGGCCCAGCAGCTCGGCATCCGGGCGCGCCGCGTCGTGCTGACGAATTACGCCACCGAAGAGATGCGCCGCCGCTGCGCCAGCCTGGGCGCCGAGCGGGTGTTCGACAAGAGCCGGGAGCTCGACGACCTCATCAGCTACTGCGCCGAGCTGGCAGAACATGCCCCATCAACGCGCCCTGCAGCAGCGGCCAGTTGAACGGCTGACGGTGCTGCGTCATCTCGATCCCTGGCTGGAAGGCGCCAGCCGCAAGCGCGGTCTGGCCGTCGGCTTCGCCGCGCTGGCCGCGGCTGCCGTCATGGGCGTCAGCGAGGCCGCCTTCTGGGGCGCCGACGAAGCCCTGAACCAGTCCCAGGCCCGCCATCAGGCCCGCAACGACGGCCTGCGCCTGCGCGAGCTGCTGACCGACGCCGAGACCGCCCAGCGCGGCTACCTGCTGACCGGGCGCGACGACTATCTGGCCCCCATCAAACTGGCCGAGCAGGAGCTGCCGACGGTGCTGGCCCAGTTGCGCGGCCAGTACGCCAGCTCGGAATGGGAAGCCCTGGTGGCCGACGCCAGCCGGCGCGGCAGCGAAAAACTCTCCGAGATCCAGCTCGTCGTCAAGCTCTACCGCGATGGCCAGGACACGGCCTGGCACGGCCTGGTGGAGTCGGACATCGGCCGCGAGAAGATGCAGGCCGTGCGCGATGCCGTCGCCCAACTCGACCAGCACGAACTCACCCAGATCGCCATCGAGCGCGACGCCGTCGTGCGCTCGCTGAACTACGGCCGCATCGGCGTGCACGGGCTGACCCTGCTCAGCCTGTTCGGCCTGGCCGTCTTCCTGCGCCGCAACGAGGCCCTGCACGCGGCCCGCCGCGGCCATGCCCAGGAACTGGCCCAGGAGCGCGACCGCCTGGACCGCGAGGTGGCCCGCCGCACCGCCGAGCTGACCGAGCTGGCCCACCATCTGCAGACCGTGCGCGAGGACGAACGCGCCCACCTGGCCCGCGAGCTGCACGACGAGCTCGGCGCCCTGCTGACGGCCGCCAAGCTCGATGTCGCCCGCATCCGCCGCATGACGAAGACGGCAGCGCCCGAGATCGACGAGCGCCTGGTGCACATGAGCCAGCTGCTCGACCAGGGCATCGCGCTGAAACGCCGCATCATCGAGGACCTGCGCCCCTCGGCCCTCTCCAACCTGGGTCTCATCCCGGCCCTGGAAATCCTGACTCAGGAGTTCGCCCAGCGCTCCGGCCTGCAGCTCAGCCTGGAGCTGATGGAGGCGCCTTCCGACGAGGCCGGCCGCCTGGCCATGTACCGCCTGGTGCAGGAGGCGCTGACCAATGTGCTGCGCCACGCCAAGGCCAAGCATGTGCGGGTGTCGCTGGCCGAGGCCGATGGCTGGCTGCAATTGCACATCCGCGACGACGGCCAGGGCTTCAACCCCGAAGCCGTGGGCGCCGGCCACCATGGCCTGCTGGGCATGCGCTATCGCATCGAGAACCTGGGCGGCACGCTGCAGCTGCTGTCCGCCCCCGGCCGCGGCACCCTGGTGCTGGCGCGGCTGCCGCTGCGCGAAGACCCGGAGCCCGAGCCGGCGCCCGTTACCGCGCCGGGCGAACTGGGCGGCCCCAGCCTTTCCTGATTTCCTACAGCCCAAGCCTGCGCGGGCCGACAGGTATTCGCCGCCCGGAGACCCAAACTTGACTTCAAGTTGCCGCGCCCGAAGAGCGCGGCTGCCGACGCATTCAGGAGGGTCTCATGCAATTTCCGCAATCCACCCATGCCGAGGGCTGGCACACGCAGATGCCCGCGCGGCAGCTTGCCCACATGCCCATCGTGTCGCGCGACGCCGACGCGCTGTCGCCCTCGGTGCAGAGCCGACGCTTCCACGCGGCGGCCCTGCTGGTCGCCGTGACGGCCCTGGCGGCCAGCGCCGGCCTCGACATGGTGGACGACCCGCGCCCGCTGGATGTGCAGATGAGCGCGGCCATGCACAAGGCCGCCACCACCCTGCGCGACTGGCAGGGCACTATCTCGCGTGGCCTGCAGGTGTCCTTGCGCGCCGTGGCCGACGGTCGGGACGTCGCGGCACCGGCGGCCTCGGCGCCCGATGACCCCACCCTCGTCGCCCGCGCCGAGACGCCCGTCACCGACAGCGAGCAGCCTGTGCGCGCCGACCTGGCGCCGCGCCAGCTGCAGCCCCTCAAATAAGCCCTCGGGCCCTCAGGCCGGCAGGGCCTCCTCGGCCACGGCCAGCAACTCGGCCAGCGGCTGGGGCCGGTGCAGCAAAAATCCCTGCACCTCGCCGACACCCAGGCGCACCAGCTCCAGCAGCACTTCGGGCGTCTCCACGCACTCCGCCACCGTCGTCAGGCCCAGCACCTGGGCCACGTCGACGAAGCTGCGCACGGCGGCCTGGTCCAGCGGGTCGGTCATCAGCGCGCGCACGAACTGGCCGTCGATCTTCAGCAGGTCCACCGGCAGGGCCTTCAGATGACCGAAGGAGGACGAGCCGGCACCGAAGTCGTCCAGCGCGATGCGAGCCCCCAGGGCGCGCATCTGCTTGATGAAGCGCGCCGCCTCGTCCAGCTGGGTGATGACGGCCGTCTCGGTGATCTCCAGGCACAGGGAAGCGGCGCGCTGCGGGCCCAGCTCGGTCAGCAGGGCGCGGGCTTCCTGGTGGTAGGCCGCATCCTGCAGCGTCAGCGCCGACACATTGATGGACAGCGACGCGATCTGCGGCGGGCCACCACGCTGCAGCAATTGAACGGCCTGGCGCAGCACCCAGCGGTCCAGGCGCGGCACCAGATGAAAGCGCTCGGCGGCCGGCATGAAGGCGCCGGGCAGCACGCGGCTGCCATCGCGCTCGCGCAGGCGCAGCAGCAGCTCGCCACGCAGGCGGCCATCGTCCTCGCCCTGGGCAGGCAGCACGCGCTGCAGGTCCAGCTCGAAGCGGTCCTCGTCCAGGGCCTGCTGCAGCCGCGTGGCCCAGCGATGCTCGTTCTGGTGGGTGCGCAGCGCGGCGTCGTCCGGCGCCCAGACCTGCACGCGGTTGCGCCCCAGCTCCTTGGCCGTCATGCAGCAGGCATCGGCCTCGCGCAGGGCGGCGTCGGCATCGGGCCAGCGACCATCCAGCGGCGCCACGCCGATGCTGGTGCCGATGCGAAAGCGCTGCTCGCCGTGCACATAGCGGTACTGGTCCATGGCGTCGCAGAGCTTCTGGGCCACGTGCAGGGCCTCGTCCAGCGAGCAGTTCTCGAGGATGGCGGCGAACTCGTCGCCGCCCAGGCGGGCCACGGTGTCACGGCCGCGCACACCGGCCTCCAGCCGCCGTGCCACCTCGCGCAGCACCTCGTCGCCGGCGGCATGGCCGCAGTGGTCGTTGATGGCCTTGAAGCGGTCCAGGTCGAAGGCCAGCAGGGCGTGATGGCTGCCATCACGCCTGGCCCGCTCCAGCGTGCGGCTCAGGCGCTGGCCGAACTCGCCGCGGTTGACCAGGCCGGTCAGCCCGTCGTGGCTGGCGCGCCAGCGGATCTCGTCGAACTGGCGCCGCTGCTGGGTGACGTCACGGAACACCAGCACGGCGCCGAGCACGCGGCCCTGGGCATCGCGGATGGGCGCCACCGAATCGTCGACGGCGCGCAGTTCGCCGCTGCGGCTGAGCAGCACGGCCCCTGCCGGCAGCCGTGTCGGCCGCCCGGTGGTCAGGCAGCGATGCACCGGATCGCCGAGGGCTTCGCGGGTCTCCTCGCGCTGGGCCGTGAAGACCCGGCTGGCCGGCTGGCCGCGCGCCTCGTTGGCGGCCCAGCCGGTCAGGCGCTGGGCGACGGGGTTGAGCCAGGTCACGCGACCGAGGGCGTCGGTGGTCAGCACGGCGTCGGCGATGGACTGCAGCGTCACCTCGAGCAGCTCGTGCTGCTCCTCGAGCTGCTGCTGCAGGCGGCGCGCCTCGCTGACGTCCCAGCACACGCCCGACAGCCGCAGCGGCCGGCCGCCGGCGTCGCGCAACACGCGGCCCGAGCTGCGCAGCACATGGCTGCTGCCATCGGGCCAGCAGACCCGCCATTCGCCGTCCAACTGGTTGCCTTCCTTCAGGGCTGCCCGCACGGCCATGACGGCGGCGCGCCGGTCCTGCGGGTGCAGGCGCTTGCGCCAGGACGCCAGGCTGGTGGTCTGGCCATGGGGGGGCTCGCCATGCAGCCGCCACATCGCGTCGTCCCAGGCCAGGTCACCCCGGCGAGATTCCTGCAGATCCAGCGTCCAGACGCCAATGCCACCGCTGTGCGTGGCCAGGGCCAGGCGCTCCAGCGTGCGCTCCAGTTCGGCCCGCACCTCGGCGGGCTCGCTGACATCCAGCATGACGACGCCGACGCGGCGTCCGGTTTCATCCTCGTCGTGGCGACCGACGACGCGCAACACGCGGCGGCCTTTCGGACCGGTGTCGCAGGGCAGTTCCACGTCCCAACCTTCGCCATCGGTGGCGGCACGCTGCAACGCGGCATCGAGCATGGCGGCGCCATCCGGGCCGAAGCGTTGCAGCAGGGCGGCCAGCGTCGGCACCTGGCCGACCGGCAGGCCCAGCAACTCGCAGGCCGAGTCCGACAGCGTCAGCTTCTCCAGCTCGGCCTGCCACTCCCAGGCGCCGACGCCGGCGAGGCGGCTGCAACGCGCCAGGAAGCGCGCGTTCTGGGCCAGGGCCAGCTGCGCGGCATTGACGGAAGCGGCGAGCCCCGCCCGCTGCACCTCGTCCGCCGGCACATTCGTCTGCTGGGAATCGCTCATCGGTACTTGCTCCAACGCCGGGACCGGCAAGCATCGAGCCCGCCGCGGTCACGCGGCGTCGGCACGGCGGGCAGGCGCCTGTAGGACGAGACCGCATTCGCACCTTCCCGCCGCTTGTCCTACAAGCTCCGCCGTGCCGCACTGACAACCGGCGGGGTGCCAGCCTCGTTCACTGGAGGCAGCGGCCATGGTGCCGGCCTGCATCAGGAGAAACACATGACAAACGCCCTC